>JBEBBO010000195.1:0-26893 GCA_041158345.1 Pseudomonadota bacterium | reverse complement strand
GTCAGCAAATTCCATCAGGGGCCGTGATTGATCATCACACCAGAGAGCCCGGATATACGAATGCAATCGCTACTTTATGCAACCAGAAAAATCACTTGCGCACCGTAGGGGCGTCCATATATGGAATATATGGATAAATTTGACCCCTGATGCATCGCGGGCTATTGAAGATCCTCATCATAGGCCCGGGGGGTAAATAAGAAGCCGATGTAACTCATGAAACCCGGGGAGTCACTGTTAGTTCCTCCAGCAACGTTGATGTAAGTCCCGAACCCAGGAGTGACATTCCAGAACAGCCCGCCTCCGACCATGTTTTCCCCAAACAAGTGTCCGTTCTTTCCCTGGCCATTGGTCGGTGTTCCAGAGGTAATACAGGCCCCAGTGGTGACGTCAGACATTGTTGTTACTTTTGGCAATACAGAACCCCCATAGAATCCATCAATGAATAAGGTCACCGCATCGGTAACATCATGCTCAATGGACCATGAGTAGGTTAGGTTCCAATCCATTTGGTTTGCTTTGCAAGGAGACATATAGCGCATCGTCCCCAAGTTGTATTGGAAGAGAAATTGTCCCAGGGGTTGGTCAACATTCAGCGTGAATGTGGGCTCGGTACCCGAATTGAATGGGGCCGATCCAAGCAATTGGGTCTGAAGCGCTGATTCAAATGCAAGGGCCGGTATCCAGGGGTAGTCCTCCACGGGCTCAAGGATGCGTGCTTTAACATCGAAGGTTAGAGGACTAAAACCTACTGCGGGGTTTGATCCCCATTGTGCGGTTATACCTTGCGTATAAATGCGAAACTCCAAAGGGTCTACGATGCCGTAGCGCACTAACACATCCGATGAGCCCATTGGTGCAGTGACTTTTGAACCATCCGTATAGCTAAGCGTAGACCATTCGATAGACCATGTTCCACCGGGCAATGTAGTGGCACTGTTTGGAAAGCTTGCCAATTCGGAGTCCGCGTTAAGGCTTCCCAAAACAGCCCTGTCATCGCCGGAAAAGGATGGAGTGGTACAACCAAATATAAGAAGAATACCCGCGAGGCACCTCATCCTAATCTTCAGAAAATGCTTTCTTGCCGGGGGAACCTGAGATTTCCAGGATCTTATAATGGAGAGCATTCGATGAGACCCACATTTTTGTATGCCGCTATCACATTGACTCTCGGTTTGCCGATTACCGCGGTAGAAATTTCTCCGAGGGAGCTTGCAGCGCATGCTCCGACAAATCGAATCTGGTGGCCAACGTATTTGGACCTTAGTCCGCGTCGACAGAATCGGTTAAACGCTAATCCCTACGGCGAGCAATTCAAATATCCCGAAGAATTCAAAACGTTGGGCCTCGTTGAGCTCAAGAAGGATATATAAACGATTTTCAACACCGGCCAAGCCTGGCGGCCCGACAATAATGAAAACCATGTCCCTTTCTTCATTCGCATGGCCAGGCATAGTCCAGGTACATCTCGCACCATGGATAGGCGCGGGGAGCTACTGGCGGGATACAGCGATTTGAGCCCCTGAAGAATGGGCCGGATAACGCCAACTTGGATAAGGCCCGCCGACTACTCTGGCCGATCAACCAAAAGCACGACAGGAAGCCATCCTGGGGCGACCTCATGGTACTCACAGGAAATGTAGCACTGGCATCCATGAGTTTCAAAACATTCGGCTTTGCCGAGGGCGGGGGCCGTGAGGATGTTTGGATGCCATATGGAGACTGCAGGGGCCCTGAAAAGCACTGGCTCACATCGGAACGACTCGATCCCAAAAGCCAGCTTAAAGGAACGCTTGGCGACCGGGACCTAACGAAAAATCAGACCCGATTGCTGTCGCCAAACTCATCCGCGAAGTCTTCGGCACATGGCCATGAATGATGAAGAAATAGCCGCACTCATCGCCGGCGGCCAAACAAACGTTTGGTAAAGGTAAAGCGCATGGCGCACATGATCGGGTGAGCGAATAGACAGCAACTTCAGTAGATCTTAATCGCGGGTCAAATTCGGAAGTGCGCCCCGTTTCCGAGGCCTTATGGCTCTAAGGATGGAAATCAGCAATGCGTAAGGGGTTCAACTAAGGTGATGAACCTTGCCCGATTTGATCTTATGTAAGGCAACGGATTTACAGCCTGCGCCTTACCATGGAATTCTCTTCAATAGCTCAGAATTCCATCGATATTCATCGAGAATTGTTGCTGTGACGTTGCACTGACATAAGGAGAGGATCCAAAGGCCCGGTCATACCGAAGCTCGGGGCGGAATGTCAGATACGCCATCGGATTGTAGGCGATGCCTATGGTGGTCTCGAGAAAGGTTCCGTCATATCCCGTTGCGACCCCATGGCTGTTGTAGAGAACTTCGAATCGAACAACGCCTGTCAGATCCTGCGCCAGTTGTTCGTGCTTGAGCCAAAGCCCACCCCCGAGCCAGGCTCCACTGGTTCCGGGTTGATGCGCATAGAGCGTTTTTGAGTGGCTGACGCAGCCTTGGGTCAGATCAAGATTCAAGGTCACATGCTCAGACAATGTCTGTTCCAAAGACTCCGAAACAATCAAAACACGTCCAAGCTCTGGATTGCTGAACGAATCAAGGTCCTTGGGTACAAAAGGAACGCCGGATTGCATGATCGTTGCCATCCGCATCAGTCCCTCACCATAACTCACATAAATCGCAAGATTGGTCGGACGATCGCTGTTGTCCTGATAGGACGCACCGGCCAGGTAGGTGGGTCGTAGAAGATAGGCAGCAGAGATATCAGGCGCATTCGTAAGTGCCTGGTATAACGAAATCCCATCGGTCAATTCCCACTCGTAACTTATACCTGTCTGGGTTGTCGGGTAGATGAAATTGTAGAGGTACCCTGTGGAATATAAGGGCCGCTCTCTAGCCCTAACGTCCTCGAAGCCGTAGGGTGTGAACATCTTCCCGACATTGAGTTCGGAATTTGGCTGCAAACTCTCATTTGCCCTCAAGGTCAGAAATACCTGAGGTAGGTCCCATCCGATCTCATTCCATCGGAATGCGCCATCCAGAAAGCCATAGCTGTAACTGGCGTTCCAATCCGTGCCGACTAGATTGTCTAAAGTGAAACCAAGATCCAATCCATCGTCAAAGTGGTATTGAATCATCGAAGACAAGTAAAACTGATCAAGATTGACGACTTGAGCAGAATTCGAATCGGTCGGGCCGAAATTGAACTCCCCTTGCTGGCCATAAAGATTGAGATAGCTCCCACCTTCGATCCAACCATCGAACTTCAAGCTCAGATAAGGATCTGCTGGAGGATCTCCCGCTGCAGAAAGGCAGAGAGGAAAACCGAGCAACAGGGTGACAAGGGCGGATCGATAGCCGTACCTCGGCGAAAAGTGTTTGGTTCTGCTAAGGCCCGAGTAGAACGAACCGAAAACAGGAAATATAACCTGCAAGCGTCTCTTGCTGTAAACCGAAGATGACGAGCCATCATCACCGAGAGATCCTCTCATTTGAATGATTTGAGTCTTTTGATCTGCCACTACGTCATGTTTTTTGACGGCGACTTCCCCAAAGAACTGAAAACAATTTCCACGACAACCAGGTGGTATCAGAGAGGATGATGACAAAAACGATCCATTGAACGAGTGCCGATACCTCCAGTGCGATGAGATTGAACTCATTGAGTTGAAACTGACTATTCACGTAGTCAATGACCTCAATGATCAGCCCCAACGCAATGAGACTGATGCCATAGAGTTCGATGTCATGCTGTATTGAAGAGGCTGCCAGTCGATTAGCCGTGAGCTTCTGCGAAGATTTCAGAATATTCTCTCGTGATTCAAGGATGACGCCCCAGACAACCAACAAGGATGAGAGCGTTTCGAGGCGAAGCTGCTTGATTTGAGTCACGCACTCGACATGCAATCCCTCATTGACCAGCACGATCAGACAACTCATGAGCAGCAGGTTAAACACCAGAATAAATGGAAGCGAAATAACGACGCTAAAGATATATCGACTCAGGTACATTAGAGTTGTCGCACGAAGTATCTATCATAAGATTGGACGATCAGAGTCATAATATCCTTATCCTTTAAAATCGAGAACTCAACTTCACATGCCTCTGACTCGACAAGCGCCAAAAATGATTCGTGTCATTTTCTTTACCGCGTCAATCTTTCTAACCGCATTTGATGTGATGGGAATGAATGCGGTTTATGTCCAGTCGAATGAAGCGGCGAACAATGAAGTTGCGCTTCTGACGCAAGCGAATCAGGTAGCACCTCTCATTTATGTTGCCTCCTATCTTACCGGAGGCAAGGGGGACCGGAGCATCGATGGAAACCAGTCGCACGCCCTTGCCAGTGATGGAAAACACCTCTTTGCCACCAACGCAGGAGATGACTCGATTTCCGTGTTCCAAATTGGCCGTTCAGGCTCACTCACCCTTCTTACAACGACGGCTTCACGAGGGCGTCATCCCGTCAGTCTTGCTGTCATTGGAGATCGCTTAATCGTCGTAAATCAGGGTGACGTCAATCCGAAATCACCAATTAATCCTAATATACAAGGGTTCAGAATACTCTCGACAGGTGCTTTAGTTCCGCTTCGGGGAGGTTATACCTACCTCCCTCGCGACGTTCCAGTCGATATCATCGGCACATCAAGAAGCCCGATCTTCTCGGTTGTACTCAGTGGTACCTCAGAAGTTGATACCTTTCAACTTGGCCTTGATGGCTCCATGAGTCGAACGGGCACCTTCAATGCGATTAGCAATCCACTAGGGGGCGCCATAGGACGTCTAAACCCATACAAATTAGGGGTCACACTGGCTGACGATTCTTTACCCGGGGTCGCCAGCCTAACCTTCAGCCGGGATGGTGTCCCTGAGCGAGTTTCTCAAATCGTTCGGCCAAACCTAAAGGACCCGTGCTGGGCTACCGCCAATGCATCAGGCACATTGCTTTGGACATCGGCGTTTGAAACAAGGACGATTTCTCTCTATTGGTGGGGAAAGAATGGAGAGATCAACTCCGTAAGCGATTTCACACCAGAGAACTATGGACCAGGCGGTCTGGATGTCACGCTCAGTCATAATGACCGTAACTTATTCTGGTTGAGAGTGGGAGATCCTCTCGATAATCAAGCCTCGATTCGCCCCTACATCATAACTTTCGAGGTCAATCAGTCGCTTCTGAACATCAGCGCAGGGCTCAGGCTGATCGGCAAGAGCTGGCTTCCTGAGAAATGGGGCAACTCCAATGCAACTGGGTTGCTATCTGTGCGAGTAAAACAGTGACGTTTCAAGAGTCATACCCATGACCAGATCTTCAAATGACCCTGCTCTGGCGAGTCAGATTGCCAGTGACACTCTGAAAGCAAAACTGGATCTCCTTGCTTCAAGCCAAGCCCTCTCAGGACTTCCTCGTCAACAATGGGCAAGGATCATGAATCGGTTCGAAGCCTGCACCTTCCGAAAGGGTGAAATCATTCAGGAAGCGGGCGAGCCGTGCGAGGGTTTTTACCGATTCGACCCCAGTTCATCCTCTCTTCATTTCGATCCGCCCATTCATCCTGATGCCCGCCCTTCTGAATGTGGCGAAGAATCCCTCGCAGGCTTTGCCCGCAATTTATTTACGGTTATCGCGACCGATGATACCCGGGGGTGGATGTTAAGACAGGATGAAACGCAATTACTCGGCAAAGAACATCCCCATGTTAAGGATCGCGCCCTGAACATCTTGTCGAATCGATTACACGCCACACTGGAGCCCTACAATCGGAGCAATGAAAGACCAGAAAACAGAAAAGATCGGCTCAGCCGATTTCAATGGATCGGCTGGCTTACGGCAATTTTGGCGCCATGGCTCCTCTATTTCGGGCTGTCCTTAAAGGGAATCGACACGAGCATCGCTGTGTTCACTGCGATCATGCTAGAAGTAGTCATCCTCTGGTTCTTCGCGTTAGTCGATCAGTTCATTCCCCCCTTTATTGGCATTTCTGCAACCATCTTTACTGGCCTTGCCTCCCCTGAAGTGGCCCTGTCCGGATTCGCGTCTTCCTCGTTCCTAGAACTGCTTTGCGTCTTGGTCATCGGCTCCGTTCTTCTGTCCAGTGGATTGAGCTTCAGAATGCTTTTGAAGTTTCTACAGGTCTTCCCCAAAAAGATCGGGTGGCAACTTCAGATGCCAATGCTACTTGGCCTTCTGATCTCCCCCGTCATACCCAGTAACAACAGCCGTATGGCCTTGTTGCTTCCGATCATGGAAGAAATCGCAAGTCTCGCTAGACTTCATCGGTATCCAATCGCGGCAACATCCGTCCTGACCTCCTGTTTTTCCGCATCAGTCATTTTTTCCAACTTGCTACCCACCAGCAAATCCACAACAATTGCGCTGTTTCCATTGTTGCCAACGGAGACCCATGCCGTATTCAATGGACTTTTCTGGTTACAAGCATCGGTTCTGGTGACCTTTGGCATGTGGTTCGCACATGCACTATTCACAAAACTCTGCTACCGACCCGAAACCTCAAATCCCGTGGGCAGGGAGTTGATTGCAGAAGGTCTCACGGTGTTAGGGCCCATTACCTTTGAAGAGTGGGCTGCGGGAATGTCCATTGTTCTTCTGATCCTCGGAACAGTGACCTATGAGTATCACCACATCCCCGTCAGCTCGCTTTCAGGATTGACTCTGTTTGCACTGCTTTCGCTCGGCATCATCAGTAAAACAGGATTTCGAAAGAGTATCGACTGGCCATTGATTTTCTTTCTGATGGGCAGTCAATGTTTGATTCGGATTGCTGAGGATATAGGTGTCGACAGAGCCATTCTGGCATCACTTCAACCCATCACCCTATGGATTGAAGGAAGTCCGTGGCGATTCATCACAGCCATCATTGCGGTCCTTTTACCCATCCGATTTATGTTGCCAGGACCGCCCAGTGCGCTTTTGGTGACAACGCTTTTTAATCCCATTGCAATCGAAAATCACATCAGTCCCTGGGTTTCACTCTTTGTTTGCGGCTTTCTCAGCGACATCTGGTTCATGCCCTACCAAAGCGGTACATGGTCACAAACACAGTCCTCCTCTCTTTCAAAGGTCCTGATATCGAATCGATTCAATTTCTATAACTTGGGAATGAATCTTTCCCGCGTTGTTCTCGCATTTCTCTCGATTCCTTATTGGCAGTGGCTTGGCATTTTATGATCTCCACTCGACGTCAAATGGTGTGCCTTTTCATTCTCGCCGCTGCGGCATCCCTGGTATTTTTTGTTGCTAATCGCCCGAGGATTCTGATCATTCAAAGTCAAAGCGCAGAAAGCACCCGCTCACGGGAGTTCAAGGCGGGATGGTCGCGAGCCTTAAATGAAAAACACATCCTCGCCAAGGTGTCATGGCATTCACTCGAACAGGACCTGCATCCCGGCTTTGAAACCCAAACCTTGGGGGCACTCCGAACGATCGAGCTTGAGGATCCAGATCTTATCGTTCTGGTGGATGATCTTGCTAATGATCGGATTGGCAGGACTTTGGCATCCGTCAAAACGACTTCCCTCCTCTTCGTAGGAATTGATCAATCCCCTGACTATTACGGCTATATCGGAAACGACCAGATCAGCGGCATTGTGGAACAGCTCCGCTTGGAACCTTTTCATGAACTGATCTCGATTCTTTTTCCGGAGAGCAAGTTGAAATACGGCGTCATAGGGATTGACAATCCCAGCGGTCGCGCCCGAATGAACCAATTGAAAAACTGTTCATGGAGTCAGCACGTTCTGTCCGATTCCGCGCTGGTCGACAATTTCACAGACTGGAAGAAGTTTATCGAGGACCATCGTGATGTTGATGTCCTTCTTGTGCTAAATACGGCCCCGATGATGGAAAAAAAGGGGGGGGAATCAGAGATCGTCCCGCTCCGGGAAGTTATTAATTGGACCGAAGTGAATAGCAGACCAGTCCCGATTGGGATTGAAGCAGGTTATGTGACCAATGGGGGTGGGCTTGCCATTGAACAATCCCCACGACGATTTGGTGAAATGGCGGCCATTCGAACCAAGGAGTGGTTAAATCCCAAGCCTATACTGGCTCAAGACATGCATGCTATGGAGTTTCAAGTCGCGATCTGTCTATCAAGGCTGTCAGAGCGGAAACTGGACGTTCCATCGATATACGTTGAATCCGCCCGCCTCTCAGGGACGCTATTTCCGTAGGGGAATCTACCCTCTAGTACAATAAAAAATCGGTCCTTCAAATTAATGCTGTTGTCGTGGATTCGAATCCCACACGACCCACCATCCCAATCTCATAAGTAGAGGCTCACCGCGGTGGGCCTTTATTTTTTCCTTTGCCGACCCATACCCCATCAGGCAAAGCTGATGGTTCTATCACACGCAAGATTTTTTTCGCTGATCATCGTGATGGTCGAGGTCATCGGGTACACTTTCGCCTGTGATAATTAGTTGATATCTAGGTGTTGCGGGGATTGAATGGCCAGCAAAAAGCGGCCATTCAGCAACCTACCCAGCACATATTGCTGGGTCCAGAGCCTTTCATAAAATCAGCAATTAGCGCAAAGGCCTAATCCGAGGGCCGCTTTTAATCCGCCTCAATAAAAAGAGTCAGGTCCCCTCATGGATATGTACTGGATTTACGATATGCCTAGCCTTCAACTTGGCTTGGGCATCAAAGCCATATTCCTGCTCATATCACTCACCGCACTGATTGCCACTCGTGGAATCATTCGGAGACATTTCCACAAATCCCACGAGGCAGACCAAGCCGTTAGCGCAATTTTTGGCGCTGTTGGAATGCTGTATGGGCTTCTTTTGGGGTTGGTGGCTGTTGCCGCTTGGCAAAACTATGACAAGTTGAATGAGCTTGTGGACGAGGAGGCCTCCTCGCTCATTCAGCTTTACCGTTGTGTGAACGTCTTGCAAGACCCATCCCACAAGGTCATTCTTGAAGGGATCAAAACCTACACCAAGGACATCATCGAAGTTTCGTGGCCTGCACATAAGCTGGGGAAGGCCCCGATGAGCGGGGTCCATTTGATTAGTGACCTTCACAAAAAGCTTGCGAATTACGAGCCCAAAGCGAAAAACCAACCCGCAATTTATGCCGAAGCGCTTTCCGCATTCTCTGATATGGTCGAAGCCAGAAGAATGCGAGTGAATGGCCTAGATATCGGGATCCCAAGTGCACTGTGGCTCGTGATCATCGGCGGCGCATTCTTGACGATTCCCATCACCTTTTTCTTCCATCTTCCGTCGCTCAGCATCCATCTACTCATGACCGGGTTTTATGTGGTTTTCTTAGCCGGAATGATTGCCCTTATCGCCGTCCTCGACAACCCCATAAGGGGTGAAATCAGCGTCTCAACCGAACCTTATTTGAAGGCTCTAGAGGCCATGGCTCGGATCGATGCCGATAATTAAGCGTCAAGACAACCCAATAGCCAACCAGATCGTAGCAATTGCTACGCCACCGGTTTTATCGCTGATTTCCACGAAATCGGCTGTTTTTTTGAATGCCTATTAAAATTCACTTAGAGCAATGAGATGATTCGCCTCAAGGGCTTTATAGCCCTGGCTGGTATCAGTTCATCCGACCACCATTTCGAGACTCTGCCATGTTGCATACCATCGTGAGGCGCCTTATCTCCTATACCCTGTTTTGGGGCCTTCCGATCGGATCAATAGCAGCCAGCACAGATTCGCAGCTCTTTTGGCAGATTGAGATCGCCGGTGATCCTTCGCAGTCACTGGTCCGACAAACACGTCTGGGGGAAGTATCGAGAGGCCTCCGCGCCCACGGCATTCAAAATCAGATGGTGAGCGGAAAATTGACGGCCTCTGGAACCAACAGCGCCACGGAGTTGCAACAACTGCTCTTCAGCAATGCTAGCTCTCAGCTTGAAATCCTTGATTCTCCGACCGAAATTGATGTCGATGTACCCAAAGACAGCCAAGGATTGGTCCTAGACCTCCAATATAACCCTAGCACGGGCTATCAATGGGATATTGCCGATAAGGGAGTCAATTCGATTTCAGTCAACGACGAAGCGCCCGACACCCCTTCCAGAACGCTCGGTGCGCCTGCGATCCGCCATCTCAGAATTAAGGCCAAATCAAACCTAGGGTCGGCCCGCCTCGCCTACCGCCGGCCTTTTGAGTCTTCCCCCCTCAAGACCAAACTCACACTGAAGGTCTCGCAAATCGGTGGTGATGGACGGATTCGTCTGGTCGATCCGGAAGTAGCGGCATCCTCAGCAACCCCTTCATCTCCTAACGCGGGAGCATCGGGTGGCATATCGCCCTTGCCCGGATCAACCCTTTCCAGCCGGGCGCTCGCTGCCGTGCCATCCTCCTATGATGCACGATCGCTCAACCTAATTCCTAGCACCATTCGAGATCAAAAGGCTTGCGGTTCGTGCTGGGCGTTTGCAACGGTTGGCGTTCAGGAAGTCGCCGCCATCAAGGCAGGCCTAAAATCCTCCAGCAATATCGATCTCTCAGAACAATTTCTGGTGTCCTGCAACAAGGAGGGTTACAACTGCAACGGTGGCTGGTGGACGCACCACTATCATGTTGGAAACCTAGCCAACAGCCAGTTGTTTATTGGCGCGGTCAACGAGTCCGACCTTCCCTACAGCGCCTCCAACGGGACCTGTCAGGCAATCCAGAATCATCCAATTCGCTCAGGTTCTTGGGGGTCGGTAGCGCCGATTGCCAATAGCATTGGAGCCACAGCCGACATTCAGAATGCCATCATGACGTATGGTGCGGTGGCTACCTCCGTCTGTGTCGACAGCGGTTGGTACAGCTATGGCGCCTCCTCTGGGGTCTATAGCCCCACCACAAATGCCTGTAATGGTTCAGTGAATCATGCCGTCTTGCTTGTCGGCTGGGATGATTCAACTCAAAGCTGGCTGTTAAGAAACTCCTGGGGCCCTGGCTGGGGAAACAATGGCTACATGCAGATCAAATACGACCCCAACGGTCAGAGTTCTCGGGTGGGTTACGCCTCAACCTGGGTGACCGCAGCAGCCAATACCCTTAGCGTGAGTGTCGCCGGAAGCGGGTCTGTCACGAGTGTTCCAACCGGGATTTCTTGTACAACGAATTGCAACACCAGCTTTGCGCCAGGAACAACCGTGAGCCTGACGGCAACACCGACAACTGGCGCACAATTCATTGGTTGGTCAGGCGCTTGCTCGGGGTCGACCAGTCCTTGCGCGGTCAATATGGCTAATCCAGCCCTTGTCACCGCCAATTTCAGCCTGCCATCTTTCGCGCTTACGATATCGAAGAGCGGTAATGGAAGCGTCACCAGCGCACCGGCAGGCATTGATTGTGGCGCCACCTGCAGTGCAACGTATGCATCAGGGAGTGCGATCAACCTCACGGCAATACCAGCGGCCGGTTATATTTTTAGTGGCTGGTCCGGCTGCACAAGCAGTTCAGGGCCAACGTGTAGCGTGACCTTAACCGCAGCCAAAACCGTAGCGGCCACCTTCGCACCTTCGAACTACGGCCTGACCGTCTCCAAGACAGGGAATGGTTCAATCACCAGTAGCCCCGCGGGGATTGACTGTGGCGCAACGTGCACGGGAAGTTTCGCGAACGGCTCCAGCGTCACCTTGACGGCAGCTCCAGACACCGGCTACGTGATGTCGGGCTGGACAGGATGCACCAAGGCAAGCGGCACAAGCTGCTCCCTCACGATGAATTCATCAAAAACCGTTGCAGCAACGTTTGCCCCCGCTATTAGCACGTTGAGCGTTTCTAAAACGGGAAGCGGTTCTCTCACCAGTTCACCTGCAGGGATCAATTGCGGCACGGTTTGCGCAGCCAGTTTTGCAACAGGATCGACCGTGACCCTGACAGCGGCACCGTCTACTGGCAATGGTGTTAGCGGTTGGTCTGGCTGCACTAGCAGTAATGGAACGACATGTTCAGTCAGCCTAGCGGCTTCAAAATCCGTGGCAGTCACTTTTGCCCCATCGACCTTCGTACTCAAGGTCAATAAGTCAGGAAGTGGGAGCGTCAGCAGCAGTCCTCTGGGAATTAGCTGTGGGGCAAGCTGCCAAGCTGCTTTTAACGCGGGAACGCAGGTGACAATGACCGCAACCCCGTCAGCAGGAAGACGATTCAGAGGATGGACGGGTGCCTGTTCGGGGACCGGTAGCTGTTCTGTGACTATGACCGCTGCAAAAACAGTCGGAGCTACATTCAAGTAATTGATTGTCCAGTGCGGGAATTGCCGCTCTCCATCAGCGGCAATTCAATCTTGTGCGCCAAGCACCCAACCTGACTAATCAACTTCAATTTGTGCCGTAATTACCTGGAACGGCTTTTTCGATACAACAATTCTTCCAAGGTAAGGATTGGAGAGTTCGACAACCACATAGATATTAAAAGCGATCACTAGCGACATGAGTGAAGTCATCGCTGCCTGCATCCACAAACTTTCTAAGACAAAAAAATAGCTGAAGACGACGGTGACAAGCCCACCGATCAAAAGAACCTCCCACTCAAGATCCGGCAAGCGGTATTCAACATGGCTAATCCTCTGGCGTCGCATGGTCCAGGCCAGACTCAGCTCATCCTGCACCTTATCAAAGACTGTCTCCTGCCCCTGTGTTTTAGGCTCTATGGCATCTAGTTTTTTGCTCACGCTGACCAAAAGACCTCGTGCCACATCGTCACGATGTCCATTCTTCATCGTCTCCCACTCGCTGACGATGACTTGATTGGCGTAAGTCTTGATCAGTGACTGAATTTCGGCCCCTTGGGGTTGGGGTAAGCGGGCCGCATGCAGATGAATCATGAAAAGCGCACTGGCTTCACTCTCAACATCGGTTTTGGCATCGTCAAATCGCGCCTGCGCATCAAAAATAATGAGGCCCACCAGAACTGCATAAAAAGTTCCTACAACGGAGAAGTAATATCCCCCGACCTCATGACAAGAACTGAGACGCTTTCGCCCCAAGAGTTTTCGAAAGGCAATCTGTCCGAGGCATGACAAAATGATCGAAGCCACGATGACATGCATGCTATAGCTTGTGACAATGTGATCGACCCAAATCAGGTCACTCGAAACTTTGGTCATGATTTTTCACACATGATAATGAGAAGGGTTGGCCGTAATTTAAGAATGATTCAAGCGCACCTTGTGACTTTTAATGACAAAAATCACCCAAAGGCCACTTAGTTTGCCCCACACAAAACCGATTGCCGACTTTTCGGTAAAAGGCCACTTCTTTGCCCTCACCTCGGCACGCCCATCAAACACCTGCAAGAAATTTGCAGTTTGGCTGTTTGGACTACTGTTTTGGACCTTAGCACAACCGTTGGAAGCAGCACCCCCACCCAAGGGCATCACCGAGTCAACCGGGTTTTGGACGCAGGCGGTTGCTGAGGGCAACTTTTCCAATCTGAACGACGGGCTCAGTTCAACACGCCTCTGGTTGGAATCTCAAGGTCGATTCAATGACGCAAACCCGATGGAGAACATGAACTTCTATCAAGGGATGCTCCGAACTGCACTGGGTTACGCTGTAACCGATCGCCTGACCCTTTGGGCCGGTTACACCTATCTTCCGACAGAAAATTACGGCCAAGGCTACAACGGTGAACAGGATGCCTGGCCGGCTATTCGTTACATATTCCCCACCAAAATCGGCACTGTTACGCTACGTGAAATGGTCGAAATGCGCTTTGTTCGGGGCGATGCCCCGGGAATCCGTCCTCGCACCCTGATCAAGCTCATCCATCCCTTTGAATTTGAGCCTCGATTGGGCCTCGTGCTCTGGGATGAGTTTTTCTTCAATCTTAACAATGTCGTCAATAATCCAAATGGGGGGTATTCTGGCTTCAACCAAAATCGAGCGTTTGCAGGCGTCAGCTGGATCTTCAACGAGAATACCCGTTTTGAATTTGGCTACATGAACCTCGTGGCGAATAAGTCCAAACCCGATCTTTCCTATAGTTCTTATACCAGCTTGAATACGATTTCGGCCTCCGTGTTCATGGGTTGGTAAGTCCCCCGTTTCTGATCAAAGCCCCCCCCTCAAGACGACCCAATGATGACGTACTTAAATCTCCCGCTGACTTCCCTTCTGTTCTTTGCGATGCTACTTCTGAGCGCCTGCGCCGCTGTCCAGCATGATGCAACACTCGACAATCGTTTTTTGAGTCATGACCTTGGCTCGGCAGAATCATTGGCCCAAAGGACCGGTCAGAAAGATCTTGGCTGCTCGAATGTTAAGACTGAGGAACTCTCTGCAAGAAATGTGGAGGGCGCCCCCATGGGTCCTGTTTGGGCCAATTACAGGATCAGAATCAGTGGGTGCGGGAAAGAAACGTCCTACAGAATTCAGTGCGAAGCGGAATATGCCTGTTTTGTAGCCAAATAAGCCCAAGGAATACCCCCTATTCCGCACAGCGAAGTATTCTTCATTCGCCTTTAACGAAGGAAATCTCACGTTGAGATGCAGTACAAACACCCATGCTAGTATTCCAAAATTGACCTACTCCCGAGAAGAGTCCCAGCAATCGACATGAAATCAGTCCGCATTTTCAAATCATCCATTTGGGCACTACTCTTTTTAAGTCTCACCAGCTGCGGCCTGATTGAGTCTCAACGCGATGCCGAGGCCCCCTCCAAAGGTAAGCCCCGCTGCGGCGCGATCACTTGGGAAAGCTGCTGAGATTGCTTTCTGCCACTTCATAGGTCATGCGAGCACCGCAATAAACCATATTGTTTTTGTGGTTTAATGCTTAAGCAGACTTTGGAGACTGACATGCCAAAAAAACCGATTCTTTGCCTCGTCCTCCTGATGGGATCCACGGCTGTCTGGGCAGGAGATCTTCCAGACCCCTCTCTGACGCCGGGCGCGCTAGATCCTGAAGTGATCCAATCCAATATTCAAGAAAGCATATGCAAAGCGGGGCATTTCACATGGACCGAGGGTCACATGCCACCCAAATCTTTTCTGGAAAAAACAGAAAAGGAGCAAATCACCGCTTACGGGTATCCCGACGAGAATACCAAGCACTATCAGATGGACCATCTCATCCCACTGTCCCTGGGCGGTAACCCAACCGATGCCAAGAACATCTGGCCCCAGCTTTTGATCAGCAAATGGTCCGCCCGTCGAAAGGACTATCTTGAAGGGATCCTGCACGAGAAAGTCTGTAAGGGGGAACTGAGCCTTTCGCAGGCTCAGGAGGAAATTCGGAGCAATTGGATCGGGGCCTACGAAAAATACCTGGGGCCTGCAGACCGCCACCCCTGAAAAGAAACCCATTCAGGACGCCGCCTAATCTTCCCGGAGCTGTCACACTCCGGAGATAAAATTGTCATTCAGGCAATTCAGAGGATTGGCGGCGATGCAGAGCACCTACGCAACAACCCACAAGGGACGCCACTACTCTCTCGGGGACCTGAAATCCCTCATGGCGAAGGCAAGTCCCAAACGATCTGCCGATGAACTGGCCGGTCTTGCTGCTGCATCCGAAGTCGAAAGGGCTCTCGCTCAAAGGTGTCTTGCCGAGGTCCCGCTCCAACGGTTTCTGGATGAACCACTGATCGACCCGGAATCCGATGAGGTCACGCGGCTGATTCTGGATCGCCATGATACGGCCGCCTTTGCCCCCATTCGGGGCCTTTCTGTGGGCGAATTTCGAGAATGGCTACTCAGCCATCCCGGAGATCCAAGCGGCCAAGCCTGGGGCATTACCCCCGAAATGGCAGCGGCAGTGAGCAAGATCATGCGCAATCAGGATCTAATTGCTGTTGCCCGAAAATGCCGCGTCGTAACTCAGTTTAGAAATACTTTGGGATTGGAGAACCGTCTCTCGACTCGACTCCAACCGAATCATCCAACCGATGATATTCGAGGGGTTGCTGCCACAATTCTCGATGGCCTTCTCTATGGCAGTGGCGATGCCGTTATCGGCATTAATCCGGCCACCGACCACCTCGGAAACGTGGGCCGGCTCCTTCATCTGATGTCGGATCTGATTGAGACATACGAGATACCGACCCAGGCATGCGTCCTATCCCATATCACCACGACCATGGAACTGATCCAACAGGGCTTCCCCGTTGACCTGGTATTCCAGTCCATTGCGGGGTCGGAAGCGGCAAACAAGAGCTTTGGCGTCGATCTGGGAATGCTTCGAGAAGCCAAGTCGATGGCGGAATCCCAAAATCGAGGTTCTCTGGGACAGAACCTCATGTATTTCGAAACTGGCCAAGGGAGTGCGCTTTCAGCCAATGCACATCATGGGGTGGATGCCCAAACGCTGGAGGCCAGGGCTTATGCCGTCGCGAGGGAGTTTTCACCGCTGCTAGTCAACACGGTCGTTGGGTTCATTGGTCCCGAGTATCTTTATGATGCAAAGCAGATCATCCGCGCGGGCCTTGAAGATCATTTTTGCGGAAAGCTGCTCGGTCTTCCTATGGGGTGTGACGTTTGCTACACCAACCATGCAGAGGCGGACCAGAACGACATGGACAACCTTCTCACCTTGTTAGGCGTTGCTGGCTGCAACTACATCATGGGAATCCCTGGGTGTGATGACATTATGCTGGCCTACCAAAGCACGTCATTTCATGACGCCCTTTTCATCCGAGAAGTCCTCGGCAAAAGGCCCGCACCGGAATTTGAAGCTTGGCTAAAAAAGATGGGGCTTTTTGAAAACAACCAACGCCTTATGCAAAGTCCCGACCGATCACGCATGATCAAAAGTTTCACCGATCAAATTGAGCGGGGTCACTGATGGATTCTTGGCACACCCTTAGGGCGTTCACTCAGGCTCGAATCGGACAGGGAAGCGCTGGATTCGCACAAAAAACACGATCAATAATGGATTTTCAGTTGGCGCACGCCGAAGCGCGAGATGCCGTGTGGAAAGAATGGGACTGCGAACTTTTCAGAATAGCGGTGGAAAAAAGATTCGGCAGCGCGATCCAACTCACCTCCCAAGCTCATTCGAGAGCGCTGTATCTTCAACGACCTGACTTAGGACGCAGCCTCAATAAAGAAAGCCGTGAGGCTTTGCGATCATCACCTGGAAAAGGCGCCGATGTCGCGTTGATCGTCTCGAATGGGTTATCCACCACCGCCGTTGAAGCGCATACCCTGAAATTACTGGAGGCACTGACTCACTCGCTCAGTGCTTCCGGCCTCTCGACCAGTCCGATTGTAATCGTGCCCAACGGGAGAGTTGCCCTATCGGATGAGATTGGCGCGGCCTTAAGATCCCGAGCCAGTCTGATTCTGATTGGGGAGCGACCCGGTCTGTCCTCCGCGGATAGTCTCGGTGCATACATCACCCTTGCGCCAACGCCCGGGAACACCGATGCGGAGCGAAACTGTCTTTCCAACATTCGAGAACCCGATGGTCTTGATTACCGGACGGCCGCCAATAAAATTTGCTATCTCATTCTCAAAGGCTTGCAGCAGAGAATTCGAGGGGTTTTCCTGAAGGATGACAGTCCCGACGATCCCCTTCTTCTGGAAGAATCCCTGCGTTTAATTGCCCGCGCGAAGGGCTGCAGCTGACCGAATAATTTCGGCATAGGTCTCAGATGGCCGGTCGCCCCAGTGATCCTCGGCACACCGCTCGGTGCTTTCCTGATAATCCAGACTGAAAAGCCCAAATCGTGCGGAGTATGTCCCCCACTCGTAATTATCAAAAAGCGACCAATACATGTAGCCCATCAAGGGAACACCGCTTCGCACCAATCCAAGGACCTCTCCAGCGTGGAGGCGAATAAACTCACTTCGCATCATGCCGTCGGTCCTTTTCGTCGATTGATTGTCGTGATCACGACGATGCGCCATCCCATTTTCAGCAATCAACAATGGCTTTCCGGGATAAGATTCTGCGAGATACTCCGAAAAAAACCGCAGTCCTTCGGGCAAGATCCGCCAATCCCACCATTTACTGAAAAGGCTATTTCGGAACCCATCAAAGGGATGCGAACGGGCGGTCCAAAGTTGCGAAAGGCTGGGAATTTGAAAAGTGTGCGCACAAAATGGATCGTAGTAATCATAGGCAATGTAATCGAGCATGACCGCTCTGGGTGCGTTGTAAACGACATCCAACAACTCATCAAAAGCCGTTGATTGAATTCCTTTTTTAGCAAACCCACCCGCAACCTGTCTCACGACCCTACCGATCAATCGTGAGACGATGCCCATGTGTATGGCTTCAAATTGCGAGACCCGACGATTGAGTTCGAGGGCCTTGTCTAAAAAATACGCGCGGACATTCGAGGGAGAGACGTTCAACTCTCTAAGCGTCACAACATCGGTCAGAAACTTGTCCAGCCAGTAGATATCACTCGTATAGTTATTGAAGGTGACCATGACTGACCCCCATCCTTCTGATTCATAGAGATCATGGATCAAATTGTAGGACCGGACATGCGCATGAATGAGTGCCGTCAGCGCAGAAATGGCAGAGCTCAGCCCACGTTTCGCCTCCGTTGGAAACTGATCACCAAGATAAGTGCTCATCACCAACATATTGGGTTCATTGACGGTGATGAAATAACGAATGGGATCATGCCCAGAGGCGACAAGAAAAGAATTGAGCGCCAACACGGCCGCTTTCACGAAATCTGCAAAGAAATCTTGAATCTCCGTTTCCAGCCACGGGTCGCTGCCCAACCAGGCCGGATGAACAAAGTGATGCAAGGTCACGATTGGCTCGATACCTAACTCACGACATGCGACTAAGATTTTTCCATACTGTCGCAGCGCATCCCAATCAAACGGCGGCGGAGCGCTTCTGCCACTCTCCCAAGTCGGCTGAACGCGGCTCCACTCAATACTCATCCTGAATGCATTAAGCCCCAGAGCGAGACAGCGACGAAGATCTTCCTCGTAATGAGAAAAAAATCGCGTGGCGTCACCCAATGGGTCCACGTCGCCCCGCTTTTCGGCTAAGGCCCAGTTTGTTTGTGGCTCACCAGAACGGTTGTAGCCCCCCTCTGACTGATAAGCCGAGATGGCTACACCCCATAAAAAGTTAGTTTGACGGTTCATCGAGAGATGAGAAAAGGGCGCTCTGCCCTCAAGGAAATTTGAGAATTGGGAACAGTAGAAATCCTCGAGTCCACCTTGTAACTCGCCTGCCGCCAAGCTACAGATGCCTTAGGAGACGGGGGACCATAAGCTCGACTTCACGTTGCAAATGCCCTCGTGATTAACCGGATCTGTTCACACGGCTCATGAATTCATTCGCTTGGTTGCCATAGACAATCTCTGATCCGGCGTGATCGAGAGTGTCGTCAGATTGTCAGTCAACAGGGTAGAGACAACGGTTTGTGCAGCATCAGGCTTTGCAAAACGAAGCGCACTTGCCCGCATTCTGGCTAAACGGAGAGGATCGTCCAAAAGGCGGTCCACCTTGAAGGCCAAAGTGGCCAACTCATTACACTTGATTGCAATGCCTTGCTCCAGGAGATGATCACTATTTCGCTCTTCCTGCCCGGGAATGGGATTCACAATGCACATCGGAAGACCAGAAGCGATGGCTTCCGCAGAAGTCATTCCCCCAGGCTTTCCAATAAACAGGTCCGCAACGCGCATCAGCGTCGGCATGTCATCGGTATACCCTAGAACTCTAAGTGTCGCAGACGTTCGTTGCTTGAGACTGTTGATTCTCTCCCGAAGAATCTCATTGCGACCACAGACCACAATGGTCTGTACTCCTGAAGGCAAATCGAGAAGACGCTCAACCATGAACTCAGTTAATTCTGTGCCGGCAGCACCTGCCGACAACAGTAAAATTGGACGTTCCGGATTCAGCTCAAATTTTCGGCAGGCATCATCTCGATCGAGGGGATAGCTGAAAGCCGCATCAATCGGAATACCCGATACGGTGACGCGTTCATTAGGGATACCCAACATTTCCAAATGCGCCTTGGTTTCATCAATCGCGACGAAATACCGATGAAAGACTCGGGATAACCACATTGCATGAAAATCAAAATCCGTCACGACAATCGAGAGTTGGGCCTGAATCTGCTCTGTCGCAATCAAATGTGAAATGATGCCCGCCGGCATGAAATGCGTGCAAACGGTAATGTGCGGATCAAAATCCCTGATAAATTTCACCAAAGGACGCGTATTCAAGCGGTCGATCATGTGCCTCATCGCATCCGTGCGCCAAGGTTCATCGCTTGTCTTGTACCACCACCCCAGAAAATTGGGCGCTGACTTCACCAAAGAGCCGTATAGCTTGGAGTAGAAGTCACGAAAAATGCGGTTGGTATAGCGAAGCGCATCATTATTGATGACCTCCTCTACCCTCGCATCCAAAGCAAAGCTTTTCTCAAGTGCAGCAGCGGCTTTGACGTGCCCTGCTCCCGCTGAGGTCGACATGATGAGAACGCGACGGCCATCCTCCATCGACAGAGGGAAAGCACCACTTTTCATTGCAGCCTGACGCTGGAAATGATCGTTGCGGCGAGTCGGATTCATCTGGATCTTCAAGTCTGTCGCCGATCAATCATCTTGATCGTGACCATGCACCCTATTGAGAATCCCCAT
This sequence comes from Pseudomonadota bacterium, assembly GCA_041158345.1. Classification (GTDB taxonomy): domain Bacteria; phylum Pseudomonadota; class Gammaproteobacteria; order Methylococcales; family Methylococcaceae; genus UBA6136. Next base: position 6,345 of record JBEBBO010000195.1, on the reverse strand, counting down.
GACGGCTGCTATGAAGATTCCAAAAACGATAATGATCGTATTGATTGAAAAATCGGCCTTGATCATCGCCGAATAGCCTGCAAGCATCAGCAAGATAGATAGATTTTCGTTCAGGTTCTGAACGGCAATTGAATGTCCAGACCCCATCAGAAGGTGTCCCCGATGCTGAAGCAAGGCATTCATCGGAATGACAAAGCTACCAGCCAGAGATCCAATCAAAATCAGCATCAGTACGGCAGCCCATAGGGAACTCACCAGCGTCATGATGAGCACTGAAATCCCCATCAGAATCCCTAAAGGAAGTACCCGAACCGAATGCTCCAGAGGGATGAGTTTCGCTGCTGCAACAGAGCCAATGGCAAGCCCTACGGCCACCAAGGCCGTGAGATGAGTCCCTTGTTCCATGTCCATCCCGAGCGCTGACGCCGCCCAGGCAAGAATGATGAACCTTAGCGTTGTTCCCGCGCCCCAGAAAAGAGAGGTGACCGCCAGGGAGACTTGCCCCAGAGGATCCTTCCAGAGCCTGACAAAACAACGCCAAAACTCCTTAACAATGCCAATGGGGTTTTTGCTTTCCAGCTGATGCTCTACGGGAAGATGAGGAATATAGATATTCCAGATTGCCGCAACCAGATAGAGAACGAGCACTGCCAGAATCGCAAATTTAGGCTGCGCGTCTGCTCCGAGTAGATCCAGCAATTGGGGGTCCAAGAGGACCGAAAGGTCTAAATGATTCCCAACCAGAAAACCACCGATGATGGCACCAATGATGACGGCCAAAACCGTCAACCCCTCCATCCAGCCATTGGCCCAGACCAATCGATGGGCAGGAAGATACTCGGTGAGAATGCCGTATTTTGCTGGCGAGTAAATAGACGCACCGATTCCTACCAGACCATACGCAATCAGAGGATGCACACCAATTACCATCGCAAAACACCCCAAGGTTTTAGTGGCGTTGCTAATGAACATCACGCGTCCCTTGGGTAATGCATCTGAAAATGCGCCGACAAAGGGCGCCAGCATAATGAATGCAAAGACAAAGAACTGTTGCAGGACAGGCACCTGCCATTCCGGCGCCTGCATGGATCTCAGTAAAGCAATCGCCGCAAAAAGCAGGGCATTATCGCCAAGGGAAGAAAAAAACTGAGCCGCCAGAATCGTCAAAAAACCACGATCCATCGCTTTGTCCTCCGGACAATTTCGGATTAACGCGCGAGATACGAAGGACGCCAATGAATCAATTCAAGATCGCCACTTTCATGCTCAACAATGGCAGTGCAACTTTCAACGAAGTCACCCGTATTAATGTAGGTAAATGCGCCCATTTTCTTGATTTCGGCATGATGGATGTGCCCACAGATAACCCCGTCAAGGCCTTCGTCATGAAGGGTGTTGACGATGCTCTGCTCGTAATCCGAGATGAACTGGACGGCATTCTTGACCTTGAACTTGACGAACGCGGCCAATGAAAAATGAGACTGAATCCCCAAAAATCGGCGAATCGCCCTTAGAGCTCGATTGGCCTCAAGGAGAAAGTCATAGCCTTTGCTCCCGAGCTTTGCAATCCACTGATGATACTTAGCGATGGTGTCGTACTCATCCCCATGGACCACAAGGTAGCGCTTCCCATCGGCCGTCTCATGGATAATGGAATTACGAACCTCGATATCGCCAAACACGTGATCGTCATAGTCCCGAACATTTTCATCGTGATTTCCGGGAACATAGATCACCTTTGTGTCATGTCGCGCCTTTCTTAGGATCTTCTGAATAATGGTGTTGTGATCCTGAGGCCAATAGACCCTCTTGGAAAGAGCCCAAAAGTCGATGATGTCCCCCACCAGGTAGAGAACATCACTCTCGTTGTATTTCAGAAAATCTAGCAACACATCGGCCTGACATTGCGTAGAACCAATGTGGAGGTCGGAAATAAAAATGGACTTGTAACGATTGACCGTCATGCTGAATCCGTCGTGACTTTGCAGCCAGGGTAATCATCAAGGTCACCAAATCAGTGCCTCGGAGATGACAATTCAACAAAACGATTGTTACACCAAGATTAAGATTGAGCGAAGAATAAGCGCCTTTGGCACTCAAAGATCCCGCGGGCAGGTCTCAGGGCGACCCTCCGTGGTGTAAGCCTGATCTCTGGCGTTGGTAAAAGGCAGATATTTAATGCCGTCCTTGCAAACCATGGATTGGTTGCTCAAATCCTGATCAATACCCTGATTGAAGGGCGTACAAGCGACAAAGAGCACAGCCATGGGAGCACAAAGGCAGAGTCTGATCCAAAATCTTGTCTGGTTACGTGTCATAAGTAGTCCAAAATTTAACTAGGGTAGACAGCCTCATTAGGCTTGGCGGCTTTATCATGGACTCACCTCATTCACCGGCCAGTCATATTTTGGCCCTATTCTGACACCCAGTCACCAGCGATGCATTGCGCCAAAATTTATGAAGAAGAACAATCCATCGAACATTGCAACCCCCGAAGAACTCGCTCATCTACCTAGGGATGTGGGTTGGATTCTTTTGATTTCAGGGCTTTTAAGCGAGCTTGGCATTCCAGGCATTCCCCCATTCTGGATTGGGGGAATCATGATTCTCTGGCCCGATCTTGGAGATAGAATTTCACGTCCCGTCCGGAAACGTTTCCCCAAAGCCTTCTCGAATTCAATGAAAATGATCTCTAGGTTTGCGTGCGACCTTGATCGGCGTTACCCAAATAAAGAGGCTAAAAAAGGAGGGTAGGATGCACCGAGAGAGACGGGCGCAGGAAAGAGGGACGCGCTCCAATGATGGGACTTCCTTCGAACCCCGCACCCTTGAAAATATTGCAATGCACCAGAGGTAGGTCACGACAAAGACGGAAAGTCTCGTTTTGATTTGCCCGGCCAACGGGAGCACTGAGGCGACATCATAACGGCTGGTGAAGCAGCAAAGACGCCAGATCCGCCAGCGTTTTCAATCCCTTACCATTGTCCTGCGAAGGTCAATCCCACTTTAAAAAAAACCCGCTCCCAAAGGAAGCGGGATGATTTCCAGTAATACCAATTGAATGGACTCTGGGAGACCCAAGATCAATTTTAAAAAGCAATTGTTACAACTTGATTAAAGCACCCCTACCGGCTGCTGGGAGCCGCTTGCGCTCCTGCATGGACCGCATCAGCTGTTTCCTCCGGCTCCCCGGCGACCAGAAGAACGATCACACCCACAACCGCTGCACTGGTCACCAGCCACTCAAAACCGATACTCCAATTGCACTTCATGCCCTGACTCCAAGTTTGGCCTTAAATGCCTGCATGCCCTTAGGGTTGAATTACTCGAACATCAATCCCCTTCATCTCAAAAAGCGCATACTCAGCAAGATTAAGGGCGTGATGCGTTATCCGATCAAGCGATTTGGCAACCAGTACGAACGAAACCGCCAGAGCCAAATCCATTTTGTTTTCCATAATGCAAGTCATTGCTCGCTGAAGCTCCCTCTGAAACTGACTATCCATCTGCCGATGGCCTTCAATAACCATCAAAGCTTGCTCCTCACTCCAAACGTCAAAAAGCTCCAGGGCCGACTTCAGGTTAGCCAAAGCCAACTCACCAACATCCTTTAATTCAAGAGCCCATTCATGGCTGATGCCGCCCCGCTCTTGGTCATTGATTTCCAGAAGAATTCCAGCGATTCGAACAGCCTCATCTCCAATCTTCTCAAGATCGCTAATGCTTTTGGATACGGTGATAATCAATCGCAGATCGGATGCCATAGGTGAGTTTCGGGAGATGACCCGAATAATCTCAGCATCCCCCTCAACCTCGAGCCGATCAACCTGGATATCGTTATCTAAGACCTTGCGAGCGGCCCTGGCATCCTGCCGAAAAAAAGCATCAAGCGCCGCAACCAACTGATCAAACACAATCCCGCCCATCTCAGTAACCATGAGATGAAGGTTGGATAGTTCGCCATCGTAACGTTTAAAGGTGTGCTCTTTGACGAGTGCATCACTCATGGTTGAAGTCCTCAGAAGATCAGCCGGCCCGACAAATAACGCTCGGTCAGCGTGTGCCGGGGAGAAGAAAATAAACGTGCCGTTGGCCCTACCTCAATCAACCGACCTTGATGAAGAAAAGCGGTTTTCGAAGAAATTCGAGCGGCCTGCTGGAGCGATTGCGTAACAACCACAATAGCCATGCGACGGCCTAAGTTACGGATCAATTTCTCGACGCTGGCTGTTGATATCGGATCCAGAGATGAGCAGGGCTCATCCATCAAAATCACATCAGGATTGAGGGCTAGCACCCTTGCAATACAAAGTCTTTGCTGCTGTCCCATGGAGAGATCTAAAGCCGACTCCCACAAACGCTGTCCAAGCTCAGCCCAGAGCCCCGTCTGGCGAAGACACTTTTCGACCAGAACTCGCTCTTCGGCAACGCACTCGGCCCGCCCATGAATGCGAAGGCCATATGCGATGTTTTCGTAGATCGATCTGGGATAAGGATTCGGCTTTTGAAACACCATTCCAATTGCCATCCTGGTGGCGACAGCATCTGAACGCCCTGCGTAAATATCGTTGCCTTCAAACCAGACAGAACCTGTCACGCGACATGTCGAGATTTGGTCGTTCATCCGGTTCAGACACCGCAAAAGGGACGTCTTTCCGGACCCAGAGGGTCCAATCAAAGACATGACTTCATTTTTGTGGACATCTAAATCCACATCAAAGACGACCTGGGTATCTCCGTAATAGATACAAAGATTTTGGCAAGCCAACTTGGATTCAAGCGCGACAGGAGAGGGCTCAGCATAGGCATTTTCAGGCAGATGCCTTACCCCCCGATGGGACAACACCAGGGAAGGTATCTCATGCAGTGGACCGGGAAATGCGCTTTGAACCATAGGGGATTACCTAATGACCGCCCATCCTCGGAATGTCAGTATTCCGAAACAGACAGATCAGCATGGAACAAAGTTTAGGGAGGTAATGTGACAGCTTTCTTACGTAACAGACTTTATTCAAGCCTGCATTCTGCTGCTCAAAGAAATTTCAGTATTAGCCTGTTCATCAATCAGCGTTGGCGTGACTCTAAAATGGGAAGTCCATCCAAGATCGTTAATCCATCATAAAGGGCCGGGTTAGCGGCGTAGGAGGCCATCCCATCGTCAATCAAATCTTCATCGATATCCTCTGTAAGAGCTACATCAAAATATTCAAAATCAGCGTCATAGGAAAAATCGCTGAGCTCATCGCCTCCAATCATCTCCATACTCCTAATGAGAATAAGGGGATCCAAGATTGCCACGGCAATATGACATTCGTGTGGCAGTCAGAAACTCATCGAGTGAAGTATTGTTAAGATCATGTCCCGGACCAAGCCTTCAGTAGTTCCAGCTTCATGCTGAAGTTGATGGACTTAAAAATCGGCTCAACGACGTTCCGCTTCCTGGTCCTCTCTGCGCGTTACGCCATTCCGCCATCTCTCTACCACGAGTCAATTCCAACTACTGATAAGCCTCTTGGCGAAATCGAGAATGGTGTCGCTCTACTTAGTCAGGTCGAGGCAAAAAATTGATTGAGACTCTTCTCAATCATTCCCCAAGTCATAATCATCGGCTTCTTCCTGATATGCACGTTGAGACTGGTCTCGACAACTCGATACTCACCCACAACCCCCATACCCGAGAAATTTCCCTTGTATTGGTCTCCCGTAAAAATGACACCGTTTTTTGCTGCCGTAGCTCTGGCTTTTTCGATTACCGACTCCGTGGGCAAACTCAGCTTGAAAACAAATTCTTTGCTCACACTCTTCTCCATTAAAGTTGAGGGTGCTCTGCGGCACCCTCAACAATGACTCCAAATTAAGGAGTTGCTTAGGCAACTGGAGCCACGTTCAAATCCGCTAGAGAGTCAGCCCCCACCTGGGTGCGTCAAACAGTCGTTGAGACCCTGAAACCCAAGCAGATAAGGAAACGAACTCCAGCCACAAAAAAACGGCAAGTTATCAGAAATTGCGCTCTGAGGCGTGGGTGATTTCAACAAAAACACACCCATCCATCCGAAAAGTCATGGATGTATATCCAGCCTGCGGGCTTCATCTTGCGTCTTGAGAAAAATCCTCTCAACGGAACGAAAAGGAAGGTCAAGGCCTCGCTGATCCACACTACTCTTGAGGGGTTTTAATCTCCAGAATGGACGAGACCCAAGCAAACAATTCTGAAACTTCGGCATTCCCTTTGCCGGAGGGCTCATATTCGGATATCGCCTGACCATGGGTTAGCGAATGCACAAATGCTGACCGTTGAGCGATTCTCACGGGTGCTAAGGACAGCCCATAACTCAGGATAGCCTC
>JBEBBO010000194.1:0-2821 GCA_041158345.1 Pseudomonadota bacterium | reverse complement strand
ACCGGCAAGGGCGAGCGCACGCTGGCGCTGCATCCCGATCTGGATGTGCCGATCTGTTCCAACCTCTATGAAGCAGCCCAGCATATTCTCCATGGCTAGTTTCGGAGTCACACTGCGCTCTGCCATCTATCTGACCGGCCAGGTCCTGTCCACGCTTCTGCTCGGACCGGTCATGCTGCTGATGACACCGTTCTCGTTTGAGTCACGCTATGCAGCCGCCAATCTTTGGGTAAGGTTCAATCTGTGGATGCTTGAGCATGTATGCCATCTCACCTATCGCGTGGTCGGTCGTGAGCACATTCCCGAAGCCAAGGGGGGGCTGATTTTCTGCAAACACCAGTCGGCGTTTGAAACCATTGCCTTGCAGGCCATCTTTCCGCCCGTGGTCTTCATTCTCAAGCAGGAACTGCTGCGGATTCCGGTCTGGGGCTGGGCAATGGCCACGCTGGAACCGATTGCAATCGACCGGCAGGCCAAGTCTCAGGCCTTGAAGCAAATTCTGCGTGATGGCGTGGCCCGCATTCAGGCAGGGCGCTGGGTGGTGCTCTTCCCGGAAGGGACTCGGGTCGCGCCCGGCGAGAAGGGTAACTACGGATCGAGTGGCGGCATGCTGGCGCATCGTGCCCATTGCCCGGTGGTCCCCGTTGCCCACAATGCGGGAGAGTACTGGGGCAAGAATGGATTCCTGAAGTATCCGGGGATCATCGAAATTCACATTGGCCCGGCACTGGATGGAGCGGCACTCGGCGTGGCCGAGCTTAATCGTCAGGCTGAGGACTGGGTTGAGTCAACCATGAGCCGAATCAGTGGGCCGGCGCCCAATGGTGAGCGTTCCCGCGCCTGATTTCCGGGTCGTCAGCCGGGGCTGTTTTTCGGCTTAAATAACCGAGCGTAACACTTGGTATATGGTCGTTTTCACTTAGGCCGCAAAGCTCATAACGTGCTGTTATTAAAGATCAATCTTGATCAATCCAGGGAATTTCCTGATCAAAAGCCAAAAAAGGCTAGACACCCTACGTGATTACTTTAAACTGCCCCTCGCACTTGGGAACCATTCCCAAATGTCGATTCGATGAATCGGAGGAGGAGAAGCCCAGTAGGGCAGCCAATAACAACAATAAGCTCTGAAACGGTCGCAACAGTCCCCGGGACAGTTGGCCATTTAAATAAAAATAAAAATAAAGACGCCCGTGTTTCAGCGGGCATTTTTTTGCCCTTATCACAGGCAAAAAAAAGCGACCCAGAAGGTCGCCGAAGGAGGAGAACGGCCGATGAGTGCGTACTCGATGGAGTTCGCGGTCCCACGTCGGTGTTCTGTTGAGATTGAGCATAAGTGTTACACAGAATAGCTATTCAATCGAATCAGTAATTCTTATGATAAGGATAGGTTGATTGTAATGAAGCCCCGTCGATCGACCGCACCTTGCCAACCAGTCGTTCTGTACTTCGCTCAGAGGTTTGCCGTCGTCGCTGTAGTCGACCCCGAATTTTTTCCGTCGACCTAGTGTAACGTCCGCAACGTCTCTTTAGCTTTGGCGACTTTGGCCAAAATCGTATCGGGTTTGGCCGTCCACTGATAGGGCTTTGGATCGGCATTATGGTGCTCCAGGTAATCCATGATCGCTGTCTCCAAGTCGTCGACGCTGTGAAAGACACCTCGGCGGATGCGCTCTTCCGTGATGTCCCTGAAGAAGCGCTCGACCAGATTGACCCAGGAGGCTGAGGTCGGCGTAAAGTGCAGATGGAAACGAGGATGCCGCTCCAGCCATTCATTCACGTTGGCGTGCTTGTGGGTGGCGTAGTTGTCGACGATCACATGCACGGCCAAGGCTTTGTCGGTCTGTCGGTCGAGTTTTTTCAGGAATCGCAGGAATTCGTCATGGCGATGCTTGGGTAGGCACTCGCCGATAACCGTCCCTTCGTGGACATTGAGAGCGGCGAACAAGGTCGTGGTCCCGTGACGTTTGTAGTCGTGGGTCAGGGTGCCATTTCTACCCGGCTTCATCGGCAGGCCGGGCTGGGTGCGGTCTAATGCCTGTATCTGACTTTTCTCATCGACCGAGAACACGATGGCTTTCTCCGGTGGGTTGAGATACAGCCCGATCACATCCCGCAACTTCTCCTCGAACTGCGGGTCGTTCGATACCTTGAAGCCCTTGACGAGGTGCGGCTTCAGGCGATGTTCCCGCCAGATGCCATGGACCGCCATCCTGGATATTCCCACGTGCTTTGCCATGGTGCGACAACTCCAGTGCGTGGCAGCCACGGGTTTGCCGCTCAAGGTCAGCGTCAACACTTCCTGGACCTTTTCCACTGGTAACGCCGGCACCCGTGAGGGGCGTGTCTTGCCTTTCTTTAGCCCCTCAACGCCACACTCAATATAGCGTCGGCGCCAAAGGTTCAGCGTGGGATTGCTGAGCTTGAGCGTCTGCATGATCGACTGGGTGGAACAGCCATCCGCCGTCATCAGCACGATACGCGCCCGCAAGCGTTGTTTATCACTGACCGCCCGACTCTTCACCCAACGGTTCAGAGTCGCTCGGTCACCCTCCATCAGTTCCAGGGTCATCGGCTTTCTCATGGGCCGATGATAGCATTACTAAACCTATGTCGAGGACGTTACAGTAGGCATTGGATCAGGCTAATCAGACCAAGGATGGCTCGGAGATCAGAGAACCCACATTCCTGGTGCCTGGCAACTTGAATTGGAGTTTGGTTGAAGCCACGCTTCCAATCACATGAAGACACATTCTTAATCTCAAAGCTTTTTAAGAACCAAGCTGATTCAGCACTCATTCCAGCCATTCTAAATTCTATACTA
>JBEBBO010000193.1:0-17757 GCA_041158345.1 Pseudomonadota bacterium | reverse complement strand
GCAGAAAATGTAGTTTCTGCTACTGGCTTTGCAGGCTCTCAAAAAGGGGAGAAATCGTTCCAGAAAGCTAAACTTGATGGTTTGACGTTCTTCACTCGATGAGCCTGAAGGAATATAGATTGAGACGACGCTGAGATTTCCGAAAATTGCCTCGACATATCGGCCCTCGGCATCCATGTCCGGCCAGCCCAGGCCTCGAATAACCTGATCCGGCTTTTTGCGTGCATAGAGCGCAACGCCGCTATAACCGGCCTTTTGCGCATCAACATAGTAGCTAAAGTAGGGTGTCGGTTTGAAAAGAGGATCTTCGAGTTGGTGTTCCTGGGCCTTGGTTTCCTGAATGCAGACAATGTCGGCATTCTGTTTTTCCATCCAGGCAAAAAAACCTTTACGGGAGGCCGAACGGATCCCGTTGGCGTTAAGGGTAATGATGCGCATGTCAGATAAGCGAGTTTGTGTGAAACGGGCCGAGATACGGGAGTTGAGACCAGTAATTTCCAATCCGAAGATGAGCCTGAAGGGTGGACTTTAAAGCAAGTCATCAGGCCGCGGATTGTTGGGTCTTTTTGTTGATGGTCTGAAAGAGTTTCTGGCGCGCCTTTTGGAGCTCCAGTCCCGCCTCATTATCGCTTTGGGCCGAGGCAATTGCATCTAATTGCGCCAAGGTCAGCCCGGGCCGAAGGTAGCTTTCATTTTGGGGCAACGATCTGAACTTCTCGTAGGGCGTCATCATGTCCTCGTAGCGGTATTTCTTGCGGATCTTGCCTTTGGCGTCCTCCTCCTCGTAAGAGAAGAAGCAGGGACGGTGGTAATTGATATAGGGTGTCAGAACACCGCGAGTGAATTCCGACACCAGATCCGCCATCGGCGCTGGAATATGGGCATACCCCAGATACTTGCGGACCGTTGATGCATTCTTGGATTCCACCAGAGCATTGTCATTGCAGTGCCGGGCCCTCGATTTGGTTTGTTCGATCCGAAGCTTTTCCAGCATTTCCGCCACCTTGCGATTGATGTACTCACTCCCACAGTCCGAGTGAAAATTCCTGATCACAAAGGGAAAAGAGCCAATCATCTGATTGAGTGCGGGAACCAGAAACATCTCGCTAATGCGCTCTACGGCCACAATGCACTGCATTTGGGTGACCTCATCAACGGCATTGATGATGTAGATGCCCTTAACGCCATCCAAGTCGCCCTGATGAACGCTGTCGACCCGAAGATAGCCTGGAGACCCGTTGGGATAGGGCTTACGTCTGACGCCGATCTGAATCTTAGTAGATCGCGTCTTCTGGAAGACCTGCCTGACTTGGGCATAGGCAGCTTCTTTGCGAAGGTTGTAGAGATGGCCGTTGGATATGGTTGAAAGCCGTTCATATCGTTGATCCCCAAAGACGTGGTACATCCGCTCGCAGAGTTTTTTCGTGGCTGGCCCCGAGAGGCCTTCGTGAATCGAATCCAATTCTGCAAGCAGTCGGACATCCTCCTCGGTGTATCGGACCCGAAAAAGGTTTGCTGACTGCTTTCGCCGATCCTCAACAGTGCCTTCCTCCTGATATTGCCGAATGCAGCGAGCAACCTGCGCTCTCGACAATCCCGTGACCTTAGCTAAATAGAGGCGAATCAGTCCCTTGTGCTCCTTCGATAGGTCGGCGTATCGAAAATTACGGAGGGTATCGGCCATCCATTTCGAGGCCTCTTTTCGGTCTGTAACCAAAAAGATGGCCGCATCGGTCGCGAGGACAAACTCCCTGACTTGGTCGATGGAGGTGATGAGTTGGGTTTGAAGTGTCACGATCATGTCTCCATGATCCCAACTGCGACTCCTTCAGGCTCATGTCCCATTGGAAGAGGCTCAACCTTGAAGCCGCCGGGCTGGCGGTGTTAGCCTGTGGAGAGAATGTCAGTCTTGTGTCGAAAATCGGCATAAGCAGTTCTCGATGAATCAGGAATCCCCCTCCTTTAGGAAGGGGAGGAAGTCAAGGGGTTCTGCGTGTATCGGGTTCAAGGGATATAATCCTCGGTTTTGCTCCCCGCTTCAATGTCTGAACTCCAGTCTGAACTCGATCGGCGAAGAACCTTCGCGATCATCTCCCACCCCGATGCGGGTAAAACAACGCTGACTGAAAAGCTCCTGCTGTTCGGTGGTGCCATTCAGATGGCCGGATCCGTGAAGGGCAGAAAAGCTGCACGCCACGCAACCTCTGACTGGATGGAGATGGAAAAACAGCGCGGTATTTCCGTGACCACCTCGGTGATGCAGTTTGATCACAAAGGCAAAATCTTCAATCTTCTGGATACCCCAGGCCATGAGGATTTTTCTGAAGATACCTACCGGACGCTGACCGCGGTTGACTCGGCCCTGATGGTCATTGATAGCGCCAAGGGTGTTGAGGAACGGACAATTAAGTTGATGGAAGTTTGTCGGTTGAGGGATACCCCCATCCTGACATTCATCAATAAGCTGGATCGTGAGGGACGTGAGCCCATTGAGCTTCTGGATGAGGTTGAGAGAATTCTCAAGATCCAGTGTGCGCCCATGACCTGGCCGATTGGCATGGGTAAACGCTTCAAAGGGGTTTATCACTTGTATGAGGATGCCGTTCAGCTATTTTCTCCATCCCATGGCGACCGCATTGTCGAGGGAGAGATGATCGAAGGTCTGGATAACCCCAGACTGGATGAGTTGCTGGGTGGTCTTGCCGATGAGCTCCGCATGGAGATTGAATTGGTTCGTGGCGCAAGCCATACCTTTGATCATGGCGCTTACCTTGAAGGCAAGCAGACACCGGTCTTTTTTGGCTCCGGTATCAACAACTTTGGTGTTCTTGAACTGCTGGATGCCTTTGCTGAATTTGCCCCAGGCCCCCAGGAGCGTGCGGCTCGCGAACGTGTTGTCCCCCCGGCTGAAGAGAAGTTCTCCGGCTTTGTCTTCAAGATTCAGGCGAATATGGACCCAGCCCATAGGGACCGCATTGCCTTCCTCAGAATTTGTTCTGGGAAGTACACCAAGGGCATGCGCATGCATCACGTCAGGACAGGCAAGACGGTCCAGATTGCCAATGCGCTGACCTTCCAGGCTGACAGCCGTGTGAATGTCGAGGATGCCTTTCCTGGGGACATCATTGGCTTGCATAACCACGGGACGATTCAGGTCGGTGACACTTTCACGCAAGGCGAATCGCTCAAATACGAGGGGGTTCCCTACTTTGCGCCTGAACTCTTTCGCCGCGTGGTTCTGAAGGATCCTTTGCGAGGCAAGGCGCTACAAAAGGGCTTGCAGCAGTTGACGGAGGAGGGTGCGACGCAGCTGTTTAAGCCACTCAAGAACAACGACCTCATCCTGGGTGCTGTGGGTGTTCTCCAGTTTGACGTCACGGCATTCCGGCTCAAGGCGGAGTACAACGTGGAATGTGTCTACGATGCCGTGGGCGTTACAACGGCCCGCTGGGTGACTTGCGATGATGCCAAGAAACTAGAGGAATTCAAGGCCAAGGTCTTTGAAAACCTGGCCGAGGACGGTTCGGGCTATCTGGTTTACCTTGCGACCAGTCGCGTGAATCTCTCTCTGGCGCAAGAGCGGTGGCCAGAGATTCGATTTAGCGCAACCCGGGAACTTTAAATACAGCGGGGATGAGGCCTTGTTAGTGGGCTTCATCCCAGTTATTGCCGGTTCCAACGCCGACAATTAGCGGCACCGAAAGCTCACAGACTTGAGTCATGCGTTCCACGATGGCCTCTTGGGCAACCGGAAGAAACTGATCTCGAACTTCGAAGACCAGTTCATCGTGGACCTGCATGATCATCTTGACAGGAGCCGCATGGCTTTCGATCCACTCGTGGACGTCAATCATGGCTCGCTTAATGAGATCAGCCGCTGTTCCCTGCATCGGAGCGTTAATGGCCGCCCGCTCGGCATATTGGCGACGTTGTCCGTTACTGGATCGGATATCCGGGATATGAAGCCTTCGGCCCATTAAGGTTTCGACGTATCCGAGTTCTTTCGCTCTATCGCGCGTTCGATCCATGAATGCCTTGACCCCAGGATATCGATCAAAGTAACGATCGATGTAGGCCTGTGCGACCGACCGGTCAACCCCGAGCTGCTTTGCAAGACCAAATGCGGACATCCCGTAGATGAGGCCAAAGTTAATGGCTTTGGCGGATCGACGTTGGTCTTTGGTAACGTCCTCGGGGGAGACGCCAAAAACCTCGGCGGCCGTTTGCTGGTGAACATCACCGCCGGTCAAAAAAGCTTCAATGAGCCTTGGATCCTGGGAAAAGTGGGCCATGATCCGAAGTTCAATCTGTGAATAGTCTGCGGCTAAGATCTGTGTCCCTGGCGGGGCAATAAAAGCCTGACGAATCCTTCGACCTTCCTCCGTTCGAATCGGAATATTCTGGAGGTTGGGATCTGCCGACGAGAGTCGCCCTGTTGCCGTCACGGCCTGATGATAGGACGTATGAACGCGTCCGGTCTGAGCATTAATCTGCTGAGGCAGTTTTTCGGTATAGGTCGACCGAAGTTTGGACGCTGTTCGATGTTCCAGGATGATACTGGGCAGCTCGAAGGACTCCGCCAGCTCAATGAGTACGGATTCGTCCGTGGATGGCTGACCCTTGGGCGTTTTTTTGAGGATTGGGAGATTTAGATTCTCGTAGAGGATAGTCTGAATCTGCTTGGGTGAACCTAAATTGAATGGCATTCCTGCCAGTTCATGGGCTTTGGCTTCGAGTAACGCCATTTTCTCCATCAAAAAGTCACTTTGCTGCTGCAAGAGCCAAGGATCGACCAAAACGCCAAGGCGTTCCATTTTGGCCAAGATTGGAATCAGGGGCACTTCAAGATTTTCATAGACCGAACGAAGTTTCGGGATGCCGCTGAGGCGGGGCCAGAGTCGTTCGTGAAGCCGCAAGGTAATGTCCGCATCCTCGGCAGCGTATTGGGTCGCAGCCTCAATCTCGACCGCATCGAAACTGATTTGCTTGGCTCCCTTTCCCGCTACGTCCTCATAGCGAATGGTTTCATGAGACAAATAATGGGAAGCCAATGAATCCATGTCATGGCGAGTTGCAGTGCTGTCCAGAACATAAGATTCCAACATGGTGTCATGCCGAATGCCTTGCAGTATCAGGCCATGATTTAGAAGTACATTGGCATCGTATTTGAGGTTTTGCCCAATTTTTCCGATGGTTGGATTTTCAAGGAGAGGTCTGAGACGCTCGAGCACGGTCTTCCGGTCAAGTTGTTCGGGGACGCCAGAATAGTTGTGGGCGAGGGGAAGGTAGGCTGCCTGACCAGATTGAACGGCAAAGGAAACCCCCACGATTTCGGCCTGCATGTAGTTGAGGCTGGTCGTCTCCGTGTCGAAGGCGAAACACTCTGAGCCTTCGAGAATCTTGAACCACTGTTCGAAGGCTGATTCCGTGAGGATAGTCTCGTATTTGGTTTCCAGCTTCGGTTGGGCTGTTCCGGTTTCCTCGGACTTGGATTCGGATTGATTCGTTGGCTTTCCAGCTTCGCTATCGATTTGCCGCAACCAACTATTGAATTCGAGTTGTTTCAACCACTCCCGGAGTGCTTCGTTGTCAGGCGCCGAGAGTTTCAGGTCTTCGACACCCAAAGGGAGTTCAAGATCACAGCGGATCGTTGCCAGTTGGCGAGAAAGAGGAATCTGATCGAGTGCGCCCCGGAAATATTCGCCGACCTTACCGGGAATGGTTTCGGCACGAGAAATGAGGGTGTCCAGTGTCCCATTTTCACTGAGCCACTTTGCGGCCGTTTTGGGACCGACCTTCGGAACCCCCGGAATATTGTCCGATGTGTCCCCGACCAGGGCGAGGTAATCAATGATCTGCTCAGGGTAGACCCCAAACTTCTCCAAGACCCCCTGACGATCGAGACGAGAATTGAACATCGTATTTTCGAGCGTGATCTGCTCGTTGACCAACTGGGCCATATCCTTGTCGCCAGTCGAGATCACCACTGAATATCCCTCTGCAGCGGCCAGAACCGCCAATGTGCCGATGACGTCATCGGCCTCGACCCCAGATTCAACAATCAGTGGGAAGCCCATGGCACGGATAATTTCACGCAAGGGTTCAATCTGGGACTTCAGGTCGTCAGGCATCGGCGGGCGGTGCGACTTGTAGGCTTCGAATAGGTCATCGCGAAAGGTGCGTCCGGGTGCATCAAAGACGACCCCGATATGCGGAGTCTTGTGCGCGGTGACCAGCCTGCGGAGCATATTGGCGACACCGAGAACGGCTCCGGTTGGCTCACCCTTTGAATTTGTCAGCGGTGGGAGCGCATGGTAGGCCCGGTAAAGGAAGGAAGAGCCATCGACGAGAACTAATTTGCGAGTGGGGGTGTCGGTCATCGGGATGCTGAAGGGCGCGTGGCTGAAGTGACTCAGATTGTAGCAGTGGGGCATCCAGGCCTTGGTTTAGCGGCTAAAGTGGCCGTCAGGCTTGGCTAATACCCCCCTGAAACCCTATAATTCAATGCTTTTATCGTACTGAGAGCGAGCCATGCGAAGTCACCGCTGCGGAGAAGTCACGGAACATCACCTGAATCAGGAGGTTGACCTCTGTGGGTGGGTGCATCGTCGCCGTGACCATGGCGGGGTGATCTTCATTGATCTCCGTGATCGCGAAGGCTTGGTGCAGGTTGTATTCGATCCGGATTATGCCGATGCGTTTGCTCTGGCTGAGACTGTCAGAAGCGAATTTGTTCTTAAGATTCATGGCAAGGTCCGTCCACGTCCGGCGGGTACTGAGAATGCAAACCTGACAACAGGGCGCATTGAAGTCTTGGCCAATTCTCTTGAGATCCTCAACCGCTCTGAAACTCCGCCTTTCCCTCTGGAAAGTGAAGTGGAAGTCAGTGAGGAAACGCGACTTCGTTATCGGTATATCGATCTTCGTCGTCCGCTCATGCAGCAACGCATGCGTTTGCGCCGCGATATTACCCGTCACCTTCGTAACTTCATGGATGACAACGGGTTTTATGAGATTGAGACGCCCTTCCTGACCAAGGCGACGCCAGAAGGTGCGAGAGATTATCTGGTTCCTAGCCGTACACACCCGAATCACTTTTTTGCGCTGCCCCAGTCGCCACAGCTCTACAAGCAATTGTTGATGATTTCTGGCATGGATCGCTATTACCAGGTGGTTCGCTGCTTCCGTGACGAAGATCTTCGTGCAGATCGGCAGCCGGAATTCACCCAGTTGGATATCGAGACCTCGTTCATGGATGAGCAGGCGATTACCGATCTCAACGAAGAGATGATTCGTGAACTCTTCAAGAAATCGCTGGGCGTTGACCTTCCAAACCCGTTCCCGCGATTGACCTATGCGGAGGCGATGCGCCGCTTTGGTTCTGATAAGCCGGATTTGCGAATTCCGCTGGAATTGGTCGACGTGGCAGATCTTCTGAGCGATATTGAATTCAAGGTTTTTGCTGGACCCGCCAAGGATCCCAATGGCCGTGTTGTCGCCCTGAGACTCCCGAATGGTGCTGAGCTTTCCCGTAAGGAAATTGATGACCTGACCCAGTACGTGAGCATCTATGGTGCGAAAGGGCTGGCTTACATCAAGGTTACGGATCGTGCTGCAGGGATTGAAGGGCTTCAGTCACCGATTGTAAAGTTCTTACCGGAATCTGCCGTCCTCGAAATTCTGGATCGTGTGGGTGCACAAACCGGTGATCTGGTGTTCTTCGGAGCTGATAAAGCGAAAATCGTTAATGAATCCATGGGTGCGCTGAGACTTAAGGTCGGACATGACCGTGGTCTTGCCCAGGGCGAGTGGGCGCCGCTGTGGGTTGTTGATTTTCCGATGTTTGAGTGGGATGAAAAGGATAATCGGTGGTTTGCGCTGCACCATCCCTTCACGGCACCCAAGTGCACGTTGGAAGAACTGAAAAATGACCCCGGCGCGGCGATCTCTCGTGCTTACGACATGGTCCTCAATGGAACGGAAATTGGCGGTGGTTCTGTTCGTATCCATCAAACCGAAATGCAGGACGCGGTATTCAAACTGCTCGGTATTGGGGATGAGGAAGCGCAGCAGAAATTTGGATTCCTGTTGAACGCTTTGAAGTACGGTGCGCCGCCTCATGGTGGTATTGCGTTTGGTATGGACCGACTGGTCATGCTCATGTCAGGTGCGAATTCCATCCGTGAAGTCATGGCCTTCCCGAAGACGCAATCAGCTTGGTGCCCCATGATCGATGCGCCGGCTGAAGTCACCGATCACCAACTGCGTGAGCTCGGTATTCGCCTCAGAAAGCCCACGGAGGCGCCGAAGCCTGAATAAGCTCAGGCCAAGGCATACCGGAAATAAAAAGGCCCTGCAGTCTTCCAGATTGCAGGGCCTTTTGCATGAGGCGAAGGGCGTTTAGGCTTTCTTCTTGATCCGGAAAATACCCATCATCTTGAGGGTGTACTTTTCGTAGCCCGGTTCGCTGATCCCTTTGCGAACTTTGCGCATGAAGTACTTTTCATAGGCGATTTTCGCGAGGTGGACCCACCGACCCTCTGAAGCCCATTGGACGTTTCGGGGTGGGATTTGTGGCATTGCCAAGAAAGCGACGCCCTTATCGCCAAAGTCGGCAAGGCAGAGAGCATTCCAGGTTGGATTGTGAGAGGGTTCTTTGCCATCCAGCTCTTCACGAATGTTGTGTGCTGTGGCGGTGACCATGGACTCGATCATATACCCGGTTTTAGGCGTTCCGGTTGGAACGGGTGTCTGTTCCAGCGGCGGAATCGCAATACATACGCCGATGGAGTAGACATTCTTGAACGTTGGGTTGCGTTGGTGTTCGTCAACAATGACAAAACCGCGTGGATTCACCAGGCCTTCAATGCCCATGAGGCCATCAACGCCTTTGAAGGCGGGCAGCATCATGCTGTGTTTGAAGGGGAGTTCGTGCTTCTTTTTTTCCTGACCGGTTTCGTCGAATTCGGTCACAAACATCATTCCAGCCTCGATCTTGTCGACCTTGGCATTACAGATCCAGTTGATGTGTTTGTTCCGGAGCTCCCTTTCGAGCATGCCACGGGTGTCGCCGACGCCCCCAAGGCCCAGATGGCCGATATAAGGCTCTGAAGTGACGTAAGTCATTTTGACCTTGTCGCGAATGCCTCTTTTTCTGAGGTCGGTTTCCGCAATGAAGAGATATTCGTAGGCGGGACCAAAGCAGGAAGCGCCTTGAACTGCCCCAATAATAATCGGGCCTGGTTCTTTGACGAAGCCGTCCCAGAATTGGCCTGACTCTCCCGCATGGTCAACGTGGCAAACCGACTGGGTGTGACCATCCGGACCCAGCCCAGGAATTTCTTCGAAGGCGAGCTTGGGACCGGTTGCGATGATCAGGTAGTCATACTCAACATGGCTTCCATCGGCCAGTTCGACCTTGTTCTCTGCTGGTTTGAATTTAACAACCTTATTCTGGATGAACGTGATTTTCTTTTTCTTGAAGACAGGCGCCAGTTCCACTTTGATATCCGAAGGTTTCCGCCAATTGACGGCGACCCAAGGGTTTGATGGAACAAAGTGAAAGGTGGGGGTGTCCGCAATGACGACAACTTCGTCCTGTTTGCGGGCGTTTTCCTTCATTTCAAAGGCCATCGGGATGCCGCCAATGCCGGCCCCAACGATTACGATTTTAGCCATCTGCTTTTCCTCCGGGATTTGGGCTACAGGCCCATTTATTGGCTTATGAGCAACGTTTGCTAGTGCAATTCGACTTCACGCCCAGCTTCTTCAGGATCATTTCCAATGGGCAGAACTGGGTAAAACCACTTTGGAAAAGGTTAGCTCCCACGAAGGCGGTGAACCAAAGCCAGTTTTGGCTTTGAAAAAGCGGGCTTTCGGGGATGCCAAGGCTCAGGGATAAAAGAATAAAAGTTCCAGCGACAATACGGATGATGCGTTCTGCGGTCATCTCAACTCCTATGATCGTTGTTGGCGTGAGCGTCCGTCTTTCCTCGATTGATCAGAAAATAGACCAACGGGACGACGTAGAGCGAAAAGGCGGTTGAGGCAAAGATGCCAAAGATGAAACTCCAGGCAAGGCCAGAAAAAATGGGGTCTAAGGTAATGATGAAAGACCCAAAAAGCGCTGCGCCTGCAGTGAGGAAAATCGGTCGCATGCGGGTTGCTCCGGCTTCAATCAGAGCGTCAGCTAGCGGAACGCCCTCGTTTCTCAGGCGTTCAATAAAGTCGATCAAAATGATGGAGTTCCTGACGACGATACCGGCAAGGGCAATCATGCCGATCATTGCCGTGGCAGTGAAAAGAATGGGGTTGTCGATGCCGGCAATGGGATCGGTGAAGAAAAGATTCAAAAGCCAGAATCCCGGCATGATGCCGATCACCGTAAGAGGAATGGCGACCATGATGATCAGAGGCATGCCAAGTGATCCCGTTTGGGCCACGAGCAAGACATAAATCATCAGCAGAGCGGCCCCAAAGGCCAAGCCAAGGTCACGAAAAACATCGACCGTGATCTTCCATTCGCCTTCTCCGGCCAGATCGACCGAGTAGCCTTTGGGTAGTGGAGACTTGTCTTCGATGTCCCCCCAATCGAGAACGGCCTCGACCGGCTCTCTACCCACCATTTCTGCAACGACATAGTTCAGGCGTTTGAGATTCTTGTGGTAAATGGTGAGATTGGCTTCCGATGGACGGATAGTGCCTAGTTCGCTGATTGGAACCAGCTTTCCATCCTTTGAGCGAACGCGAAGGGACTTCAGCGCTTCAAGATTTGAACGATCTGGCCGCGCAAGCTGGATGCGAATGTTCAATGGCTGGCGTTCGCCATCCAGGTGCACGATTCCCGCATCAAGGCCGCCTAAAGCCGATGAGAGGGCTTGGGTGATTGTCTGATGAGTTACCCCAAGCTCGGCTGCTTTCTGGTGATCAATTCGAAAATCCAGAACGGTCTGCGGTTCGTCCACATAATCATCAACATCGACCAAGCCACCAATATGGCTGACCTGTTCCTTTACCGTGCGCGTGACTTCCGCAAGGGCTGAATATGGGGCATCAAGCGGACCATACACTTCGGCAACAAACGTCGAAAGGACGGGAGGACCCGGAGGGCTTTCGACAATTTTGACATTGGCGCCATGCTCCCGTCCGATACGTTCAATTTCAGTTCGTATGCGTAATGCGATCTCATGGGATTGCTGCTTTCGTTCCTCCTTGGGCAGCAGGTTGATTCTGATCTCGCCTTGGTGCGGCTCTTTTCTCAGATAGTAGTGTCGGACCATCCCATTGAAATCCATGGGGGATGCTGTTCCAACATAGGTTTCATAATCCGTGACTTCATTGATCCTTGAGATGAAGTTGCCAAGATCCTGAGCGGTGGCATCGGTGGCCTCCAGTGAACTCCCTTTGGGCATGTCGATGACGATTTGGAGTTCATTTTTGTTATCGAAGGGGAGAAGTTTGAGTGGGACCACTCGGAAGACGGCAAGAAGCGCCGAGAGAACAAACGCGACCAGGACCATCAGTAGAAAGTTTCTGGCTTTCCCGGGGACCGTCATCATCGGCCGAAGTGTTCTCTCATAGAAAGTCCACAGCACCGATTTTCTTGGATCTTCATGTTCACCTTTGCCATATTCACTTTTGAGGATGTGGTAGGTGGCCCAAGGGGTGACCGTGAATGCCACCAGAAGAGACATCAGCATAGCGACGGGAACGTTAAAAGCCATGGGCGCCATATAGGGCCCCATCATGCCGGTGATGTAGAACATCGGCAGGAAGGAGACGATGACGGTGAAGGTCGCAAAAATCGTTGGGGGTCGAACTTCCTCAATTGCCGTGAGTGCTGCGTCGAGTGGGGGTTCTTTCCGGAGCTGGAAGTGACGGAAAATATTTTCGACATCAACAATCGGATCATCAACCAAAAGTCCAAGAGACAGGATTAACGCAAAGAGTGTGACGCGGTTGATGGTGTACCCAAAAATAAGGTCGCAAAGGAGGGTGACCCCGAGCGTCATGGGTACGGCCAATGCAACAATGAAGGCTTCCTTGGGTCCGAGAGCAAAGGCAAGAAGAATCACGATGGTGACGATCGCGATCATCAAATGCTTTACCAGTTCGTTCACCTTATGGTTGGCCGTTTCTCCGTTGTTTCGGGTGATAGTGACGTCCACATTTTCGGGGATCAGGCTGCCTTGCAGTGAGCGAACGGTATTGATGATTTCCTCAGAGACCTCGACGGCATTTGCGCCTTTGCGCTTTGCAATACCAATGGTCACCGCTTCCCGGTTTTCGCCGGGTTCTGCAGGGGTTTCATTTTTTTCGCTTGAACTGATGTTCCTGCTGTGTGGGGCCTGCGGGCCGAACCCAATGCGGGTATAGGTTTCCGCTTCCTGATCTCCGTCGCTAATTTTGGCGATTTCCCGAAGATGAATTGTGCGTCCAGAGACCACTTTGATGGGGGTTGTGGCCACGTCATTGATTTGTTCAAAGGCGGGGCCCACGTCCAATCTGACGCTATGGTTCGCTTGGTCAAAGCGTCCAGCCGACAAATTGATATTGGCTGCTTTCAGGGCGGAGACGACTTCTTCAATCGTCAGATTAAATGCAGCAAGGCGAGCGGGGTCCGGATAGACCATGATGCGCCTTTGTTGGCCTCCGACAATGAGGATTCGACCCGCATTTGGAACCAGTGCCAACTTGTCCTTCATTTCATCCGCAAGGCGTCTGAGATTTTCCCCCTCTGCTCCCTTGGAATCGGGAGAGGATAGGGTGAGCGTTACGATTGGAACATCATCGATTTCGACGGGTTTGACGGTCCAATTGGAGACAGCCAAAGGAATTCGATCTTGATTGGACATGAGTTTGTTCCAGATCTTGACCAGACTGTCCTCTCGGTCTTCTCCGACATAGAAGCGAACCGTAACCAGCGCCTCGTTTTCTTTTGATGCGGAATAGACGTACTCGACGCCATCGACCTCACGGAGAAGTGACTCCAATGGGGTAGAAACTAATTTCTCAACTTCATCAGCCGTCGCTCCTGGAACCGAAATGAGAACGTCTGCGACAGGAACTACAATTTGGGGTTCCTCTTCCCTGGGGGTTAATGCAAGCGCAGCGAATCCGGCAATGAAAGAGGCAATCAGGAATAGGAGCGATAGCTTGGATGTGATGAACAGTTCGACAATCTTGGTTGTCGCGCCTCGCTCTTTGGGATGAGTGGCGTCTTGCATCAGGGGGCTCCCTTGACGATCATTTCGCCCTCATTCAGACCTGAGATGACCTCGATCTGGTCTCCCATAGTCCTTCCTGTTCGGATATGCCGAGTGCGCAGATGCCCATCTTTTAGGATGGTGACGGATTCCAGTTGGCCAATCCGCTTGATGAGGGCTGTTGGAATCAGGATCAGTGATTCACTTCCACAACCTTGCTGCAGCCAGACAAAACTTCCTGGCGTGATCTGAGTCCCTTCGGGCAGTCTGGCCTTGATGCGTTGTGTTTGGGTCTCACGGTCGCTTGCAGGTTCCTTTTCTTCCACAATGGCGGTGAGTTCTGTTTCCATCCCAGGTACCGTGGCCTTGATGCTCTCGCCAACCAGGATGTTGTTCGCACAGGTTGATGGAAGGCTAGCCTCCAGTCGAAGAGTGGGGGACTGGAGGAATGTCAGAATGGGTTGCCCTGGAAGAACTAAGTCACCGGGTTCCTGTAGTTTTCTTTCAATGACGCCATCAAAAGGCGCAAGCAGCGTGGTCTCACTGACCTCCGAGGCCATTTGGCTGACGGTGGCCTTTGCTGCCATGACGTTGGCCGATGACTGGTGTTCTTCAGCTGCCGCGGTTTCAAGTGCTTGACGGGTTGCAGCCTCTTTCTCATACAGATGACGAATTCGCTGCGCTTCTGCGCTGGCTCGGGTGAATCCGGCTTCTGCGGCTTTGAGCTGGGCCTTTGCTTGGGCGAGACGCGAATTGGTCTCTGTGCTGTCTAGTTGGACTAGGCGTTGACCACGAGCAACCTTGGCTCCCGTCATCACGGGAATTTCAAGGATGCGTCCCGGGAATTTTGAGGCGATCTGAATGGTCTTTAAGGCTTCGACTCGAGCCGGCCAAGCAATCGCTCCCTCAGCATTCTCTCTTCCTACGGTGAGTGTGGTCAGCTCGCCCGTAGGACTTTTTTCAGTTTGTTCGCCGGGGGATGTTTTAGAAACGAAAGCACCTTCAATCCACATGAGAAAAATAATCAGGGCAATCCCGACCGCTCCCATCAACTTGAGTTTGCTGATGCTGTTTTCCTGCTGAAGTGACATGTTTCAGGGTCTCGTAATTAATGGCTTCTGGTGGAGTCCCGCTGATCGCAGGGCGAGCCAAACCTGTGCTCTGAAAAGGACAGAATCATGATGGCAAGGCTGAGAATGCCAATGGCGCCGGCAATTGAGAGCAAGAGGTAAATGTGAAAATCATCCGCCACTTTCTGGACATCAATGACCAGGTGTCTTGAAAGCGCAGTGATCGCGATGTAAATCAGGAATTGCACAGGCAGTCGGCGCGTACGGAAGTAAATTCCGACCATGGCACCCAGTTCGAGATAAATGAAGAGTAGAAGAATATCTTCGAGCGATGCATGCCCAACTTTCATCATGCCGATGTAGTCATGAACACCCGACCACACGACGGTCGATCCAATCCCAAATAGAGCGACGTAATGAAAAATGTCGACCAAGATGTCTCCGGATCGCTGAATGGACTCCAATTTTTGATGCATTTTGGTCATCCAATCGGCTGCTTGGGGCTGTGTTGGGCTGGTCACCGCCAATGCCCCTCGGCTTGGAGCAGTTGAGCCTCAGCAACCTGCGTTTCGAAGCGTGCAACAAGCTGACGCATGGCGGCGGTTGCGCGGTCTGTCTCTGCCTCAAGATAGCGAGTCACGGTCGCTGTCCCGCCGTGGTATTGCTCGCTGACAAGTCTCAACGCTTCTTCGGCGGAAGCCGCGGCCGAATCAGCCACTTTCAGGCGTTCCAGAGATTGTTCGAGTGTGGAGTAGGTCTGACGAATTTCATTTTCCACATCGAGCCGAAGTCTTTGCTCCAGGGCTTGAGCTTCGACCAACCGGCGTTCAGCGCCGGCGACCTGTGCGCTCTGCGCTCCACCGGCATAAATGTCATATTCCGCGTTCAATCCGATGCTGGCATTCCCCTGATAACTTCCAGGATCCAGTGTCTGGCTGTTTGAGCCGTAGGATGCGTAGGCATTCACCCGCGGCAGCATGGCTCCTTTGGAGGCGTCGAGTTCATGCTCACGCATTTGGACCTGATGTTTCGCGGCCTCAACCTCGGGGCGATGCGTATAGGCAATCTCGAGGGCCTCGGCAAGATCGCTCTGTAGATGTGGTTGAGGTAGATCCGTGTCCTGTACCTCAGGCAGTTCTTTTTTCTGCTCACCCAAGAGTGATTTGAGCGCGGATTTTGAGAGCGTGATGTTGTTTTTTGCCTGAAGCTCAGATTCCCTCGATGACTTTTCCCGTACCTCAAGACTCAGAACGTCTCCCCTAAGCGCGGAGCCCTCATGGACTTTTTCTTGGGTCAGACCCACTTCTTTTTGTACGGTCCGTAGGGATTTTTGAGCAACTTCAAATTGTTTTGGTGCTGAGACCACCGCGTAATAAGCTGAGGTGACAGCAGCGGCCAAGCGATTCCGGAGTGCAGCATGTTGGAGTTCCGAGGCCTTGACACCCAGTTCGGCCGCCTGTTTCAGGTAGTCATCCTGTCCACCCCGATATAGATTGATCGTTCCTATGACTTCTGGTCTGAAGTTTGAGACAAATCCGGGGGCATTGATTCGAGCCAGATCACCACTGTTGAATCGCCGTTGCGCCACGATGTAAGAAAACGCGAGCGACGGGTTGTCCGTGTAGTCATAGCCAACCCGGGCTGTCAGCTTGGGATAGAAACCGGAAGCGACCTCTGCGACTTTTGATTCAGCCTCGCCGATGCGCGCCTCGGCAGCAGCAAGATCCGGGTTTTGGTGAAAGGCCAGATCAATGGCTTCAGAAAGCGTCAATCGGTGGACCATTTCGGTCTTTTGCCTAGGCTCTTTAGTATTGCTCTCGCCCATGGCCACAGGCGCTGCCAGCATCAGAACTGGTGTGAGGACTGCGAGTGAGCAAAATTGCAAAGTCTTCATGCGGTTTCGCGGGAATGCATCGGGGGCTTAACTATATTAGAAAATAATTATATTATGTTGTTAGGCGGTTGGGTAGTCGGGGTCTTTGGGTTGTCTTATGCGTCCGAGCGAACCAGAGATAGGCTCCAACAACCTGTATGCTGGACCATACGTTCTCAATCGCTTCTGAATCATAGTCCATGTCGTTAATCGTTATAACCAAAACAGGCAGTTATTGGCGTAATCAATGAGAGATTGCTTCAGAATTGAGATTGCCCTGGCTTTGCTTCTTAAGATCGCTCTGCTGACGGGGCTCTGGTATGTCGTCTTCAGGCCAGAGGGCAAGAGGCCAGTGCCTCAAGAACCCATCGCAGAACATTTTCAATTGCCCCCCATCCCTAACGTTCAAAATCCCGAGGAGAAACTCCATGACCGGTGATGAAATCGTCAACCTCTCGAGGTTGCAATTCGGACTTACGGCGCTGTATCACTTTCTATTTGTCCCCCTCACGCTAGGGATGACGTTTCTTCTGGCGATCATGGAGTCGGTTTATGTGATGACCGGCCGTCAGGTCTATAAGGACATGACGCGATTTTGGGGAAAACTTTTTGCAATCAACTTTGCCATGGGGGTCACCACCGGCCTGACCCTTGAGTTTCAATTTGGAACGAACTGGGCTTACTACTCCCATTACGTGGGCGACATTTTTGGGCCCATTCTGGCCAGTGAAGGCTGGATGGCCTTTTTCCTTGAGTCGACGTTTGTGGGACTCTTCTTTTTTGGTTGGGATCGACTGAGTAAGGTCCAACATTTGACGGTGACCTGGCTCCTGGCCTTTGGCACCAACTTTTCTGCCCTTTGGATTTTGATTGCCAATGGTTGGATGCAACACCCGGTTGGGGCGGAGTTCAACTACGAGACTCTGCGTATGGAAATGACCAGTTTCGCGGAAGTGTTCTTTAATCCCGTTGCGCAGGTGAAGTTTGTTCATACGGTGGCAGCCGGTTATGTCACGGGCTCCATGTTCGTTTTGGGGATCAGTTCTTGGTATCTCCTTCAGGGGCGGGATGTCGGGTTTGCGCGTCGATCGTTTTCGATTGCATCCGCATTTGGATTGGCATCCATCCTTTCCGTGATTGTGCTTGGGGACGAGAGTGGCTACACCTCCGGTGAAACTCAGAAGGTCAAACTGGCTGCCATTGAAGCGGAATGGGAAACAACCCCGGCGCCTGCGAGCTTTACGCTCTTAGGGCTCCCGAACGAAGAAACCCAAAAGACCGACTTCAAGGTTGAAATTCCCTATCTTTTGGGGCTCATTGCGACCCGTTCAGTGGATGAGCCGGTGCGTGGGCTGAAGGATCTTTATCAGGATAATGTTGCAAGGATTCGCAACGGCATGAAAGCCTATGCAGATCTCCAGAAAATGCGTGCCGGACAAAAGGATGCAACGACCCTGGCGTCATTCGAAAAGAACCGAAATGACTTGGGCTATGGCCTTTTGCTAAAAAAATACACATCGAAGGTTGTTGATGCCGATGATGGGATGATTGCAAAGGCAGCGAAAGATAGTTTGCCCAAGGTCGCGCCCTTATTCTGGAGCTTTCGAGT
>JBEBBO010000192.1:0-13289 GCA_041158345.1 Pseudomonadota bacterium | reverse complement strand
GGTTCCGTTGGTTCCGCCAAATCCGAATGAATTGGACATGACATATTCCATAGCCATCTTCCGCGCATGATGGGGGATGAAGTCAAGATCACATGCCGGATCTGGATTGTCCAGATTGATGGTTGGCGGTGCCACCTGATCGCGCAATGCCAACACCGAGAAAATCGCCTCGATTCCACCGGCAGCCCCGAGCATATGCCCCGTCATCGACTTGGTTGAACTGACCGCCACCTTGTAGGCGTGATCACCCATGGTCGTCTTGATTGCCTGAGTCTCTGCGATGTCCCCGGCCGGTGTCGATGTACCATGCGCGTTGATGTAGTCGATATCAGACGGATTCAATCCAGCATCTCTCAGCGCATAACGCATACATCTCGCCGCTCCCTCGCCTCCTGCAGGGGGCTGGGTCATGTGATAGGCATCGGCACTCATGCCAAAACCCACCACTTCAGCGAAGATGGTCGCGCCACGGCGTTTCGCATGTTCCAGTTCTTCCAGAACCATGACGCCGGCACCATCGCTCAACACAAAACCATCCCGATCCACGTCCCAAGGACGGCTCGCGAGAAGCGGTTCATCATTTCTGCGTGAAAGCGCTTTTGCGGAGGCAAATCCACCTAAAGAAGTCGGAGATGTCGCCATTTCGGATCCACCAGCGACCATGACGTCGGCATCACCGTACATAATGATCCGCGCGGCTTCACCAATATTGTGGGTTCCCGTCGTACAGGCGGTCACAATCGCAAAATTGGGTCCTTGCAATCCGTATTTGATCGACAGATTCCCAGAGATCATATTGATGATGTTGCTGGGAACAAAGAAGGGGGAAATGCGCCGCGGACCGCCTTTCAGAAAGGCATTATGGCCGCTTTCAATACCGGTAATTCCACCAATTCCGGCACCGATTGCAACACCGATCCGCTCAGCATTGGCTTCAGTCACCTCAATGCCAGAATTTTCAAAAGCCTGACACCCTGCGGCAATACCATAGTGGATGAAGACATCCATCTTTTTGGCTTCTTTGTCGCTGATGTAATCCGTGATTTCAAAGTCACGGACACTTCCGCCAATACGCGTAGAAAACTCAGAGACATCAAACACATCAAGGTGTCCGATCCCACTTTTGCCGTTCACGACGCTATCCCAGGAGGCCTGGGCACTCAAACCGACCGGCGACACAGCACCGAGTCCGGTAACAACAACACGTCTCTTAGTCACTATCCGATCTCAAACAAAATTCCCGGGCCTTAATACCAAACAACCCCGCCAGACAAAAGCCTGTCGGGGTTCCACGGGACAAATCGATTAGACGTGAGTGTTGATGTAGTCGATCGCCTGCTGAACAGTCGTGATCTTCTCGGCGTCTTCGTCCGGAATTTCACATTCGAACTCTTCTTCAAGGGCCATGACCAGTTCGACCGTATCCAGAGAGTCGGCACCCAGGTCATCTACGAAGGAAGCCTCATTGGTCACTTCATCCTTGACGCCCAGCTGCTCGGCAACGATCTTCTTTACACGCTCTGCAACATCACTCATTTTTTATCCTCAGTCGTTAAGTCTCTATTTAAGAGAGACTGTCATTTTAATTTGAAACCCGTCATTGACAAGGGTTTTTATCCCAACCGACGCCTTGTGGCATCTCATTCCAACGTAGACCGATAACGTCACCCCCAATCGGCGGGCGCATTATGCCATATACATGCCACCATTCACGTGCAAGGTCTCACCCGTCACGTATCCAGCATCCTTTGAACTAAGGAAACTCACCGCACCGGCAATTTCCTCAGCCTCCCCAAGACGCGCCAGCGGGATGTTGGACAACAGCCCTTGCTTCAGCTCGTCCGAGAGAGAACGTGTCATATCCGTATCAATAAACCCGGGCGCTACACAGTTCACTGTGATACCCCGTGAACCAACTTCCTTGGCCAGAGATTTGGTAAATCCAATGATGCCTGCCTTGGCAGCGGCATAGTTTGCCTGTCCCGCATTCCCTGTCACGCCCACCACCGAAGTGATGTTGATGATGCGACCCTGCCGGGCTTTCATCATGCCCCGCATGCAGGCCTTGCTCAGCTTAAAAACGGATGTCAGGTTCGTCGTAATGATGTCATTCCATTCATCATCCTTCATACGCATCAGAAGATTGTCCCGGGTGATGCCCGCATTGTTGACGAGGACCTGTGGCGTTCCAAATTCTTCGGTCACCGCATCAATGAATGCTTCGATAGCACCCGGCTCAGCCACATTCAACACACGGCCTACACCATCAAGACCAGCTTCCTCAAGGTAGATACTGATCGCAGAGGCTCCCGCATCAGAGGTTGCAGTCCCGACGACTTTAAAACCATCATGGGAAAGACGCTCGGCAATGGCACGACCAATCCCACGGCTTGCGCCGGTTACGATTGCTACAGGTGAACTCATGCCGTCAACTCCTTCGCCTTTTCTAGTGTCTGTGAATCGGAAAAACCCTGCGTTTTTGCATCAGGGACGATACGCTTATTGAGACCCGCGAGGACCTGACCCGGACCACACTCGATGAAACGGTCAACGCCTTGACTCGCCATTTTTCGGATCGATTCCGTCCAGCGGACTGACCCATAGAGTTGGCTTTCAAGCGCGGTTCGGATGGCATCAGCCTCAGTGTGTGCTTCAACGTCTACGTTATGAAGCACTTGATAACTGGGCGCTCTAAAGTCGGTTGCATTCAACAACCCACGGAATTCTTGAGCGGCTTGCTTCATTAACGGGCAGTGCGAAGGAACACTGACTGGAAGAGTCACGACGCGCTTCGCGCCTGCCGCTTTGGCCAACTCACCCGCCTTGGCAACTGCGGTGGCGTGACCTGCAATGACCACCTGACCCGGTGCATTGAAGTTGGCCGGAATCACCAGAGCTTCCGCCGTCGTTGCTTCATGACAGGCCGTAATGAGCTTGTCATCATCAAGGCCAATGATAGCGGCCATAGCACCGACGCCCTCAGGGACTGCCTCCTGCATCAACCGAGCTCGCTCCGCCACAAGACGAATGCCTGCCTTGAAATCAAGACTTCCCGCACACACCAATGCCGTGTATTCGCCCAAACTGTGGCCGGCCATGTATCCAGGACGCACATCGGAGGCATCTCCCCAGAAGCGCCATGCCGCGACGCCTGCTGCCAACATGGCGGGCTGAGTCTGACGGGTCGCATTTAGGTTCTCTGCCGGCCCCTCACTGACCAGTGTCCACAAATCGTACCCAAGTACCTCAGAGGCCTCGGCAAACGTTGTTTTCACAATGGAATTCAGTGAAGCCAGTTCAGTCAGCATCCCGACAGTTTGGGATCCCTGCCCGGGAAAAATAAACGCAAGCCCCTGATCAACCCGACTCATGAACGCCGACTCCTCGAATTAATAGCGAAGTAACGCGGAGCCCCAGGCGAAACCACCGCCAAAAGCCTCCATCAAGACAGTTTGGCCACGCTGGATCCGACCATCGCGAATCGCTTCATTCAAGGCCAGAGGGATCGAAGCCGAGGAGGTGTTACCCTGTCGTTCGACGGTGACAACCACCCGTTCCATGGGCATTTTCAATTTTTTCGCTGTAGCCGTGATAATGCGGATATTGGCCTGATGGGGCACAAGCCAGTCGATATCCGCCTTCATCAAACCATTGTCCGCCAGCGTTTCGTCGACAATTTTTCCCAGCGTATTGACCGCAACTTTAAAGACCTCATTACCCTGCATCTTCAGGTACCGCGATGCAGTCTCATCCTCTGAGAAACACGCATTGGGATTGGGAACGTACAAGAGATCTTGATATTGGCCGTCTGAATGAATATGCGTACTGAGAAGTCCCGGGGTATCCGTGGCGCCTATAACAACTGCACCTGCACCATCGCCAAAAAGCACACAGGTCGTGCGGTCACTCCAGTCGACCAAACGGGAGTTAAGCTCGCTACCCACAACCAAGACATGTCGCGCATTGCCGGCGCGGATAAACTGATCTGCGACACTTAACGCGTAAATAAATCCCGAGCAGGCCGCCTGAACGTCAAATGCAGCGCCGCGGCGCAGACCCAGTCTGTGCTGAAGAAGACAGGCCGTACTCGGAAAAACGCGGTCCGGTGTACCGGTTCCAACGATGATGAGGTCAATTTGATCAGGCTCAATGCCAGCCGCCTCAATCGCCTGACGGGCAGCAGCCTCGGCCATGCTGGAAGCGGTCTCATGACGGGCAGCTATCCGCCGCTCGCGAATACCCGTTCGCTCAACGATCCACTCATGGGTCGTTTCAACCGTCCGGGAAATTTCTTCGTTCGTCAGAACGGTTTCCGGAAGATAGCCTCCGGTTCCCAGCAATCCCGAATAGATCGTCATGCCGTGCGCCCCTCGGCAATCGAGGAACTCACTCGCTGACCGATCCGGTCTGGAACACCTTGTTCAACTTCTAGCATCGCAACTCGAATCGCGTTGGCCAAGGAAACCTGATCCGCATTGCCGTGACTTTTGACCACGATACCGCGCAAACCAACGAGACTGGCGCCGTTATATCGTCTGGGATCAAAGCGTTTCTTGAACGCATTGAGCACGGGCAGGGCCAGAATAGCGACCAACTTGGTAAAGATGTTTCGGCGGAACTCATCGCGCAATGAACCACCCAGGAGCTTGGCAAAACCCTCAATCGCCTTGAGCGCAACATTGCCTGTGAACCCGTCCGTTACGACCACATCTACTTCGCCGGAAAAAATGTCATTCCCTTCGACAAATCCGACAAAGTTGATGTGAGATTCCGCCAGGAGCTTGGCTGCCTGCTTCACCTGTTCGTTGCCCTTGATCTCCTCTTCGCCAATGTTGAGAAGTCCAACGCGAGGATGCTCCTGGTTCTCAACCGCCTTGACCAGTTCATAACCCATGATGGCAAACTGCAGGAGATGCTCAGCGGAACAATCGACGTTGGCGCCAAGATCCAGCACATGGGTATGGCCGGTCTTCGAAGGCAACATAGCAATGATGGCGGGTCGATCTACGCCCGGGATCGTCTTCAGGACAAATTTCGCGATGGCCATAAGAGCGCCGGTATTCCCTGCGCTTACACAAGCGTCGGCCTGACCCTCTTTGACGAGGTTGATAGAGACCCGCATGGACGAGTCTTTTTTGCCACGGAGCGCCTTGGATGGCGACTCGTGCATTTCGACGACTTCAGATGCATGAACGATCTGAATTCTATTGCCATAGGCCTGCTCTCGCCCGGCAAGAGCGCCCCGCAAGGAACTCTCGTCACCCACCAGAATAAGATTCAGGTTGGGGTATTTGGCTGCGCTATCAAGGGCCGCAGGAACTGTGACGCGAGGGCCATGGTCTCCGCCCATCGCATCCACGGCTATCGTCAGCTTACGCGACATCATCGTACGCCGGGCCCTTCAGTCCTGTCAGTGGTTACAAGTCGGCAACGGTAGAGCGCTACCCACTTACTCGTCGGAAGCTTCTTCTACCTTGGTCGCGATGACCTTGCGGCCACGGTAATAGCCATCAGCACTGACGTGATGACGACGATGGGTTTCACCGGTAGTCGGCTCAATTGAAAGGGTTGCACCCGTCAGCGCATCATGCGAGCGGCGCATATCGCGCTTGGAGCGGGTCTTGCGGTTTTGCTGTACGGCCATGGTTTACTCCTCGGAAGTTGATTTGAGCTTGAGATCTGCCAGAGATGCAAAAGGGTTTCTTCTTGCCTCTGCAGGGGCTGGCGTCTCCCCGGGCAGATGGCAGTCGTCGTGTTGCGGAATGGCTGGAATGGCCAACAACAACTCATCCTGGACGATATCGGCTAGCAGGACTTCAACATCCGGCTCGACGATCAGGGCTTCGGTGTCTTCCGGTAGCAACAAAGCCGCGTCAACTGACTCTACGATACCTAGCCGAACCTTGGAATCGATATTCCATTCCATAGGCCCAAGGCAACACTGGCACTCGAGAACCAACTGCGCGGCAACATGCCCTTCAATCAAGGGCAGTCGTCCCTGCTTTCCGAACTGGAGATCGAGATCGACAAAGCCCTCAGGGTTCTTCACCATAGGGACGATGCGGTCCAGACCACCGACAGCCAATCGGCCGACCAGATGACCACGCTTTTCAGCGAAGGCCACAGGATCGACGGCGTCTGGCAAATGCTCAGGCATAATCGGCGAATGATACCGGTCCTAGTGCCTCCATGTCAAAGACCCATGCAGTAATGGAAACAAATAAATACCCTCAGATCATTCTCGCTTCCACCTCAAAATACCGAAGCGAGCTACTCAATAAACTCAAGATACCCTTCGAGACCGCAAACCCAGGCATTGATGAGACACCCTTCCCCGGGGAATCACCAACGGCACTCGCCTCACGGCTGGCTCTTGCCAAATCACGCGCGATCCATCCAACCCTGCCACACAGCCTGGTCATCGGCTCCGATCAGGTCGCCAGCATTGACCATCAATTACTCGGCAAGCCGGGCAGCATGGACCAAGCGATTGACCAGCTGACATTGAGTTCGGGCCGTTGTGTCGAATTTCATACCGCGTTGACCGTGACACAGACCGACACGGGAGAAAGCCGGTCACGACTTGAAACCACCCGAGTCCATTTCAGGGCGTTGAGCCGGTCACAAATCGTTCGCTATCTAGAGACTGAACAACCCTTCGATTGTGCAGGGAGCTTTAAGTCTGAAGGGCTGGGAATTGCGCTTTTTCGTCAGATTGACGGCCGAGATCCCAATGCGCTCATCGGACTCCCCTTGATTGCTTTAGTCGAAATCCTCTCGGAATGGGGGCTTGTCATCCCCTAGCCTCGAGCTATCGGCGGTAAAAATCCAGCACCTTGGACACATACCCCTGGGTTTCCTCAAATGGCGGGATCTGATTCCCATACTTTTGAACGTTGCCTTCCCCAGCGTTATAGGCCGCCACGGCAAGACGAACGTCGGAACCAAACATGCCCATGAGATCCCGCAAATATCGAGCCCCGGCATCAATGTTTTCCTCCGGGTTCCAAGGATCCCTCACCCCATAGCGGGCGGCTGTATCCGGCATTAACTGCATGAGACCGATGGCACCCTTGCTCGATTGGGCCTGCGGGTTATAGGCAGACTCAGCCCGAATGACGGCATGGAGAAGCCAGGGATCGAGCCCATGGACATAGGCCGCACGATCAATAATCGCAGAAAAAGCATCCGCTCGGAGCCCAAGTGCCCCGACATTGGATCGAACAGTTGAAGGCCGAAAGGAATAGATCTTGGGTCCATTCCCCAAGACAATCTCTCCCGTGTTTAAGCGGTGAACCATCGAAGCTGGCTTGACGGCAGAGGGAAGAGACTCTGGCGGCATGACATTAGGATGCGGCACCGCGTGGGACTTGCGATCACGGGATTTGATCACCAAGGCAAAGCCATGACCTTGCGGTTTATCGGTAAAGACTACTTGCCCATCCGGCCCTACGCGCCGATAGACATCGGCCACGCAAGGCCGTATTGCGGCCGCAAGGCTCAGCACCAACAGGAGCAAGGCGGGATTAAAGGCAAGTCGCAGCATGGGCGATCAAGGCTATCGGATTAATCCGCACTGACCTGAATTCCAGCGGCCGCAACTCGGGCAACGTTTCGCGCAATGTCAGGATCCTTGCCTTGAGCTAAGACAACACCCATGCGCCGGCGCTTGAAGGACGCAGGCTTACCAAACAGACGCACTTCGACATCCGGATCCGCAAGGACCGATTCCAAGCCTGAAAAACGAACCGCGGCCGCATCGACTCCCCCATAGATCACTGCGGAAGCGCCAGGCACCATTAATTCGGTGGAAACCGGAAGACCGAGGATTGCCCGGGCATGCAGTTCAAACTCATTTTGCCGCTGCGTAATCATGGTAACCATGCCGGTATCGTGGGGTCTTGGACTGACCTCACTGAACCAGACCTGATCACCTTTCACGAAGAGCTCCACGCCAAAAACGCCTGCTCCGCCAAGATTGTCCACGACTTCACGAGCAATCCGTCTTGCCTCTAGCCAAGCCTTTTCCGTCATCGGCTGGGGCTGCCAACTTTCGACATAATCACCCTGTTGCTGAAGGTGGCCTACGGGCTCGCAATAGGCAATTTGAGGCTTACCCTGAGCATCAAGACTTCTTACGGTAATCAGTGTAATTTCAAAGTCGAAGTCAATCTTCCCCTCCACAATCACACGGGTCCCCTGCACTCGGCCACCCTCTTGGGCATAGGACCAAGCCGTCTCGACATCAGAGGGCCCTTTAAGCATGGATTGCCCTTTCCCTGAAGAGGACATGATCGGTTTGACAAAGCAGGGAAAGCCGACCGCTACTGCAGCATCCCGGAGATCCTCAAGGGTATCGACAAATCGATAGTCTGAGGTTGGCAACGAGAGCGTTTCAGCCGCAAGCCGACGGATGCCCTCACGGTTCATGGTCAACTGAACAGCTCTAGCATTCGGAATCACGACGGCAACTCCAGAAGCTTCAACCTCTGCCAGAACCGAGGTCGCGATAGCCTCAATCTCGGGAACAATGAAATGGGGTCTCTCTTTGGAAATCAGCTCCATTAACTCCCGGCCATCCGTCATATCGATGACGTGGGCACGGTGAGCCACTTGCTGAGCCGGGGCGTCTGCATAGCGATCAACTGCAATAACCTCAACGCCATAGCGCTGAAGACTGATCACCACCTCCTTGCCCAATTCACCACTTCCAAGAAGCATGACACGAACAGCAGCCGGGGAATTTGGAGTACCTATTGTCATTGGTGTGTTTCCAACTGGTTTTGGTCACATTCTAACGCGCCAGCCGGTTTAAAATAGGTCTTCTGCCGACCATCCCTGCCATCCCGGAAAGTGGAGGTCATCGCCTAACAATCCCTACCGAGGACCAATTACACGATGAGTATTCAAGCCAGCTTGATTAAAACCGCAATCAAAATGACCCCCACTTTTCTTATCACGCTGGTGGCCAATGTTGTCTTGCGAGGCATCGCCAAACTCAACGCTTTTGATTTCGATCTAGAAAGCCGGAGAATTAGAGCCTCAGTTCGACTGCTGGGTGAACCTGAGGACATCGTCGTCCATTTGGATAACTTTGGCGTCACGCAGCGCGGTGACCAGTATTACTTCGTCTTAAGGTCAGCCCAATCCAACAAGCCCTGGTTGAATAACCTCATGGCGCATATCACGCACCAATG
Source organism: Pseudomonadota bacterium (assembly GCA_041158345.1). Lineage (GTDB taxonomy): Bacteria > Pseudomonadota > Gammaproteobacteria > Methylococcales > Methylococcaceae > UBA6136. The sequence continues at coordinate 4,092 of JBEBBO010000192.1, read as the reverse complement.
CTGGCCCATTCCCCGCATCCCCCAGCTGGCACCCTACATGGGGCTGATTAACGAACTCCTAGAGCTGCCCTAAAGCCTCTTTTGTTCTGACTCGACTCACACCGGGGGCTCCAAGCTTTTGAGAGCCTCCTCCATGCGCTTCGCTGAAATCGGGTAGGCCGTTTTCAACTGCTGCGCAAAAAGAGAAACCCGAAACTCCTCCAATTTCCAACGGAAAGGGTGCCGTTCGGGTACGCGTCGACCATGATATTTCTCGATCATCGCCCAAAACGCTTTTTGGAAAGGCTCAAGTTCCAACCGCTGCCGGGCATCTCGGGCCGGGTCCTGAACTGCCTTCTGGAGCCGATGCTGAATCGCGGTTAAATACCTCGGAAACTCACGAATCTGCGCCCAAGGTGTTTTGATCCAGAATCCTAAATAAATCATCCGCGACAACTGGAAGCGCAGATCATCCTTGATCTTGCCGTCCGCCAAGTTGTCCAGACTGCGATGGACTTCTGCATAGCCTTGCATGATTTTCTGGGCGACAGCTCCCATCTCGTCAGAGCGTAACATCAGTTCCTTTCGATACGTCTCCATCCGTTGCGTAAAAGTCGCAGCATCACGAATTTCGGGCTGATCCTCAAGATAAACCGCGGCCAATAAACGGGCCACCACATCATCTCTCAGCGCCCTTTCCTTTCCGAGATCCGAATAGAACAAAGGATGCGCAGGGAGTCGTCCATAGGCCAGTTCAGCCGGGGCATCGACTCGAAGGTTTTTTCGAATGTACTTGAGGTCCTTGGCAAGATTTAGCGCCAAAAGGCGGGCTAACCCCCCCTCATGCACCAGCTGAGCCTCCTCGCGAGCCTCCAAAATCCTGAGTCCAACGCTCTGCCCCTCATCCACCAATGCAGGGTAACCAAACACCCGGCTACCCTCATGCGTTCCATCAAAAGTGACCGGAATATTGCCAAAACTCCACTCATGACACCCTGTCATCAAGTAGGCCTCGCTGGCAATCTGCTTGAAGCTTTGCCCGGCATCCTTGGAATGTTTCTGCTTGAGGGCCGAAAGATTGCGGCCTCGATCCATCACCCGCTGATCTTCACCTAAAACAAGATAATTGGTCTTAAGGTGGTCAGGGACCAGTTCCTCACGAAAGGATCCTGCCGGAACCGAAATCCCACCCGTTCGCTTCAAGGCGACGGACAATTGGGTCAGAAGGTCTCCTTGGCCAAAGTCGAGCATGGGCAGAATCCGATCGGCGTAATCTGGAACGGGCACAAAATGAATGCGAAGCGTTTTAGGTAATGACTTTAACAGGGCGATGACCTTATCCCTGAGCATGCCTGGAACCAGCCAACGAAACGGCGACTCTTCAAGGGTGTTGAGCAGTTGCAGGGGAATTAAGACTGAAACACCATCGTCCAAATGCCCGGGCTCAAATCGATATTGAAGCGGTAATCGAAGCCCTCCCACCAGACAGTGGTCGGGAAAGTTAAGATCGTCAACCGACTCGTCAACCTTGACGGTAATGTCGTCCTGAGTCAGCTTCAAGAAATCAGGTTTGAGGGCTTCGACGGATTTACGCCAGACCTCAAAGGTCACTCCATTAACGACTTCTGGCGGCACTCTCTCATCGAAGAATTTAAACAGCCACGCCTCATCGACCATCAGGTCAACGCGACGCCCTTTTTGCTGCAAATAGTCCGCTTCCTCGAGCAGCTTGATGTTGTGTGCCATAAAGGGCGCACGCGAGTCATAGTCCATCTGAACCAAGGCATGGCGAATAAAAAGCTCACGAGCCTCAACCGGATTGACTCGCTCAAAAGGAATCTTTCGTCCAGCCTGAATCGTAAGACCAAACAGTTGAGTTCTCTCATGAACGGCGATCCTTGCCGACTTACGCTCCCAGTGGGGATCGTAGTGTTGCTGTTTAACCAAGTGCGCACCGACCTTCTCGATCCACTCAGGCTCAACCGCCGCAACGGTTCTCGCATACACCTTGCTGGTCTCAACTTGCTCCGCCGAAATGATCCATTTGGGCTTTGCTTTGAACAAAAATGAGCCCGGATGGATATGAAGTCTTGCCCCCCTGGCGCCAACGTACTCGTTTTGCTCTTGTCGCAAACAAACGTTAGAAAGAAGCCCCGCCAATAACGCGCGATGAATTTCAGGGAATTCGGCAGGCACCATATTGAGTTTGAAATCAAATTCCCCCTTGATGACCTCCATGATCTGGCTGTGGGTCTCATGCCATTCCCGCATACGAACAAAGGAGAGGAATGAATCGCGACAATACCCTCGAATTTTGGCCCGCGTCAGGTGTGCCTTTTGGCTTTCAAAGTCCTCCCAAAGCTTCAGCAACGAGATGAAGTCTGATCGCTCATCCTTGAATCTTGCATGTTTCTGATCCGCCTGCTGCGTCCGATCTTGGGGGCGTTCCCTTGGATCGGGAACACTCAGCGCAGAAACCATGATGGCCACTTCCCTCAGGCACCCCTCTTCCTGTGCAGCAAGCAGCATTCTGCCAAGCCTTGGATCGATCGGAAGACGAGAAAGCCGCTTACCGATTGGGGTTAACTGCCCTCGTTCATCCAGTGCATTCAATTCCTGGAGTGTTTTTAGACCGTCCTTAATTAAACGAATGTCGGGGGGTTCCACAAAAGGAAACCGCTGCAATTCCCCAAGCCTCAGGGCGTGCATTTGCAGGATGACTGAGGCGAGGTTGGTCCTCAGAATTTCAGGATCGGTAAACTCATCCCGATTCAGAAAATCCAGCTCAGAATAAAGTCGTATGGCGATGCCAGGGCCAATACGTCCACAGCGTCCGGAGCGCTGGTTTGCGGAGGCTTGAGAAATTCGCTCGATCGGAAGCCGTTGTAACTTACTGCGATGCGAGTAGCGACTAATGCGAGCATAGCCAGTGTCAATGACTGCTCGAATTCCAGGAACGGTTAGGGACGTTTCTGCGACATTGGTTGCCAACACCACCCTACGGCGACCCGAGGGACGAAAAACCTTTTCCTGCTCCGATTCTGAGAGTCTTGAAAAAAGGGGCAGAATCTCGCAAGTGGGCGGATGGTGCTTACGAAGTGACTCTGCAGTTTCGCGAATTTCTCGCTCACCACTCATGAAGATCAGAATATCTCCGGACTGATCCCGCCATAGCTCATCCACCGCATCCAGAATGGCCTGCTGCTCGCAGTTGTCGGTCTCGTCCCCCTCCTCGACTTCTACCGGACGGTAGCGAATCTCAACAGGGTAAGTTCTACCCGAGACGTTAATAATGGGCGCATCGCCAAAATGTTTAGAAAAACGCTCGGGGTCAATCGTTGCCGAAGTAATGATGACCTTAAGGTCAGGTCTTTTGGGGAGAACCCAACGAAGATAGCCGAGTAAAAAGTCAATATTGAGGCTCCGTTCGTGAGCCTCGTCAATAATCAGGGTATCGTAGTCGTCGAGAAAACGATCATGCTGGATTTCCGCTAGGAGAATGCCATCAGTCATCAATTTGACGAATCCGTCGGCGATCGTTTTGTCTCTGAACCTCACCTTGTAGCCGACCGCCTGTCCGATCGCCTGTCCTAACTCTTCAGCAATGCGGGTGGCCACAGTTCGCGCGGCAATCCTACGGGGTTGCGTGTGACCAATGAAACCCTTGATCCCTCTGCCTGCCTCAAGACAAATTTTTGGGAGCTGCGTGGTCTTTCCAGAGCCGGTCTCGCCACAGACTATGATGACCTGATGGGCAAGGATCGCCTCCAGAATTTCCTGCCGCCTATCTGAAACGGGGAGATCCGGGTAGGTGATCTTCGGAACTCGGCAAGATCGGGCTTTTACCCGATGAATTGAGTCTTCTATCCGCGCGCCCACTGCCGCGCTTTCACTCTGTATATCCTTGCCGCTCTTTAAATCAGACTCCAGCCGCTCAATGGCCTTCCTTAACCGGAACTGGTCCCGGCGATAGCACTCATCCAAACGATTCCTAAGGCCTTTAAGTTGCTGGGTCATCGTGAATCTCGCGAGAAACCCCGTCCTTCAGGGCGGAGAGGGATAGCGAACTCTCCTATCCGGTGAGCTGTTGTTAGGGCGGTTAGCATCGGCTAT
>JBEBBO010000191.1:0-6635 GCA_041158345.1 Pseudomonadota bacterium | reverse complement strand
CCTGATGCTCGCGTTGCGCATTGTTGACGAGAGCGACGGTGGGCTGCGCAATATCGGCAAGATAACGAATTTCTCCCGGATGATTCATGCCCAGCTCAAGAACGGCTCGTTCATGGCTGCTATTCATGCGAAACAAGGTCAAGGGAAGGCCAATCTCGTTGTTGAGATTGCCCCTTGTGGCCAGTCTTTTCTCTTCGCCCGAGGTCGTGGCGAGAATTGTGGCCAGCATCTGGGTGACGGTGGTCTTCCCGTTGCTGCCCGTTACGGTGATTACCGGGATATTGAACCGCTTCCGCCATGCCTTTGCGAGGGCGCCAAGGGCAGTTCGGTTATCAGGGACAAGAACATGGGGTGTCCCTGGATCGAGGGGGCGCTCTGAAACAACGGCCATCGCGCCTGAAGCAAGCGCTTCGGGGATGAAATCATGCGCATCAAATCGCTCCCCTCGGAGCGCAAAGAAAAGGCTTCCGGCGGGAATGTTTCGCGTATCGGTGCTGATGCCGGTCACCGTGAGGTCGGCAGAGCCCTGAAGCCTTGCTCCGGGAATACTGTCAGTGATTTCTTGAAGGCTCATGGTGAGCGATGAGAGGGACATTTGGCTTCCAGGGCTTTTAGGTCAACGTTTTGGTGGAGTAGCTGGCTCGCCCGAGGCGATCATGAACGGCTGCCCAGGATTCTTCATTGGGCGGAGTCTCAGCCAAGATCAAGTCATACTGCCCTTGATCGAGTGCCCTCAAGGTCGCATAAAGTCGCATGCCGTAGTCCGCTGGGTTTTGTGGCATTCGGATCCGGTGCACGGCAGGGGGTATCGGCGTGTCCTCAAAGCAGAGGACAACGGTTCGAGACGAGGCGGACGTGGCCACGCTCAGGATCTGCTCAAGGGGCATGAGTCGGAGCGCTGTTCTTGGCGCGTAATGCGACTCAAGAAGCCCGGAGGCTCTGATTCCTATGGCTTTCTCTGCACCCTGAATGGGCTGATTCAAAAAAGATTCCAGCTCAGATCGGCTGATGGCTCCGGGGCGTAAAAGACAGGGGATGGGGCCTGCAAGGCTTAAAATCGTTGATTCAAGTCCGACCGTGCAGTCGCCGCCTTCGAGGATGATGCCGACACGATCCCCCAGTTCCTCTCGAACATGGCTAGCCCGAGTCGGGCTGATGCGCCCAAAACGGTTTGCGGAAGGGGCTGCAATGCCCCCACCAAAACCTTTTAGCAGCGCCTGGGCGACCGGATGGCTGGGTGCGCGAAGACCGACGCTGGTTTGCCCGCCGGTCACTTCCGGGGGGGCCTTGCTCTGAGGAAGGATGAGCGTCAAAGGTCCAGGCCAGTAGCGCTCGGCCAGTTGGTACGCCATTTCGGGGACATGATGAGTCCACCTGGAGAGTTGGTCGGCGCCGCTAATGTGGACAATCAGAGGGTGATCCGGGGGGCGGCCTTTAACTTCGAAAATCTGCGCGATGGCCTGAGGGTTTGAGGCATCAGCGCCCAACCCATAGACCGTTTCGGTTGGAAAAGCGACGACACCACCCTTGGCGAGCGTCTCTATGGCGCTATTGAGCGCGTTCGATCGCTCAGTCTCCATCTTAGTGCCCGCCGGTTCCTTTCTGAATGAACTCGATCTTGTAGCCGTCCGGATCTTCAATGAAGGCGATCACGGTATTGCCATGTTTCATGGGGCCGGCTTCACGCACAACCCGGCCCCCCTTTATTCGTGCTCGCTCACAGGCGTCAGCGGCATTCTCGACTTCGATTGCAATGTGGCCAAAGCCCGATCCGAGGTCATAAGCGGTCGTGTCCCAGTTGTGAGTCAGTTCGATGACCGTATGGCTGGATTCATCGCCATAACCCACAAAAGCCAGGGTGAATCGTCCATCCGGATAGTCTTGTCGCCTCAGGAGACGCATGCCCAACACGTCGGTGTAGAAATCGATGGAGTGTTCCAAATTGCCGACACGAATCATGGTGTGAAGGATTCTCATGGCGGTGATGCTCGTTGGGGTTCAGTTTGTGGCGGTTACCTGTCGGCGAAACTAGTGTTCGTCGGTCTCAATGATGCTGTCGATGCCCTGAGCTCTCAGGAATAGCCTGACTTGATTGGCGTCTCTGAGGTTCCCATACGGCCCCAGTTTCAGCCGATACCAGGAGGCAAACTCCAGAGTGACCTCCTCCATTTTGGGCTTGAGGGCTTCAAAGGCGTAAAGCTGTCTTCGCGTTGCTTCCGCTTTATCACGCGTCTTGAAGCTCCCGATCAGGAGAGAGAATGATCCCGGAGTGGGTCCCTTCCCGAGGCGAATGTTTCGCTGTTCCTCATTGATTTGACTTTCGGAGACTCGGTTTTCCCGGTCTTCAAGCAATCGAAAATAAGAAAATTGGACACCATCAGTTTTGGTGCTTTGCGGCGGTGGGCTTTCCGGAGGGAGTTCCGGTGAGGCCCGCCACTTTGTCACCAGGGAGAACAAGATCCCAAGTGCCACGAGCAACAGACCCAAAAGGATGAGTAACTTGCTTCGTGGCTTTCGCTTGTCGTTGCGAAAAGCGGGGATTCGGTGTTTGACGTCCCTCGCCATGGGTTACATGGTTTCCGGTGCGGAAACGTCCAGCAGTTCGAGCCCATTTCGGATCACTTGCCTGACGGCAGCAATGAGGTTCAGGCGGGCATTGCGAAGGCCCGCATCCTCCACCAGAAACTGGACTCCGTTGTAGTACCCGTGGAGCTCCGCTGCCAAGTCACGCAGATAGTGGATGAGGTGATGCGGCGCATGCTGCATGGCCGCATTTTCAATCGTCTCGGGGTAGCGTGAAAGGGTATTCAAAAGCGAGGTTTCGTGCGCATCATTCAGTGCTTCGAGGCAGGCCATGCCTTGTTCGATATCGCGGCTCAATCCCTTTTCAGCGAGTTGCCGGAACACGCTGCAGACGCGGGCATGGGCATATTGCACATAGTAGACCGGGTTCTCGTTGGTGCGGGAGGTGGCCAACTTGAGATCAAAATCCATGTGCTGGTCGGATTTTCTCATCACATAGAAGAATCGTGCGGCATCCTTACCCACCTCGTTTCTGAGTTGGCGCAGCGTGACAAACTCGCCGGAGCGGGTCGACATCTGCACTTTCTCTTCCCCACGGTAGAGCACGGCAAATTGAACAAGCAGGACTTCGAGGCGATCTTGATCACCCCCCAACGCTTGCATCGCCGCTCTGACTCTGGGGATATAGCCATGATGGTCTGCACCCCAAATGTCGATGATTCGGTCAAAGCCCCGTTCCAGCTTTTCCATGTGGTAGGCAATATCCGAGGCAAAGTAGGTCATTTGTCCATTTTCACGAACAACGACACGATCCTTTTCATCGCCGAGTCGGCTGGAAGCAAACCAGGTCGCGCCATCCTGCTGATAGAGATAGCCGGCGTTTTGAAGTTTTTCGAGGGATCGAGCAACAGCCTTCGATTCTGTCAGGCTGCGCTCTGAGTACCAGGTGTCATAGCAAACGCCGAATTCGGCGAGGTCTTCGCGGATATCCGCCAGGATGTCATTGAGGCCAGCATCAAAAACACGTCGATAGCCTGATTCACCCAGAAGGTCTTTGGCCCGCTGGACAATGGCATCGATATAAACTTCTTTGTCGCCCCCTTCGGGTTCATCGGGTGGGAGATCTTTGAGGAGATCATCAACGTTGACTCCAAGTCTTTCTCCCTGGTCCTTGTGGAGGGATTCAGCGATGTCCCTGACGTACTCGCCTCGGTATCCGTTGCTAGGGAAAACCAGGCGCGCACCCAACCGCTCCAGATAGCGAAGCCAGACGCTGGCCGCGAGAATGTCCATTTGTCGACCCGCGTCGTTGACGTAATATTCTCGGTGCACCTCAAAACCCACAGCCGAGAGCAGGTTGGAGACCACTGCGCCATAGGCCGCGCCGCGCCCGTGGCCCACATGAAGCGGTCCCGTCGGGTTGGCAGAGACGAACTCCACTTGAACCCTCTTGCCGTTGCCTTTCTGGCTTCTTCCAAAGGTCTCTCGTGAGTCGAGGATTGCAGGGATGACGCCGAACTGTGCTTTGGGATCAATGAAGAAATTGATGAATCCGGGACCGGCAATTTCAATCCTGATTACGGCGGGGTCTTCGGGGATAGCGTTGATTAGCTTTTGCGCGAGATCACGGGGGTTCATTCTCGCGGGTTTGGCAAGAGCCATAGCCAAGTTGCTGGCGAAATCTCCATGCTGCGCATCGCGTGCACGCTCAACCTGACAATTGGCCTCGATGTCACGAGGAAGAACATCGGAGTTGGCAAGGATGCTTACAGCATCCTTAAGGAGACTTTCGAGGCGTTTTTTCATGGTGGGAGGAGTGTGTGCAGTATCGAACTATCCCACCATTATCCTTAATTAGGCATCACCCTGCCAATCGGAGGGCGTGCCTGAATCATGAGTCTCTGGAATATTGGCCCGATTTCGCGCGATACGTCGATCATCCGCCTCGAGGCGTTCGCTGAGCCTTGAAATTTTGTGGCGGAGCCATTGGAGATCCTCTCGCAGGCGCTGATTTTCTGGAAAGTCAATCGCGAGCTTTTCAACCATTGTGCGGGCCTGAAGGTAACGTTCCAGAGCCAGTCTGGGCATTTTTTCAGATTCTCGTCCCCGACCTAATTTCATGTGAACCGCTGCAATTTCACGCGCGCGAAGTCCTTTGAATGCGGATCTATTTTCGGGCGCCTCGGCGATGCCAAGGAAGGATTTGAAGTGGTGATCTGCCTCTTGGGCATCGTCAAGACCTGAAAGCGTATCCCCCAGATTGTCGTGGCAAATCGCCAGATCCCTTTGGAGCTCAGGATTGTGAGGGTGGCGTTGTGAGAGGCTCTCGGCCAAAGACAACGCAATGCGATAGCGGCCAAGCGCGCCGGTCAGATCGTCGCGGGTGTGAAGAAGGTCACCAATTCGGTTATGGATTGCACCCGGTGCCCGGGTGTAGCGCAAATCCTCAGGCATGGCTTCGGCTAGGGTTTCGAAGAGGGGAAGCGCTTTTTTGAATTCTCTTAACCCTTCCTCCGATTGATTCAGCTTGATGTGGAGTTCACCCAGTTGTGCGTGGCTGGAGGCCAAATCAAAGCGCAGTTCAGAATTTTCCGGCGCATTTTGCAATTGCTTGAGATGAAGTGAATGCGCGGTTTGTTGGGTTTGGAGTGACGCTTCAATATCTCCAAGACGTCGTTGGAGTCTGGCAATTTTAATGTTGAGGCGTAGCGCATCCTGAATGGACTCCCCAGGCCCGCCCTCTTGTTTGGACATGAACGTTCGGATGCCCAGGCTTTTTCGATAGTGATCGAGAGCGTTTTGGGGGAGAGTAGATTCAATCACGAGGTCCCCCAGCTGCTCCTGAGCCCGAGCAAAATCTTTCTGTCGTGTGCTGTTATGGGGGTCGGCCGCCATCGCTCGGACCAGATAAGCGCTTGTCGCTCGATAAATTGCAGTGGCCCGCGTCTTGGCGCCATGGAGAAGGTCAAGGTCGGCCAAGTGCAAGGCGAGGCGGATTCGCCCCGTAATTTCTCCAGCGTTATCCTCTTGCGTGATGATGCGATCACGTAAATCGCCGACCAGTTTCCTTGCATGGGGGGCGATCGCGCTCAGGTCATCGAATTGCCGGCTGGCGTGATTCGACTCCGCAATCATGTAGAGGGCTTGGAGGGCGGCTTCGGCCAGGAAGGCCTGACGGGGTGATGTGGATGCTGCGCGTGAAAAGGCCCGTAGAACCAAGGAGGGAATGGCGATGAATTGTCCACTGATGAGACCCAGTCCCAGTGCTGCAAGTTGCTCCGCACCTTGAAGGACGTAGCTTTCTGCTGCTTCCTGACTCAACGGAATTTCTTCCGGCTCGTTCAGGAAAATCGTAAAAAGGTCTTCCTTCCGCTCATCGGCGCTCAGACCCGATATGACGAGGCATTCGGCGATGAGTGAGAGCGGGACGGGGTGATCATCGAGCTCAAGCGCCAATCTCAGGATGTCGCGAGCGGCTCCCCCGAGGCTTTGAATCGCATCGAGTAGCAGGTTCGCTGCAGACTTTTCGCGCCCTTCGGGAAAGTCCCGCGCCCACAGGAGCGCTATCTCGGAGGAAAGGCGATTTCGCCGGCTGATTCGTTGAGCGAGTCGGCTGAGTGTGCTGCGTCGATCGTGGCGTTCGGCTTCGAGTATCCCTGCTGCAATGCCAGCGAAACGCGGATGTCTGCCAATCTCATCCGTCAGCCAATTAAGGGAGTCCCTCTCATCGGTTCGGGTCGGTGGCCTATGCCCACTGAGGATCATTTGCCCTGAAACTTCACTGAGGAGGGGGAGGTGGATTGGGTCCCCCCGATGATCGTAGCGCTGACTTTCGCTGATCAGAATGTTGTGGGCTCTTTTGGGGCTTTGGTCGGCCTTCTCCGGTGCGAGCCACTGCTGAATGACGGGGCCATTGATTCCCTCGGGAAGGTCGTCAACGATCCAAAGATAGTCGCCCTGTCGCTGATAGAGTTGCTCCGCAAGTGCCTCGCGGATTCTTAATAGAGAGGTTTTCTCCGAGCACTCGGTTTCCGGGGAAAGCTGACGGAGTATGGCAAGAATCTGCGGTTTTAACGGTGCGTTGACTGCCAGCTGGCTGAACTGGGCTGCAG
>JBEBBO010000190.1:0-4692 GCA_041158345.1 Pseudomonadota bacterium | reverse complement strand
GGCGAGAAAATCATCCTGGTGACTCAGCAACGTGAACTGGAGCGCAGCGAGTTCATGAAGGGGGCACAAACACTGGGTTACAGCGAGCTCTACACCCCTCGAGAGATCCTCTTCGCCAAGGAAATTCCGCTACTGGGGTCAGGCAAGGTGGACTACCCCGCGCTTCAAAAGCTTGTCATCGAGAGCGTGACCCCGTGAATCGTGGCCTTCATACCCTGATTGGTGCGCAGTTCCTATCGGCCTTTGCCGATAACGCGATCCTTTTCACCGTCATCGCGTTGACACTTCAGGAAGGTGGACGAGGGAACTGGTACATTCCCGCACTGCAAAGTGCTTTTATTGTGGCTTTTATTCTTTTGATGCCTTGGGTGGGTCGACTGGCGGACCGTCAGCCCAAACCCCGCGTCCTTCTCGGTGCCAACCTGGTCAAAGCGTTGGGCGCCCTGGCCATTGCCTTTGGCGTTGAACCCCTGATCGGCTACGCGGTGATTGGCATCGGAGCGGCCTCTTATGGACCCGCCAAATACGGGATCATTCCGGACCTCAGTCCGCAAGAGCAACTCGTTCGAGCCAATGGCTGGGTGGAAAGTGCAACCATCGCGGCAATCCTCACCGGAACGGTTGGCGGGGCCCGCCTTGCTGACCATTCAATTCCCCTCGCACTGGGGATGGTGATTGCACTTTATTTCACCTCCGGTCTTGCAACCCTTTTTCTTCCGAAGGGGCCCGTCAAACTGATTGATGGGCAATCCTCCGCATGGGGCGAACTTCTCGTCGCGATGAAACACCTGGGGTCCGAAACCAGAACGCGCCTGATTCTGGTTGCCTTGAGTCTTTTTTGGTCCATAGCGGCAACTTTGCGGGTCGTCTTGGTCGCCTGGGCCCCTGAGGTTCTCCATGCCGAAACCGCCAGTGCCATCGCAAATCTGACATTCTTTATGGCCATCGGCATCGTCGTGGGCGCCGGAATCGTGCCCCGCCTGATTCCTCTGAATCAAATCCGCCGCGCTCGATTTGCAGCGTATGTGATGGGCGCTTTGTTTTTGCTCATGAGTTTTGTCACAGAAACCCTGGATGCCGAGATCCTCCTTCTAGGCATCGGCATATTCGGCGGTATGATCGTTGTCCCACTCAATGCATCCGTTCAGGAAATTGGCCATCACTCGATTGGCAGCGGACGGGCTGTGGCCGCGCAAAACTTTTTCCAGAACAGCGCTATTCTTGTGGGCATGGGCCTTTATTCTGTGAGTGCGGCCCAGGGCGTGAGTTCAGTCCAAGCCATCCTGTTCCTCGGCGGTTTTATTCTGCTTTCCACGTTCACCCTGTCACGATTCCTTCCGCCTCGGCAGAAATCAAAGCCATCTTCACCCCCCAAGGTGTAAGTTCCGTTTTCTCCAACTGTCACTTATCGCTGTGATTCGACATCTGACCCTTCTCTTCCTGCTTGCATGTCTCTCGTCTTGCTCCACCGTGACCACACGAAAAAGCACGGGTGAAGAGATCACCATGACACAGGAGGAATTTTCTAAATATGTGGAACATGTCTTCCGATACCACAATCAGATCATGGCTGAACTGATTGAGAACGCCCCAGATCAGACGGAACGAAACAGTAGAACTTTCAGGGACCTGACCTCTGCAGAAAAGAACATGGTGACGGTCTGTGAGCCACTCAATGAGGTCGTCACCGAAACCCTTTCGGGCCAGAACATTGGACTTCAGCTGAGAATGAAGCTTGTCGAGGCAGTTCCGGCGTGCGAATCCGCAACCCAGGTTGTCGACAAGCTCATTGCCGATTAAGGGAACCTATCGACTCACTTGACAGCGATCAGATCCACCTCAAAGATCAGTGCAGCATTCGGCGGAATGGCGCCGCCTGCACCCCGCTCGCCGTAGGCAAGGTCTGAGGGAATAAAGAAACGGGTTTTTCCGCCTTCCTTCATCAACTGAAGGCCCTCGGTCCAGCCCGGGATCACTCGATTCAGAGGAAACTCGATGCCCTCTCCCCGATCAAACTCCTGCCCATCCACCAGACTTCCCGCGTAGTTCACGCGAACCATGTCGGTGGCCCCGGGCTGGCGCCCAGTCCCCTCTTTGAGGACTTGATACTGAAGACCTGAAGCGGTCGTCACGACTCCGGCCTTCGTAGCATTTTCCGCAAGAAAAGCCTTACCTACCTCAGCGGCCTTGCCATCATCAGGTCTACCGCCTTGGCAGCCACTAACAAGAAGAGCCATTAGAAAAACAAGAGAGGCCAGGGCCCCATTCAATCGAGAGATTTGCATAAAGAGTCATCAGGTAAAGATTAAGAAGAAATGGCAGTATGCCAAAGGCTTATCGCTGAAGAAAATTCCGTATGCGATTCAGTGCCTCATGAATCCTGGGAATCGATGCCGTATAAGCGAACCGAATATGTCCCTTCGCGCCCTGAACACCAAAGTCGGTTCCCGGGGTCACGGCCACACCGGCATGATCAAGGAGAGCTCGCGCGAAGTCCTCACTATCCGATGCGAAGCTCGAGGAGTCGGCATAGATATAAAATGCCCCATCGGCTTGTGCAGGAAGACCGAATCCGAGATCCCTCAGGCCGTTAAGCAAAATCTCACGCCGCGCACCAAAAGCCGCACGGCGCCGCTCCAACTCTTCAAGATTTGCGCTGGAGAAGGCGCTCAACGCGGCGGATTGAGAGAGCGTGGGCGCTGAAATAAAAAGATTCTGAGCCAATCTCTCCGCCGCCTCGACCGCCCACTCAGGAACAACGGCCCATCCCAAACGCCAACCCGTCATACCAAAATATTTCGAGAAACTATTGATGACAAAGCTCTGATCAGAGAGCGCCAAAGCGGAAATCGCTGCCTCGCCATACTCAAGACCATGGTAAATCTCATCGGAGATGAGATAGCCCTCCGCCGCTTCGACGGTGTGAATCACCGCTTGAAGGGTTTCGCGAGGCATCACCGTTCCGGTGGGGTTCGATGGAGACGCAAGCAGCACCCCGCGGGTGTTAGGGGTCCAGGACGCCGAGATCTGTGCCGCCGTCAGATTGAAAGCCGTGCTGGCCCCAACCGGCAAGGCTTTTGGAACCCCCCCGGCCAACAGAATGAAATTCGGGTAACAAGGGTAGCCCGGATCAGCAACCAGCACTTCGTCGCCGGAATTCACCATCACCCCCAAAACCAGACTGAGAGCGCCAGAGGCCCCGGGAGTCAAGAAAATCCGCCTCGGATCAGGCGCGACGCCATATCGGTGCTGATAATGGCGTGAAATGGCCTCTCTCAAAGCGGGCAAGCCTCCAGCGGGGGTATAGCCCAGGCCATGCCCCATCGCGAGATGGTGTTGCGCGGCCTGAACAATTACCGGAGGCGTTGGAAAATCGGGCTCACCAATTTCCATATGGACGATGTCCCTCCCTGCAGCCTCATGCGCCCGTGCACGCTCCAGAATTTCCATGACTTTGAACGGGGTCACTCTTTGCGCCCTGGAAGCCGGGCTTATCCCTCTGTTTTTCAACTGCTTTCCCCTTTTTAGTGCCAGTTCACAAGTAGTTATGAATGATGATTTCCAAGGACACGATTTACCCCTATACTTGCAGGATTTCTTCGAAAGCGGTAAGGAACTGAAAGCATGTCTGGTACCAAGACAACTGGGACAAATTCAAATCCCTTCACCTACGAGCCGTATCAGCCTAGGGAAGGGGAAGAGTACATGAGCGAGGGGCAGGTGGAACATTTCCGCGGCATTCTCGGGAACTGGAAAAACGAACTCATGAGTGAAGTGGATCGAACGGTCCATCATATGCAGGATGAAGCCGCCAACTTCCCTGATCCGAATGACCGCGCCACCCAAGAGTCGGAATTCAGCCTCGAACTCAGGACGCGCGATCGGGAACGGAAACTGATCAAGAAGATCGATGAATCCCTGCAGAACCTGGAGCGCGGTGATTACGGGTACTGTGAGACCTGTGGCATCGAAATTGGCCTCCGTCGGCTTGAAGCGCGCCCCACGGCAACCCAGTGCATCGACTGCAAGACTCTGGACGAAATCAGGGAAAGACAGGTCAGCTGATCGCTCCCGCTTCTCCGGAAGACACCACACCCGCTGGCGCAATCACCGAGCCGCCAGCCTACAGGGGTCGCTTTGCGCCAACGCCCAGCGGCCCCCTGCATCTCGGATCCCTGTTTACCGCACTGGCCAGTTTTCTCGACGCCCGCGCAGCCGGTGGCCAATGGCGCGTGCGCATCGATGATCTGGATACGCCCAGAACCCAAGCCGGGGCGGCAGACCTGATCCTGAAAACATTGGAAGCGCTTGCGCTCGAGTGGGACGGAGCGGTCTCTTATCAAAGCCAAAATCACGCAGCCTATCAGGACGCATTGGATCGGCTTTTGGATCAGGGTCACCTCTATGCATGCCAGTGCACGCGGCGAGAAACGGCCAAACGCACCCTGCGCCAGGATGGATCATGCCCCGGGCACTGCAAAATGGCGAAGCTCGGTTTCATCCCCGGGGAGCATGCCTTACGTGTCATCGTCCCAAAAGCACCGATGGTCTTCTGCGATCGGCTTAAAGGTTGGACGGAACGTTCTCTCCACGCGCTGTCGGGAGATTTTATTCTGTTTCGTAAAGACCGAATTTACGCATACCATCTGGCCACCGTTGTGGATGACCAACATCTTGGCATCACCCAGGTTG
>JBEBBO010000189.1:0-2558 GCA_041158345.1 Pseudomonadota bacterium | reverse complement strand
CGATCCCCTGACTCAGGACGTTGATGGCCCGGGTCTTTGCCAAACCGGGAGCCCCTTCGACCAGAATATGGCCGTCTGCGAGCAGCGCAACCAGCATCCTTTCGACCAGGCGTTCCTGGCCAATGACTTGGCTCGCAACATAGCGACTCAGACCCTGCAGAGCCCGTTGTGCCGATGTCAGCCCATTTTCTGAAGGGCTTGTGGATTCATTCATGGATTTTTTCTCTGGGATGGCATGGCGAGCAATTCACGGACCCATTCACTCCGCCGTTCGCGCTCAAGGAGTTCCGCCCGTGCACGAATCAAAGACACGGTGAAGTAGTAAAGCTGAAAGGCTCCGGCCATCAGAAGCAGAGGCCAAAGCATGCTGGGGTGAATCGAGGGTTTGTCGAACTTGGTCACCGTCGGTCCCTGATGGAGCGTATTCCACCACTCGACCGAGTAATGGATGATCGGAATATTGACGACACCGACCAGCAGCAAGACGGCGCCCGCGCGGCCCGCACTGCGGGGATCTTCGACCGCAGCGACCAACGCCATGTAGCCCAGGTACAAGAAAAGGAGGATCAACTCGGAGGTCAGCCGGGCATCCCAAACCCACCAGGCCCCCCACATCGGTTTACCCCACAGGGAACCCGTGGCCAGCGCCAAAAAAGTGAACGAAGCGCCCAAGCCCGCCGAACTTCGGATCATGACATCCGCAAGCTTGATGTTCCAGATCAGGTAAATCCCGCTCAGCACCGCCATGAAGGTATAAACGAACAAAGACATCCAGGCACTGGGAACGTGCACAAACATGATCCGGTAGCTTTGACCCTGCTGGTAATCCGGTGGCGCAACGAAAAGCCCAAGATAAAGGCCGGCGAGAAGCAGCAACAGCGTCAATCCCCCAAGCCAGGGCACCAACCGCCCCGAAAGCGCATAGAAATGCTTGGGCGATGCAAATTTATGGAAGGTCAGCCAAATCGTGTTCCACATACGTTTAACTCAAACTGATGCGAAGGGCCGAAGCCGTGGCAAAAGGGGCCAAGGTCAGTGACAGGAATAAAAGGGCCATCAGAAAATCGAGAGCGCCATCATAGGGAAGTCCCGCAACCGCCGAAGTGACCGCCTGCGTTGCGAAAATCAGCAAAGGGACATAGAGCGGCATCACGATCAAGGTCAGGAGCATGCCACCCCGACGAAGACCCACGGTCAGTGCAACGCCGACCGATCCGACCAAGCTCAGGAAAGGTGTCCCTGCGAGTAGCGTCCACTCCAGAACCCGGACGCCCTCGGCCGGTAGCGCCAAGAAAAGTCCCAGCAAAGGCGCCAGAAGCAACATGGGAAGGGCTGTCACCAGCCAGTGGGCGACCACCTTGGCAAGGACCAACCAAGCCAAAGGAAAGGGACTCAAAACCATCTGCTCCAGGGTTCCGTCCTCAAAATCTGAACGAAAGAGGCCTTCCAGGGAAAACAGTCCGGCCAGCAGCACCGCAATCCAAATCACACCCGGCGCCATGGTCTTGAGGACCGAAGGTTCGGGGCTCACACCCAAGGGGAATAAGGTGACCACCAAACTGAAGAAGAGGAGTGGATTCAATAGTTCGCCGCGATGGCGAAACGCCAGCAGGAGGTCACGCCGCAAGAGCGCCCAGAAAACCGACATCATGGCGAGAGCTCCAGGGACCGAACCCGACTTCGTGTGGAGACGGGCTGATGGGAGGTCAGGATGGCCATGCCGCCCTGATCCAGATGACGATCCAAAAGGGATTCGACCAGGGCGATACCGGTGCGATCGAGTGCCGTAAAGGGCTCATCCAGAATCCAGATCAGGCTCCCAGAAAGCATCAAAGCCGCCAAAGCCGTTCGCTGACGCTGCCCCTGGGAAAGCTGGCGTACACGAAGGTCCAGCCGATCGGAGAGCCCGACCTGGTCCAGCGCCTTGCTGAGTGCTTCTGGCGCCATGCGCCGCCCCCGAAGCGCCGTCATGATGCGAAGGTTCTCTTCGATGCTGAGATCCTGCTTCAGCCCCAGAAGGTGCCCCAGAAAGCCCAAGACCGCGTTAAAGCCCAGGGGCTTTGCATGAATATCGACGCCCGACCACTCAACCCGCCCCTCATCAGGCCGCGAAAGCCCCGCCAAAATCCGAAGGAGGCTGGTCTTCCCTGCCCCATTAGCCCCCTCAATGCGCAACGCCTCGCCGGCCTCAAGACGCAGGTCCAGATGCTCAAAGAGAGCGATCTCGCCGCGATAACAGGCCAGGTCAATGCCTTCGAGCAACAAAGGGGGCATGGGGGAGTCGATGCGTAATCGATCGTGGGCAGTCATTGGGGTCATTATCCCAGAATTAGCCGCAGGGAGGCGGTTGAACCACCACGAATCGCAGGATCCGTTTGCGCTAAGATGGTCACATCCTTATTTCTGACGTCCTTCGGATGGCCCAACATGCATCCTATTCCAACCGCCCATGAAACAGCGCATGCCCGGGCGCTACTCGACTTTATCGATCAAAGCCCCAGCCCCTGGCACGCTGTCGATACCACCCGAACGCATCTTGAAGCGGCAGGTTTCTTGCC
>JBEBBO010000188.1:0-6897 GCA_041158345.1 Pseudomonadota bacterium | reverse complement strand
GGTTTGCCATCATGGGTGAAGGCATCAAAGAGCAGTCGGAGTCCGACCTGACCCCAGACCTCCACGGCACTGGTCGCTTGCCGGTAGGTATTCATGGTGGGTTGGGCGCCAAAGGTGAGGTCAACATTCACATCATCGCTGTAAATCCAGCGAGCGCCAAATTGCCCCGCATAGAGAGGGGCATTGTATTCAAGCGGGTCGCCGGCATAAGCTTCCGCGATCGCGTGGATATCCTTTCTGATCAGTTCCGCGTCCACTCCGATCCCCCAGTAGGGTCGAAGCCTTAAACCAATCCCGCTTTGGTGTTCGGCTCGAAGACCAAGGTTGGTGTGAACTTGTACCGTGTCATCCAGTAGGCGATAGGTCATTAGCCCGATGGCGTAATAGTTATCACCCAATTGGTACTTGGGGTTGATGCTCTCATCGATCGATGCGCCGGCTGCCAGGGTGGTTTGGCCCGCATCAAAGGTAGCACCCGACGCGAATGCAAGACCTGGAGCGCCGTCTGCCTCCGCCTGCGTGAAGAGGACCTTGGTTTGAATCACGGGATTGGCTATCGCCCACTTATTGTTGGAGGCTCGGGCCAACCCGGTTCCTCCGATGATTTCTAACCAATCTGAAGGCGTGATGCCGAGCATCGTGTTGAGGCCTGGCGCGTCGCCAAAGCCACCCTCAGCATGGGTCACTTCCATCCAGGATTCGATTTCAACCTGACCATAGTCAGCGATACGTGCATCGTCGGTGACAAACGGTCTCACCGCGTAGGCAGGATCTGATAAGCACGCACACACCACGAATATTGGGGCAAAGATCCGTTGCGTGTTGGAGGCCAAATTCATCATGAGGGCGATGGGGTCACGTTCTTGAGATCAAGAACATTATCCGTGCTCGCGATGAATCAAATATGACAGCACGTGGGAATAACCCCTGAAGGGCCCTAGCCGCGTCCTTTTTGAGGAACCCTTCGCTTGGGTTAGGACCGATCCCGAAGACGACTCGGCTCAGAACGTCAATGGGCTGGTGCCGTCTCGCCTTTCGCCGAGGTGCGAGCCAACTGACCTATGATTTCAAAGACATAGCTCCCAGGGAATAGTTGGCAGGCGTTGTGAACGCTATTGATCAAATATTCATCGTTCCAAAAAGTGGGGAGTCGGATTTTGTAATGATTCGTGACATAGCCATTGATCATCTCCGACACCATCTTTTGTTCGGCGGGTGTCTGCTTGTCGAATTGATCACAGTCTGTCAGCGCCACATCGGCCCGGGGGAAGCTTTTCGTTGGCGTGGGCTTTCTATTTTCACCTAAAGCGCGCACTGCTTTCGCTGTAATGGCAGAGACATAGGCCTCGGGCCAGACGCTACAGCCCGTCCGAATCAGCCATGCAACGTTCTGAATGGTGGCGGGCGCCTTGAGATCAACACGGTAAATTTCAGCAGCAGACTCGACAAGCGGTCCCATCAGGGCTTCTTGCTGTTTGAGATCCCCATGTAACTCCCGACAGGTCTTGTAAATCATCTCATGGACGTTTTCGCCGGGCTCTGCTGCCAGCAATGGGGAAATGCCGGTCAGGGTGCCGAGGATCAACAATGCAGGGGTGATTTTTTTGAACATCGTGACTCCCACTATCTAAATAGGCCGGTGTTATTGCCGACCGCATAACCGACGCCACCCCCCAGAAGTGCGCCACCTAGAACACCCCAGGGGCTTGCCCCTGCCAGCAGCGCAATTCCGCCCCCCATCGCAGCACCGGTTGAGGCCCCTCGTTGTCCGGGTGTGGCACAGCCTTGCAGGGCAAACAGACAGATGAAGGCGGGTAATACCCATCGGAGGGGTTGATGTTTTCTCTCATGAGCTCATTCCGAGGCGCTGTAAGACTGAAGAAACGGGGGAAATGGCGGCTTTCCTCTGGGATCGCCGCCACCCTAGAGTCAGGCTTATTTGCTGCCTGATGCTTGTCCGTTGTTCACCGGGACCAGGTCGATATCGGTTCTGCGGTTTCTGGCACGACCATCCACGCTGCTGTTGTCCGCGGTCGGTTGATATTGACCATGACCTGAGGCGGTCAGGCGGCTCGGATCAACGCCTTTTTTCTGGAGGTATTCAACAACGCTTGCAGCGCGAGCAGAGGAAAGCTCCCAATTGGTCTTGTACTTGGATTTGAGAGCCTTCCCAACGGGAACATCATCGGTGTATCCCTCGACCTCAATGCGATGATCCGAATCGGCGTCTTTCAGGGTAGGGATGATCTTATCCAATGCCTTGCGACCATCCGCTGAAAGTTCTGCCTTTCCTGAAGGGTAGAGGATGCTGTCTTCGATCGTGATTCTGAGACGATCATTCAGCTTCTCGATCTTGATGTTGTCGTTGTCTACTTCGGACTGAAGCTGGGTATTGAGATCGTGTTCTCTGTCGAAAGTCTGCTGGCTGACACACCCGGTGAGCGCAAATGCCACAGCAACGGCCAATAGGGGGGATTTCGTGTTCAACATGTGGGGTCCTCAATGGAAGGAATTGATTCGATACAGGCAGAGTCATTGTAGTGACCGCTGTACTTGATTTGAAGGCCGTAAAAGGGAGTTTTGATCGGAGTGGAAAGACACTGAGAGTGATGGGCAGTTGAAATTCTCGGGATTGAGAGACTTTCCGCAAGCAATGTTTGCAAAGTCAGGGAGGCTGTTCGATTTTGCATGTAAACGACGACATGAAAGTCGGCAATTCGGTTGTGTTTTAAGTTTTCTCGGCCCAAAGGGACTTTCGTTTGATTTCACCTAAGCAAGATCTCCCCATACACATTTGTGTTATTGAGCGAAACCAGATTCCCTGTACAGTGATGATCGCTCCTGAGCGTCTGGAGACAATGGATGGAACAAAGGTAAAAAATGGCTGGGGTAACTACTCCACTCTACTGGAGCGGGATTCTTAAAAGGATTCGCAAGCAAACAGGTCTCAGTCAGGGGGCTCTGGCTGATTTGCTCAAGACGGATCAACCTTCCGTTTCTCGATGGGAGCGCTGTCTTTTTGCTCCATCTCTTCATTTTCAGCGAAAGGTCGAAGCTTTCGCGAGTAGTGTTGGGGTTGCAACCTTGCACGATGCCATGGCGATTGTTACCCACAGTCCGTTTCCAATGATCCTGGTTTCACGGGACATGATGGTCATCGCTGCCTCCGCTTCCAGTGGATTCGAAGTTGATAAAACAACAATGGAACAGACGCCTCCCGAAGAACGTGTTTTTCTCGAACGGTTTTCCAACGATGTCGATGAATCCGGTTTCTGGGAGCAGAGTATAGAAAAACTGGATTATGACTTCGAGGTCGGGGATGAGCGACGTCGAGCCGTTCTGGTACCTGTCGTGATGGAGGGCATTATTTATGCCTTGGTTCAAAAGGCCTAGTAACAAAAATAACAAAGGAGACTAGGATGAAAAGATTTTGGCTCTTGATTCTGTTGATTGCCTGTGTAGAAATGGCCTGGGCCTCTGACTGGGATGCCCGGACGACTCGGACAAATACGGCCGTCACGGATGAAGATATCCGGCAGTCACTGACGAGTGGAATCACCACGGATTTTGCAAAGGCCTTCCCAAGCAAGAGCTTCGGCATCCATGTCCTCGTTGATCGACATGTATCGGATCGTTTTAACGGGGAAGGAATTTATCTTTCTCTGGGTCTTTGTCGACGTCTTTCCGATGGCCAGTATCAATTAGCGCTAGGAAGCCTCAGTGAATTGATTTTTCTTCCCCCCGGCACGCCATCAGAGGCGCAACGACGTGAGGTGGTTCAAATTTTGCAGCGGATGGCTTCTGACTTTTCTCGGGGCATGATTCAAAATCAGTCCCGGTTCAGCGTTGCGCCTAGCACCAAAAGGCCGTAGCCGATTAAACAGCGCGCTCTGGAAAGGCATTCGGTCATGGAAAACGATCGACGCGTGCAGGTCACCCCCCTGGTTTTGTTCATTCTTCTGGTGGCTGTGAATCTTATGCCCCTTGGGTCCGGATTGGCTTGGGCAACTATGAATGACTCGGTTGAAAGCAACCTATCAGCGCCCGATCTCTCCGAACTCACCTCACTCGCAAAATCCTCCCAGACCCTAGCCATTAGGATTGAAACCGAACTCGCGAACTCCAAGCAGTCTGAGGATAGCCTGAAAAGCCTTGAGGACATCGTGCGCAACAGAATGGGCGGTGTTTCTCCTGTGAATCAAAACCGTGAAGCGGACCTCTCCAAACTTCTTGATTTGGACGCAGAGCTTTCATTGCATGCAGATGAACTGAGGAAATTGATCGAAAGCTATCAATCCTCCATCCGAAGGATAGAGGCACTCAGAACAGAGCTCGCAAGCGAAAAGACCAAATGGCTTCAGTTGGATCGAATCGCGAGGGATTCCGTTGCCCCAAGGGAAGTCCAGGATCTTTTGGGCCGCATTGACCAGAAAGTCTCCAGTCTTTTGAGCCACCTAACGCCACGTCGGGACCAACTCCTGATCCTACTAACCCGAGCCATCAACGTTCGGTCAGTGATGGATGAGATGAATGCTCATGTCATGGCTCGGAGAAAGGCGATAGCTGGTGAACTGCTTGCGGAAGATCGTGAGCCCCTCTTGCTCCTGTCTGGTCCCAATAAGGTCAGATTCCAGAACGCTTCAAGATCCTTTCAGGTCTGGCGGGACAGCATAGGCGAACACATCAAACAACAGGGTTTTATCCTGATACCACTCATCATTGCACTGAGTGGTTTGAGCCTGAAACTCAGGGGTTTAGGTGAGAGGCTGATCCGCGACTCCATGGCCTATGCCGATATTTCAAAAGGTGCCTTGGCCGTTGCTTCTGAACCGCTTTGGGTGAGCATGCTTACCGGTTGTCTTGGCCTCAACTTTGGGCCGCAAGGCCCCGTAGCATTCTATGATTTCATCTGGCTCCTGATTCTGATTCCGGTGTCATTCTTGAGTCATGCTCTGCTTTCCCCCTATCGGTTGGTGTCGGTTTTCGCTCTGGCACTGGCTATTTCCCCGTTTCCCTTCAGGACTATTCTGGAGCCCATGCCTTGGGTTGATCGCTGGCTTCTCAACCTTCAAGCCCTGATGGTGGGTTCAGCGTTGGTCTTGGACTGGTTTAGGACCAGACAATCGGTAGCTTTTCATCGCGAAACCTTATGGTTACGTGTGCTGGTCTTCGGCGTTCCACCCCTCTTAGTGGTAGGCGTGGTCTCCAACCTGATGGGAAAAACGGGCCTGGCTCGGGAGATTATTGATGGCGTGATCGAATCTTTGGGGTTCTTCATGGTGTACCGCGTCGTGATGGATGTCGCCTTTTTGATGGCTGCAGGTTTTATCCAGTCACCCATAGGCCAGATTTCAATGACGTCCCGCTCGGATCCGCGGACACTTCTTTACACAATCCATGGCATCTTGAAGATTGGGGCCGTCGTGCTGGTGATCTGGGGGGCTGTGTATGCGTTTCGGATCGATGCGATAGCGCGTTCTGGATTTGAAACGTTCACAGAAGGCGCGATTGTCTTTGGCTCGCTCTCTTTACCTCTGAAATCACTAGCCATGGCTAGCGTAATCATTATGGCTCTTCCTTGGATTCTGCGTTTCTCGCGATTCATGCTTGAGCGAGAAGTATTACCCAGATTCAGACTTTCGGCTGGAGTTCCTTTTGCAATCACCGCCCTTTCGCAGTATGCCATTGCTGCTATGGGTTTCTTTTTGGCCATGACCTCACTCGGGATCGATCTCACCAAGATCTCCATACTCGCTGGTGCATTAGGCGTAGGAATCGGCTTTGGCCTTCAAAACATCTTCAACAATTTCATTTCAGGGCTGATCCTTCTGTTTGAGCGTCCCATCCATGTGGGCGATGTCATCGAGATTGGTAGCCTCAGAGGTGCAGTAACCCGGATCGGAGTTCGGTCCAGCACCATCAAGACACCAACCGGTGCAGAGGTCCTGGTACCGAATGGCGATCTGATTGCTAAAGAGGTGATTAATTGGACGCTGAGTGACCGCCGTCGCCGCATAGAAATCACGGTGGGAGTGGCCTATAGAACACCCATTGAGAAGGTGCTTGAGCTACTAATGCGAGAATCCGGGGACATGGAGGAGATTCTTGACGATCCTCAACCTCTGGCGGTTTTTTCGAATTTTGGCGAAAGCTCTCTCGATTTCGTGTTGTACGCCTGGGTTGAGCACTATGAGGACACACTCACGGTAGCGAGTGCACTGCGAGCGCGCATTTACTCTTCCTTCAAAGCAGAGGGTATTGAGATTCCCTATCCTCAGAGGAATCTGCATTTGTTTAGCGTTAACGAATCTATCCTGAAAGGATGATGCTGATGTTTGTGCGCACCTTTCTGCTCCTAATGGGACTCTTTCTTTTCGGTTGTGGACCCAGAATCAACTATGTATTCACGCCGCCTTCGTCTCCGGAAGGCATGGTCTGCATTTCCCAGTGCGCCAACACGCGTCAAATGTGTTGGGGATCGAACCAATCGATCTACCAGGAATGTCTGAATCACCGGAATTGGGCCATGCAAAACTACAACCAGTGCCGGAATAATGCGCAGACTAAGGAAGCCAGGAACGGCTGCATGATGCCACCCGCCTGTTATGCCCCAAATAATTACTATTGCGAAGAAGGCTATCGCGCGTGCTACCAATCCTGTGGGGGAAGCGTTCAGGCGTTTGAGATCACCGAAAGATGAAAACCAGTCCAACCATAACGCGTTTATGGCATACGTTTCTATCAGCGACCCTACTCGTTATCACCGCAACGGGATGCTCCACTTCACCCCGTCCAGGCGCTGAGGCTGTTGCGGTCAATGCATTCAGGGGACAGGATAAATCCATAACCGATATCCATGACGCACGCCCCTCGGGAATGGAGGTCGAGGCGCGCCTG
>JBEBBO010000187.1:0-13727 GCA_041158345.1 Pseudomonadota bacterium | reverse complement strand
CCGGTGTCAGCCAAGGCCTTTCGGCAGAGGAAGCACAGCGACTCATCGACTTTGCGGTTCACCAGTTTCTGAGAGGGCATGGACTTGAGCACTCCTAGATCAGGCCTCTTCGGCCTCTTATTTCTTTTTTCGGGCTGTGCCGTGGGCCCGGATTACGTGAAGCCCAACGCCAATCCACCAGCGCAATGGCACACCGAAAAGGAAGCAGGGGCCCAGTTAAAGCCAATTCAAGAGTCAGACCTTGAGACGTGGTGGCGCTCGCTGGAGGATCCCATCCTTGATGACCTGGAACGAAGGGGCAAAGGAGAAAACCTGGATCTCAAGGTCGCCCTGACCCGCATTGATCAAGCTCGCGCCGAAAAGTTAGCTAACCGGGCCTCTCTTTTCCCTCAAGTTGGCGCAACAGCGGCCGGCACCTACCTGGACAACGTATTTCCGCGACAAACCAGCACGGGAACACAGAACCAGTGGGGGTTTCTCCTCACTGGCCTCGACGCCTTTTGGGAAATCGATCTTTTTGGACGACTGCGAAGAAAGCTGGAGGCGTCAACCGCACTCAATGAAAGCGCAGCAGAAAACTATCGTGAAGCCTGGGTTCTTTTATCCTCGGAAATCGCGAAGGAATATGTGACCTTCCGCAACGTACAGTCGCTGTTGCGGATCACCCGAAGCAATATCAAGTCTCAGTCACACACGCTTGAATTGACCGAACGGCTATTTGAGGAAGGGGTCGGCACACGATTTGACACGACCCGCGAGAAATCTCTACTCAAAGCCACGGAAGCCGAAATCCCACGTTTAGAAGGGCTGCTGAGTGAGTCCCAACATAAGATCGAACTGCTTCTGGCATTGCAGCCCGGAAGCCTTCGGGGATTGCTTGAAAAGGAAGGCCCTGTTCCCGTACCAAAAGATCGAAGAATTCTCGTAAAACCCGCCGATACACTTCGCCTTCGCCCCGATATCAGAGAAGCCGAACGCAACCTTGCCGCTGCAACCGCCACCCAGGGCGCCGCCTTTGCTGAACTGTTTCCAAAGATCTCCGTCGCCGCTTTCATGGGCGTGCAGAATTCAGATCTTGAAAATCTCTTCCGCTCTACCGCTTTCTCTTGGGCCAGCGGAAGCGCCATCATGCAACCGATCTTCAATTTTGGTCGTATCAGGGCAGGCATTGATCTGGCTGACGCTCGGCAGCAGGAAGCCTATTTGCGATATGAGAAAGCGGTTCTTGAGGCCTTGAAGGAAACCGAGACGGCTCTCCGACTGCTTTTGAAGGAGGAGGAGAGAAGACAAAATCTTGAGGTATCCGTAGAGAACCTCAAAGAATCGCGCCGGCTGGCAGAGCTTCGCTACCGCGAGGGCGTTTCCAATTTTTTGGATGTCCTTGACAGTGAGCGGGCGATCTATACTGAGGAAATCAAACTCGCCCAGTGCAGAGCCCAAACCACGATGTATCTGATCGCCGTTTTCAAGGCGATGGGGGGAGCGGGTAACCTGCCGGTGACAAAGCCAGAGGAACCGATTCGCCCATGGGGCTAGGATCGCTCCCAAACCGCCACCACGGGCGTGTGATCCGAGGGGCGCTCGAGTTTTCGGGGCTCACGATCGATGGCACACCCGGTCAACTGCGGCCGAAGTGCATCACTGAAGAGAATGTGATCGATTCTAAGACCTAAATTACGGGGAAACCCGTTCATGCGGTAATCCCACCAGCTAAAACTCTTTTCGGGCTGCTCGAATTGTCGAAAAGCATCATGAAATCCGAGATCAATCAGCCGTCTGAAGGCATCCCTCTCAGGGGCGCTACAAAGGATCTTGCCCTGCCACTGGGGAGGGTCAAAAACATCAATATCCTCCGGGGCGATATTGAAGTCCCCTAGAATGATTGTTTGAGGGTATTTCTGCCGCTCGGATCCCAGCCAGGCAATCAGGGCATCTAACCAAGCAAGCTTGTAGCGGTACTTATCCGAATCGACCTCACTTCCATTCGGAATGTAGAGATTTACCACCCGAACATCGCCCAAGGTCACGGCCATCACTCGACGCTGGGGATCATCAAAGCCCGGAATATCCATGACAGCATCCACGGGGCGCTCTTTTGAAATGACCGCAACTCCGTTGTACGTTTTTTGACCACTAAAAATGGATTGGTAGCCCAGCGATGCGAAGACTTCCGCCGGAAACTTGTGGTCCTCCATCTTCGTCTCTTGCACGGCAAGCACATCAGGCGCCTCCCGAACAAGCCAATCTGTGACGTGCGGCAGGCGGACATTGAGCGAATTAACGTTCCAGGTTGCGATTTTCACAGGTCGATTACAGCGCTATTCAAGTGGACCGGCATCGATGAACCCTCCTCAATTACGAGGATCTCTCGACCAACTCCGTCACCTTTTTCTCCAAGGTTCGAAGGCGAGTCCATACCTCATGCAACTTGGGCATGACCGCCATATTCTTTAAATATTGCTGAAGCGGTTGGGCCGGCCCCCCCGCGTACATGCCGGGTTCCTTTATGCTGTTGTTCAGACCGCAGCGATGCAAAAGCACGGTATTGTCCGGGACACTGACATGATCCAGCGTTCCCGTCTGTCCCGACGCGATTACGCGCTTTCCGAATTTGGTGGATCCAGACAATCCGGTATGAGCGCAGAGAATACTGTGGTCCCCGATTTCTACGTTATGCCCAAGATGGCACATCGCATCAATCACGGCACCTTGGCCCACGAGCGTCGCGCCATAGGTACCCCGATCAATGTTGGTGTTCGCACCGATCACTGCGCCATCACTGATAATGACGGTTCCCGTATGAGGTATTCGGTAATTCTTACGCTCAGCATCCTGAGCAAATCCAAATCCCTCTGAACCGATTACGCAACCCGCCTTGAGGATGACGCCAGCACCCACTTCACAGCCATAACCCACAACGCAACCGGGGTGGAGCACGGTTTCAGATCCAATCACGGCATCGTGTTCGACAACCACGTTCGCCATAAAAACGACCCCCTTGCCAACCTTGACCCCACGCCCAAGAACTACGCCGGGTCCCACCAAAACGTCGTCGAGAATTTCTACGCTTTCATGGATTACCGCGCTTGGGTGAATCCTGGGCCACTCCGTATCACGCACATTACGATCTGCGTAAGTTTGCTTCAGAATAGCCATCGCCAAACGCACATTGGGCGAAATCAAAATCGCGAGATTCGGAATTGATGCCAACTGTTCCGCAATTTCAGCCGTCGTCACTACCCCAGCCGGCCCCTGATCTCGGACCTGTGCCAAGTATTTAGGATGATCAATAAAGACAAGATCACCCGGCTGACACTCCTCAATCGGAGAAAGCCTCAGCAACAGCTGATCACTTCCTTTTAGGCTCGAAATGAGCCCACGATCAAGAAAACGCTCGAGAATCTGTGAGGCTTGAACATTCATATAAGGTCTCTCTGGCTAGATACCTCATGATAGCCGATGCATCCAATTGCAGGCGGCATCCAAGCCAAAAATTGGAGGCGACTTGAGCGCTGCGTTAAACTCACCCCCGTCTGCTTACCTGCGAGACCCAAACTTTGTCTGCTGATCCTTCAACAGTTGAAAAGACCCAAGCCGACGATCCCGTCAGCGCAATGTCGCAACGATACAAGCCCTTTACTGAGGCCCTTGTCGAGCGTGGCAAAATGCGTGAGTCGGAGGTCATCCGCGCGGAACGCCTTGCCCTCCAGACGGATGAGACACGATTTCCTGCTCTTCTTCTGAAACTCGGCATTCTCTCTGAACGGGATACGGCAGAGATCTTGTCTGCTGTCAGCGGCAAGCCGCTGACCAATCCGGATGACTTTCCAGAGTCCTCCCCTCTCCCCGAACAGGTTTCTGCACGATTTCTTAAAGAAAACCATGTCGTTGGGATCTCTGGAGACCCCAATGGGGTCGTGGTAGCCCTCACCGATCCTTTTGAGGAAGAAATCATCGAGGCACTGCACTTGGCTTGTGGCCGCCCAATTGAGGTCAGAGTCGGCATCGGATCCGAGATCGATCGGGCCCTCGAAACCCAAATGGGGCCGGGAAAAAGCCTCATGGGAGAAATTGTCGATACGTTCGGCAGCGATGAAGACGTTAATGAGGCGGACGTCGAACACCTGAAGGATCTGGCATCCGAAGCCCCAGTGATTCGCATGGTGAACCTCATCATGCAGCGCGCCGTTGAAATGCGCGCTTCCGACATCCACGTCGAACCATTTGAGCAGGTTCTCAAGGTTCGCTTCCGAGTCGATGGCGTTTTACGTGAAGTGGAATCGCCTCCGGTCCGATCGACGGCCGCCGTGATCTCACGCATTAAAATCATGGCAAAACTGAACATTGCTGAACGCCGACTCCCACAGGACGGCCGCATTAAGCTGCAAGTTCAGGGCAAGGAACTCGACCTTCGTGTTTCGACTGTGCCGACCATGCACGGTGAAAGTGTCGTCATCCGATTGCTTCACAAGGAAAGCATCAAATTCGATTTTGGCAGTCTGGGATTTGAAGGCGAGGCGCTCAATCGGTTCCTTGGTGTCCTGGAGCAACCCCATGGCATCATCTTGATCACCGGCCCGACCGGAAGCGGTAAAAGCACCTCGCTCTATACGGCTCTGCATAAGATCAACACACCCGATCGAAAGATCATCACCGTCGAAGACCCTGTCGAGTACCAGCTCGAGGGAGTCAATCAAATCCAGACCAAACCCCAGATTGGACTGACGTTTGCCGCGGCACTCAGATCGATTGTTCGACAGGATCCCGACGTGATCATGATTGGCGAAATGCGTGACATTGAAACAGCCCGCATCGCCGTGCAGTCCGCCCTCACCGGACACTTGGTCCTTTCAACTCTTCATACAAACGATGCTGCCGGGGGCGTCACCCGACTCCTCGATATGGGCTTGGAGGACTACCTCATCGCTTCGACCGTCAATGGCATCCTCGGACAACGATTAGTTCGACGCCTGTGCCCACATTGCCGGGAGTCATTTGAACCAATGCCTGAAGTGGCCGCCGAACTTAAGCTTTGGAACTTCAGTGACGCAAGGGACGTGCTCCTTTATCGCCCGAAAGGGTGTGAAGCCTGTGATGGCACGGGTTATCGTGGTCGTCTAGCCATATCAGAACTTCTGGTCATGAGCGATGACATTCGGCGACTGGTCATGACCAATGCACCTGCTCGAAAGATCGAGGATCAGGCACTGCTCGAAGGCATGGAAACCATGTATGACGATGGAATCCGGAAGGCTGTGCGGGGCCTGACGACGGTCGAGGAAGTGATTCGCGTGACTTCGGACACCTAAATTCATCATGGCTGTCTATTTCGTCAAGGCCGTCAATCGCGACGGTGAAACGATTGAAGAGGAACGCGAATCAGCCAGTGAGGCTCAGCTGATTGTTGCTCTTCAAAACGAAGGCCTCCTTCCAATTAAGGTTGCTGTCGCGGGATCGAGTCCTTTGGACTTCCTCAGAATGCGGCGAAGACGCCTCAAAATCTCGCATAAACAAGTTTCCCTTTTTACCCGGGAGCTCCTAACGCTACTCGAGGCCGGCCTTCCTCTGGACCGCGCGCTATCGGTCCTTTTAGAGCTGAGCGCGACGGAGCCCGATTTCAATCAGATGATCAGCAAGATTCTCGAGCGAATCAAGGGAGGAGCCCAGCTCTCGGATGCGTTGGAAGCCCAAGGCCCGGTTTTCTCCCGCTTCTATCTCAACCTCATCCGCGCGGGTGAAGCCGGTGGCGCCCTCGAAGTTGTTCTCGACCGCCTCACCAAATATCTGGAGAGCTCCAAGGAACTGAAGGATACGGTCACGACAGCCATGATCTACCCGTTGATCCTGGTCATCATGGCCATCAGCTCTCTCCTGCTGTTACTGACCTTTGTTGTTCCTCAATTCACCGAAATGTTTGATAGTGCCGGAAAGGAACTTCCATTGCCGACACAGATTGTTGTTGGAACAGCCGATGCGATTCGGGACTTCTGGTGGGTTGCCATCCCCATTGGCCTCCTTGCCAGCAGTTGGGTGAAATATCAGCGATCTGATCCTGTCCGCCGACTGGTCTGGGATGGATGGATGCTTCGATTACCGCTTTTTGGCGATCTCATCCTTAAGTTTCAGGTGGCAAGTTTCAGTCGAACGTTGGCTACCCTAATGTCAAACGGTGTTCCATTGCTCGCGGCACTCTCCATCGTGAAAGACACCCTGGATAATCGGCTTGTGGGACAGAAGCTTGAGTTGGCCGTGACCAGCCTAAAAGAAGGCGGTGGATTGACTGCGCCCCTGATGGAGGCACAGATTTTTCCCTCGCTGGCCATGCAAATGATTAAGCTTGGGGAGGAGTCCGCCCAACTTCCTGAAATGTTGGATCGCGTAGCAACCACCTACGACAAGGAAATCAAAATCTCGATTCAGCGACTTCTTGCCTTGCTTGAGCCCATCCTGATTGTTGGCCTAGGCATCATGATCGGGGGCATAATCATCTCGATCCTGATGGCCATCCTCAGTGTTAACGATCTTGCCTTCTGATGGACCACGCCACCCTTCAATCCGACCTCCCGGCCAAATGCTTACAAGCCTTAAGGACGAGAGCCCATTGACCCTTGACGCACATCACACCATGAAAAAAGAGAATATTCGCCATATTCGCGCCGCACTGAGAACTTCGGCGGGTTTCACCCTCATCGAACTGCTGGTCGTTTTGGCCATTATTGGCCTACTCGCTGGACTGGTTGGACCTCAGGTCATCAAGCATCTTGGTGAATCAAAAACCAAAACGGCCAAACTCCAAATTGAAGAACTTTCCTCTGCGCTTGATATGTACCGCCTCGATGTTGGCCGCTATCCCTCCAGCGAGGAAGGTCTTGGCGCCCTGATTGAGCAACCGGCCAGCGCCGCATATTGGAACGGACCCTACCTTCGGAAAAAGAAGATGCCCTCGGATCCTTGGAACAACCCCTACCATTACGTCACCCCAGGTGAACACGGTAAATTCGACATCTTTACCTTCGGTGCCGACAACACGGAAGGGGGTGAAGGAGAAGATCAGGACGTGAATAGCTGGGATTAATTGCAGTAAAGCCAGCCATTGTCAGACCACTGTAGCTCAAACCTGAGGGGACGCCGAGCGTGCCCTCAGTACAGATTGAGCCCCCCATCAGACCAAGGACTAGATTGAGCCAGAACCCGCTTGGCTTGCGCCCTCAACGTCAGGGATTCACTCTGATCGAAATGATGATTGTCATTGCGATCAGCGCCATCGTACTTGCAACCCTGGTTCCAAATTTCGCTCCTGCCATTGAGCGAGCAAAGCTCCATGCCACATCAAGGGACGTGGTTTCGGCACTGAGACATTGCCGTGGCTATGCCATGATTAAGGGCGAGGATGCCCTCTTTGAGGTCAACACGATTGCTCACACCTACCGGATCAGCGGAAGAAAAAAGCTTTATCAAATCCCAGAAAGCATAGATGTGGGACTGTTTACTACTACAACAGAAACGCTGGATGAGGGGACTGGACGTATTCGTTTTTTCCCCGATGGCTCAGCAACCGGAGGACGGGTGACCTTGATTGGTCAAAACCAAACGTTGGTCATCGACATCAATTGGCTGACGGGTGAAATCAAACTGGGCGACAAGGATGCCGTGGATCAATAACGATCGTAATGATCGAGGATTCTCACTGCTTGAAATCTTGGTGGCATTCGCAATCCTATCTCTCTCGATCGGCGTCCTGCTTCGAATCTTTGCGGGTGGCGGTCAACTGACTAAGACCGCGGATGATTACTACCGCGCAGTGATTACCGCAGAAACTTTGATGACAGGACTGGGCGTGGAAACACCCCTGCACCCCGGAGTCACCCAAGGCACCACGGAAACCGGATTTCGATGGACGGCGACAGTCACGCCCTACCCCATCAACCCACAACTGATGGGCGCACAAACCGGAGCCCCCATGATGAACAATTCCATGGGCTTTCTCCCTTTTTGGGTCGAACTAGCCGTTGAATGGGGTCCTGAGGAGGATCCTCGCGCATTCACGATGCAATCACTTCGGCTGGTAATGGATCGGAGCCAAGGCAGCTTCTGATGCAAAATAAAGCACACCATCCTCGCATGGATGGCTTCACTTTGATTGAAATTCTAATTGGCACCGCCATTCTCGGAATCATGATGCTGATTCTGACGGGAAGCCTAAGAATTGGCGCCCAAAGTTGGGAGGCTGGCGAGGCCAGACTTGAAAGAGCCAACCGTCAATTTGTCATTCAGAACTTTCTGAAACGCCACATTGCGACTCTCCTCCCCCTTTCTGCGGTCAATGCCAAAGGGGAAATGGAGCCCGCGCTTAACGGAATCGGCAACGCCTTTTCTTACATCGCAGCCCTTCCTGACCAATTGGAAGGTGGTGGTCTCTATCGCTTCATTGTCTACCTTACGGGAGATGAAGGGAATCAAGCCATCCGGGTTTCCATCACCCCGTTCCAGTCAAACCCGAAAAGCGAACGCCCCCCGCCCCAGCCAATCGACGATGTGGTGTTGCTCGATCAAGCCTCCCACTTTCAGGTGAGCTATTTCGGGATCAGTCAGGAGCAAAACACCCAAACGACCGGTGGTGTCCCGCAGCCACGTTGGACGAATACGTGGCACGACTATCAACTCCCGCTGATGATTCGCATTGATATGGGGCGCGTTGGAGAGCCTTCATGGCCCATGCTTTTGATCGCACCCAAAACTCAGGTATTGAGGTAATTCGAGATGCAGACCTACCGCTTGCGAGAGCAAGGTATGGCCTTGGTGATCGTCCTCTGGGTCGTCAGCCTCATGACCATCATGGCTGGAAGCTTTGCGCTTTCCACCCAGAGAGAATCTGCCGTTCTTCGCCATGCCCATGAGCGGGCACAGGCCATGGCCTTAGCCGAAGGCGCCATCTACTACGCCATGCTCATGCTCAACATTCCGGATCCCAAGCTTCGCTGGCAAGGTGACGGACGACCTTATTTCTGGGATGCAAAAGGAACGCCAGTCAGGGTTCGCATTCAAGATGAGGGGGGGAAAATCGACCTCAATGTAGCTCAGGAGCCGACTCTTAAAACCGCCTTCAAGCTGATGGGGCTTGGTGAAGAACAGATTAATGTACTGACGGATGCCGTTTTGGACTGGCGTGATGCGGATGACATCAAGCGCCCCAGCGGCGCCGAGGCACCCGAATATGAAGCGCGGCGAATGAATGCGCTTCCACAAAACAGGCAATTCCTTGTCATGGATGAGGTACAGGGTGTGATGGGCATCAAGCCTGAACTGTTCAAAAGAATGCAGTCATGGTTTACGTTATACTCAGGGATAGACGGACTTGATCCATCGAAAGCTCCACGGGAGATGCTTTTTGCCCTGACCGGCGGCGACCCGGCGGCGGTCCAAGCCATAATGCAACAGCGGCTTCAGAACCTTCCCGTCAATCTCCCGCCCGTCCAAGGCATCAACTTTACTCAGGCAGCAGGCGTCTCCTATAGCATCATGGCCGAAGTCGTGATTGATGGTGACCAACATTTTGGAATCATTGCGAATGTCCGTCGCGGAGCGATGGCGGGAAACTTACCTTTCACCATACTGCGGTGGCGACCCTACCATCAGCGCTCAACATCCCGTGAAGAGATCTAGCCCCGGGGCCCCTCATAGCACCCCCACTCACCATGATTGATTTTGACGCCCCCATCGAAGCACAGATCCAGAAATTCTGGCGCTGGTGGCTATCCGAAATCACCCAGATCATTCCCGATCGGGCCTTGAAACTCCTGACGCGAGGCCAGGAGCTCTTGGTGCTGACCCTCGATCAAGATCAGTGGGTCATCCGACGGATCCAAGGCGCTCAAGAGTCAGAAATAAAACGTATAGCCCTCAATGATTTGGGTCCTGGACATTTTGCTGAATTCATTGCTGAGCACCCTGACCTTGCTGAAACCAAGATTGCGCTTCGACTGATCAAAGGGCAGGGACTTAGGCGCCAGTTCAAACTCCCGATGGCCGCCGAGGAAAACTTGGCGCAAGTCATTGCCCTCGAGATGGATCGACTGACGCCCTTTACCCAGGACCAGGTCTCATTTGCGACGCGGGTCCTCAGCCGGACGAAGGCTACCCGGCAAATACTGGTTGAACTCATCCTTGCCCCTCGAGACTTTCTGGAAAACGCGCTGGATACCCTGTCACGTGCAGGATGGCATCCGATTAACGTTCATCTGGAAGGTGAAACCAAGACGAACGAATACAACCTTATCCCCGAGAGATTCAAGCCGCAGGGCGACAAGCTGGTCGAAATGCTGAATATCGGACTGAGCAGCGCCATTCTCGCGATCCTGATTCTGATCCTGGTCCTACCGGTCTGGATGACTCGAACAGAAGCCATGAAGGTTCAAGCTGAACTCAAAAGGACCACCAAGGCAGCTAAAGAAGTCGAGGACATGCGAGAGCAAGCCGAAAAGCTATTGCATCAAGCGCAATTCCTGCAGGAAAAGAAACGCTCAGAACCGATTTTGGTCGATGCCATGGATGAACTCACCCGAGTGATCCCGGATGACACGTGGCTCAACGGACTTCAATACGCCAATCACCGTGTTGTGATCCAGGGTCAATCCCCCTCAGCTTCAGTCCTCCTCAAGCAAATCGAGGGCTCACGACATTTCAAAGACGTGAGTTTCGTTTCGCCAGTGACCAAGGATGCCGGCAACAATCTGGAACGCTTCCAAATTGCTTTTGACGTCGTCAACGGGAGGTTTTCTGAAGAAGCTCATTGAAAAGCTTCAACAGCCCGTTGAAGTCAACACCAGTCGATTAAGCGCTGTCGCATTGCTTGTCGCAGCGTTAATCTTCTTATTCATGCTGCTCATCTATCCCCTGATCAGTCTCGAATCCGAGTACCGGGATACCCTAGATCGTCAGCGATTTAAACTCCGTCAAGTTAAACAAATCCTGTCGCTCAGAGAGCCTTTAAATCAACGGTTGGAGAATATAAAGGCGCTGAGCAGTTCCAACGAGACGCTTCTTCCGACCACTACGGCAGCCTTGGCTAGCGCAGACCTTCAGACGCGAATCAAACAAGTCGTTGGCGAGGCCGGTGGCGAACTCTCCAGTACTCAGGTCATTCCTGAAAAAAACGAGGAGAACGTGGTTCGCGTGGGGGTCAAGGTTAGAATCAATGGCAGCACGCCGATCCTTCGGAGTGTCCTTCACGCGTTTGAATCCGGCAAACCTGCCCTTTTTATCGATAACCTTAATATTCGACCGATTCGAGTTCCCGGGAACCCTCGAGAGAAGGGGAGCGGACCTGAAGACAAGTTGAGCATCGATTTCGATGTCATCGGCTATATGCAGGCGCCTTGACCATGAAATTTGAGCTCGATCCTCGCCTTAAACCCTACACTGTCCCCATCGGGCTGGGTGCGGGACTTTTGCTGCTGATCATCATCATCTTGATCGAATGGTTCGCCTTTCGTCACAGTCTCGCCCAAGAGAAGAGGACATCCCGTGGGCCGAACCCTGAAACTCTCGGCGCGGCTGTCTCTCTCGAAGGGCTTGCGCTCCCGCCGGTGAGTGATTTTTCTGAAACGGTAGAGCGGCCATTGTTCATGGAAACGCGCAGACCAAGCCCCCCACCTCCGCCCGGCCCTCCGCCGAGATCAGAGCCGCCGGCACCCGTCTCTTTCCAACTCATGGGTGTCATCGAATCCCCAAAAGGACGGCTAGCGCTTATCGCAGAGGCCAAGGGAAAGTATCGGCGCCTTCGCCTCAAAGAGGCGATCGACGGCTGGGAAGTCACGGAAATTCGGAATGATCGTCTCTTCCTCGAACAAGGCGGACTGAAACAGGACATCGGTCTCACCAAGAAGCGCGCCAAAACGGCGGGGGACAAATCACCGCCAGCGCAGCAAGAAACACCGCAGGAAAATGAGCCGACCCAACGTCGTCAACCCCATTCACAGAACGCGCAGGGCCAACAAAACGGAGAGCCCGCCGGACAACAACCTATCCAGCAGCCTCGCACAAATTCGGGAGGCCAGTCGCAGTCGCAGGAAGACGCTCATCAATCGCCAGAAGATGTCGTCGAAGAAAATTAAGCCGTACCCCTGGGATTGGGCGCAACAACCGAAAAGTGTCATCGCCTCAAGACGATGCGCTAAGATTTAGGACTCAGCATCCAGATGATTTCCATGTCGAACATCAATCCTCGCCTCGTAATTCTCTCGCTCTCAATGACGCTCCTTCTCGGAGGTTGTGAAGCGTTGGCACCGGAGTCCATCAAAAGGACACCGGTTCCATCCAACCTCAAGATTGAACCGATTAATCGTGACGCACTCAGTAATCGCCCCATCCAAAGCGAGCCGCTGAAAGCCCGAGAACACAAGCAGCCGGAGTATTTTCCTGCCAAAAACAGCCTACTGGGTGATGGCAACAATAAATTGGGAAAAGCCTCACCCGAGGTGGCTGCGGCCAGGAAAGAGGGAAAGTACACGCTCAACTTTGATGATGCGGACCTCAATGAAGTCGCGAAAACCATCTTGGATGAAACGCTCAAGATCAACTACATCATCAGCCCAAAAGTTTCAGGCCGAGTCACCCTGCAAACCACCCGAGCGCTGGCCGAGGAAGAGCTGATCCCAACGCTTGAAACGCTACTCCGACTCAATGGTGCTGTCCTGATCAAGGACAACGACATGTACCGAATCGAACCTGAAGCCGGCGGGATTGTCGGTGCCCCCGGGGCCAAGGTCGGGGCGCCCGGACAACGCATTCCACCCGGCTTCCAGCTCCGCATCGTTCCCCTGCGTTACGTTGGCGCGCAAGAGATGCAGAAGATTCTTGAGCCTTTGATGCCACCCAAGTCGATCATTCGAGTGGATACGACCCGCAATATGCTCTGGCTTGCTGGATCCTCCGAAGAGTTGAGGACCGTGCTCGACACGGTTCAACTCTTTGACGTTGATTTCATGAGCGGCATGTCGGTTGGAATTTACCCTCTGACCAATGTGGAACCCGCACTTATCGCGACCGAAATTCAAAAGATCATCGGCGACACCAATAAAGGGCCTCTCGCAGGACTCGTGAGAATTTTGCCGATCGATCGATTGAACTCGATCCTCGCCATCACGCCGCAACCCCGATACCTTGAAGAAATCGCGAGTTGGGTTGGCCGACTGGATCGCTATAGCCCGAACCGCATGGGCAGCATCCACGTCTATCGACTGCAGAACGTTGACGCCATTGATCTTGCAAGAACCCTGACCAATATCTTTGGCGGTCGGTCCGGCTCAGGCAGCAATGCTTCGCTGCGGCCCGGATTCCAGAACAGCAACATTGGCGCGAGCAGCTCAAGCACACCGGGTAGTGGTGGCAGCGGCTTTACGAACTCAGCAGGCGATCTTGGCAGTAGCACCTCAGGCGATCTTGGAACAGGGTCCT
This sequence comes from Pseudomonadota bacterium, assembly GCA_041158345.1. Lineage (GTDB taxonomy): Bacteria > Pseudomonadota > Gammaproteobacteria > Methylococcales > Methylococcaceae > UBA6136. The sequence continues at coordinate 272 of JBEBBO010000187.1, read as the reverse complement.
CTGGCGGTAGCATGGGCTCCACGATGGGTCCAAATTACGGTGCGGATTCTGCCACCGGTTCTGGCTCCAGTGGTTTTGGCGGCGGCTCGACATCCGGCGGCTATGACGGCTCGAGCAGTTCAGGCGGTTTCGGCTCTTCAGGCTCTTCGGGTGGAGGCTTTGGATCGTCCGGCGGTGGGTTTGGATCCTCTGGTGGCGGATTTGGCTCATCCGGGGGCGGGCTTGGCCGCGGCACCCAGCAGAATCGGTCCAGTCAGGCCGCAAATATTGGC
>JBEBBO010000186.1:0-17278 GCA_041158345.1 Pseudomonadota bacterium | reverse complement strand
TCTTTGGCAAGGGTGTAGATGGTTTGGACGTCCGCCTGACCTTTCAAATGGAATTCACCGGCCTTTTCGAAATGCCAATCACCTTGCGCTGCGTTCCGGACGGCATCGCTGATCGCGAGCGCCTTGCCAACGCTTCGCGTCAGGGCTTCCAATCGCGCTGCAAGATTCACGATATCCCCGAGAACCGTGTAATCGAGTTTTGTGCTCGAACCGATGTTGCCTTCGATGACGGATCCTTTGCTGAGTCCGATCCCACAGTAGAGGAAGCTCTGGAGTCGGCACTGGCCGGCGGTATGCCGCAGGTCACGAACCGCCTCCAAAATTTCAACCGATGCACGAAGGGCATCATCACTGCCGTCATCGGGAAAATAGGCAACCACACAGTCGCCGACATATTTCGTCACCTGGCCGCCATGTCTGACGATGACCTTCGAACTGACATCGAGGAAAAGATTGACCAGTTCGCTGACCTCTTCTACAGGGTACAGGGAAGAAAAATGAGAAAACGCGACAATGTCCGCGAACAAGATGACGGATTCGGTATTTTTGACGGGCACCGTCAAGGGGTTAATGCCCTCCGTCATGAAGGCCAGCACGGCAGGCTGGGTATAGCGCTCAATGATCCGATGCGATTCGGTGATGTTCTCGAGCATGATACGAATGGCTTCCAGGAGGAGATCCCCGGTACCCTCCAATCGGACGGTTTTCATCGACCATTCGGAAAAAATACGTTCCTCGACATCAGGTTCTGACTTCAGAATCAGGATGTCTCGATGCCGGGCATCATTTCGAATTCGGTTCAATACCCGGTCCACGTCGTCTGGCTCACCTTCGAGGATCTGGAAGAAGAATTCGTGTGCGGAAAGGAGGACCCCGGTGACACGGTCCCGACTGTTGTTGACGACCGACTTTGCAGCGATTTCTTCCACTTCCAAAGGGGTCAACTTCCGGGTCGTGGTGCTGATATACATTAAACGTTTCATGGCCTTACCTCAGCTGCCGACGGGTTTTGCCCCGTTTCTCATCGTGGCTGATGTTCCATGCATCCGATGCACACACGTTCCTTGTGCGCATTAATCAATCAGAGTCTCTGGAACCTTGAAAGTTCACTTCACTCTAGGCTTCTTTCGCTGGATCGGTCTTTTCTGTTCGGATGCTCCGCCCTTTTGAGGCACTTCGCTCGCTGGCTTGGGCCCGAATCGCCTTGGCAAGGCTACTGGAGCCCATTGATAGGGCGTCAAAATCTTCTTTGGCAAACACGGTCAGTTCACAGGTGGTCAGACACCGGACTGTGGCGGTTCGCCGCGTGCCTTTCATCAGTGCCATTTCCCCGAAGAAATCCCCAGGACTCAGGGTGCCCACGGGCTTTCCGCTGCGAAGAACTTCAAGCGTTCCACTGCGGACGACATAGGCCGTGTCGGCCAGATCGCCCTGTCGAATGACTTCGTCGCCGGCTTCGAAATGGAGTGTCTGAAGGCGGCTGGAGATTTCAGGCGCTAGAACAGCAATGTCCGCTCGGAAGGGCACGTCCAGCGTCCAGTCAATCAGGATGCGAAGGTTTCGTTCAAGGCCGGGCATGGTGGCCAGATTGCTCATGCGTGAGAAGAACCACGCGGGAAGCCCTGAGGCCATCACGCCGAATAGACGAGCGAGCGAGTGCCGGCCCATGTTGAAGGCCATCACAAGGCGCTGTTTGAATGCAAAGGCCCGTGGAGTAAACCCTTGTGAGGCAGCCCAGGCATTCTCGCCGGCATGATGCCCAAGATCCATCCAGTCCGAGGTGGTGGTGTAACGGCGCCGACCGCCGCCGGCATCCGCCAAGGCTTGGGGAGGAAAGGCCGCCCACAGATGCGCATAGCCTTCAACCTTGAGAGTCAGGTCACTCTTCAAGGGCCACGTCAGCGTGTGATCATCGGTCGAAAGGGTCGGCATCATGAAACAGCTATTCACAATGAAACTCGCGTGCTCGCGTTCGCCGCTGGTGAAGACAATGCTGTCCTGGGTCACTGCAGCGACCTCTCTCTCCCTTTCAATATGGACGCCGGCTTTGGCCAGGGCTGCTTCGACACGGGGGCGAATATCGGCTTCAAAATCGCTGAAGGGGATTTTGATGTCTTCATACAAGGTGATTCGCCACCCTTCGGATTGAAGAATGGGGTAAGAGGGCTTTGCGGTCTCGAGCATGGCCGCGATTTCCTCTGCGGTTCCGCAGGCTCTTTGACCGGAGCCGATCACCGCGAAGGTCAGGAGTTTTTGACGCTTGTCGGCAGCCTCCTCATTTTCAGCCATTTCCACCCGATTCATGATCTGTTTTCGGATGTGAAGCGCATCCCCGACCGAATTGATGGGGCTGGCATGTGCCATGAGCCCAGGATACCGATTGAGATTAGGCACCAGAAACTGGGCCAGGATCAATTCGTCGTAATCAATCTGGCGGTCGCGGTCATCGGTGGTGTGAATCACGACCTGCCGCTTCTGCGTATCCACGCTCCGAACATCGGCCAAGATCACCTTCGTCCGTTGCAATATCCTTCGTATGGGGTTGACCGCATTCCCCGGTTGCATGGTGCCGCCAATGACTTCGGGCAGCAGCGGATAGAACAGGACATTGGGCTGATCGCTGATGAGGGTGACCTCAACGTGACTGAACTGGCCAATCAGCCGTTCGATCTTCATGGCGGCGTGAATGCCACCGACGGTTCCCCCAAGGATCACGATGCGTGCTTTTTTGTCTTTGGCTTCAGGCATGGCGAAATGTCCTGCTCCGTTGAAAAGGAATGACAGCATGACGCTGTAAAAAAGGGCGTGCGACATGAAGCTTTCAGGCAGCATGGCCGCAAACATGAAAAATGCACCCAGGAAAAACAGCGCCAACGGACGGAGCAGAATGCCTGCGATGATCAGGATGCCGGCTGTAAATTCCACCAGCGCCATGAGTAAGGTGCTCACCTCCGGGCTCAGTCCGACGAGCGAGATGTCGTGTAGGGTCAGGATGGCGATGCTGAGATTGGGCTGAAACACCTTGTAGGTGACGGCCAGATAGAAAATGTTGATTCCGGTCAGAATCCGCATGATCGCCTGCGCCCGGGCTCTGGGGTACGCGGCGAGATGCTCCTGCATGCCAGCCCAGTTCGGATGGGTTGGCAGTGGCAAGAAAAAGCTGCCAGGCCCCTGATAGAGCAGGTAAATCGATACACCAACCAGTGCGCCGGCGTAGGCATAAATCGCAGACTGGTAGGCGACCGTTGCAAAAAGCGTTAATACCAGCAATGTGGCCGCCAGAACCCGGACATAGATGCCCAAAAGCATTCCCAGCCCGATAGCAAACTCGAGCCAACGCAGCCACGGCATGGGCGGGTAGCACAGCGTCAGTTCCAGATCGGGTGCGAAAAGGGTCGGGGATGACATCGGCAAGACCCCATAGCGGGGTTCCAGCCCAAAAGCCGAGGAGATGAGGACCCAGCCGAGACAGAATCGGATGATTGGGGCCACGAGATGCCCATAGGAGGCAAGACGTGCCTGAAGGTCAGGGAAGAGTTCGCGCGCGCCGGTGAAGCCGAGGCGTATCCAACCTGCAGTAAAGGCGAGGAAGCCGCCGATCATGACGGCATTGATCCATGACCACTCCCGCCAGAGGTCCGGCAGGGGCTTTTGGCTCCACTCGGCAATCTGACTGTCGGTCAGAATCCAGCGTTCGTGGGCCAACAGGGGGCTAGAAAATAGAAGAAGTGTGAGGAGTTGTATGGGAATCCAGCGAACCGCATGGGGGCTGACCAGGGGCCTTTCCGCCTTTTTGCTGCCGCCTCGCACAAACCCTGCGATCAAGGAATTTCGACCCGACATCGTGCTTCATCCGTTATTTTTATTCTTTTTCAGGATGCTGAGATCGCAATGTCAGCCCTGTGATCGAGCACAGGGTGTCACCGACAACCTCGCCGGGAGAAGACCATCGGTCTTCCGCCCGAATCGAACCCCACTGACATGGGATTCGACCCATAGTATGCATTCAAAACAAACCCACGGGAATCGTCTTATTCCCCCTGGGACACAACGCCCGAACAGACCTTTGGTCAGTGGGCGGGTGCGATCTCAAAGATGACCATTTCGGCATCACTGCCGCTCACATTCTCAACGGTCATCTCGGCGCCGGTTTCCCAAAAGACATCACCCGCTCCGTAAACCTGGATTTGACCATGGTCTTCGACCCGAAGTTTTCCCTTGAGAACATAACGGGGCCCCTGACCATCATGGGTGTGCAGCGGGGTCTTGAATCCTGGTGGAAAGGTCACCCGGATGACGCGGGCTTCGGAAGAGCCTGGCGGCGTCTGGATTTCACGTTTCAATAGCGTTTGCCGGCTCATGGGTTCCGTCGCTACGGGTTCGCTGGCTGCGACCAGGTCCGGGACGATCGAAAGGGCAAATAGGCTCAGGGCGGTGGTGAGTCGGCGGGTTGTCTTCATGGTGCTCGGTTGGTTGTTGTTCATTACTCTTGCCTCTGACCGATTCGATCGGTCACTAGTTCACTCGCAGGAATGATCGTTGATCCACTGCCTGATCTTCTCAATCACCTCGAGGTGAATGGTATCTGGATCGGTTCGCAGGCTTTTGGGGGTTTTGAACGAGTGGTCTCCGCCCTCCACGGTCATCAGGGTCGAAGGCCCTTTCAGCTTGGACAGGTTTTGGTGAAGAAGGTCGAGATCGCAAAGGGAATCGCGGGTCCCTTCAATAAAGAGGCTGGGGCATCCAATCTGGGGCCAGTGATCCGTTCGCGATTTCTCGGGTTGCTTCGGAGGATGGAGGGGGTAGCCCAGAAAGACCAGCCCATCGCAGGGGAGACCCTCAGCGACGGCCAGGGACGCCATGCGTCCCCCCATGCTTTTGCCACCCAGAAACAGGCGACGCGGATGAAGGCTTGGATGCGCCTTCAACGCCTGGACCACGGCGTTCCACGTTTGAAGCAAGAGCGCAGGGCGGTCGGGGGCCTTTCTTCCCAGTTCTTTATAAGGGAAATTGAACGTGATGCTGAGAAGCCCGGCCTGAGCCAGTCCCTGCTGATAGGTCACCATGAAGGGGTGGTTCATGTCATTGCCCGCCCCATGCGCCAGGATGACCGCATCGGTTTGACCTGGCGTAAAGTCTTTGGGAACCGACCAGAGGGAGGTGATCGTCTGATCCGAGTTGACCTGAATGGGAATCGATAAGAGGTCCATCGCCTGAATCCAAAGGTATTTCACCCAATCTAACAAATTCTCAAACCGAATTTCCATCAGGGATTTTTCTCGAATCGGATTCCATTTCAGGCGAAGCCGATCCTATACTCAGGACCCTTTGGATTCACTTTGGGTCAATGCCGTGCGGGTTCCATCCAAACTCATGCTGGGAAGTCTGCCACTCCTTTTGGCAGGCGGAATCTCAGGACTCTATTTCATCAAGATGCTTTCGGTGCTGGCCTTTGTTCTCGGCGCTCTGGGGTTTCTGTGGCAATGCATTCAACGCTGTTGCGAAGAGGGCGAGGCCCACGAATGACAACCGTACCGATACGCGTGAAATCTCTGAACGTCTCGCGATATGCTGAGACCTTTGCTGAATTTGTGCGCCGTTCTCTGGAGTACGATCAGATTCTGTCCGCGATTGAAGGCTGTGTTGATCGTTTGCCCCGAGACTACGCCATGCTGGATGTCGGCGCGGGTACCGGAGAGGTCATCCATGCGCTGGTAACGACCGCTCGAAGGCCGCCCAAGCGCTATCTCGCCTTTGAGCCCAATCCGGCCCACTTTGCGGCGCTGACGCAGGCCATTCAGGGGTTGGGTCTTGTCGAGGCCGATCTACGAGAGACGCCTTTCGATGAGGGCGTATCCCTTGAAGCGTCTTTTGATTTTGTGCTGTTCTCGCACAGTCTTTACTGGATGGCGGATCCCGCCGGCGTCTTTCATCACGCGGTCAAGGGGCTGAGATCCGGGGGTACGGTGATGGGTATTCTGCAGGGGCCCTATGGGGTGCATACCTTGCTCGCGTTGTTTGAATCGCGATTTGAGCGTTCGACACCCATGCTTCAGAACAATCGCTATAGCAGTCATGAGCTTTTGGCGGGTCTTCGCGGGCGGGGTCTCAAGCCCCGATGTCACATGATGCCGACGCCTCTGGATATGACGGGCCTCTTTGACCCGGCGCAGGAAAAGGCGTTATTCGAATTGATGAGCTTTTGTCTTCAGCTCGAATTTCAGGCGCTGGACCCGGGGCTTCGTGCGGAGATCATCGAGCATGTGAAAGGCGCAACGGTCCCTGTCGGGGAAAAGAGCCTCTGGTTTATCCCGAATGCGGTGGTGACCGTGTCAGCCGGTACTTAAGGGCCTCAGCTGTTTTTCCATGAAGACGCTCAAAGGATCGGGGGCATAGTCCCCATAGGGACCTCGCTCGACGTAGCCCAATCGACGATATAGCCCAAGGGCCTCGGGCTGATAAATGCCTGCTTCAAGGCGAATGCGGCAGATGCCCTGATCGATAAGGTGGTTTTCAATAGCCCCCATCAGGGCCTTGGAGATCCCTCGACCGCGATGCTCCGGCAGGACAAACAGCCGCTTGATTTCCCCGTAAAGCCCCTCGTCATCGGTAAGCACCTTGCTCGCGCAACACCCGATCACCTCGCTGCCTTCCACATATCCCAGGAAACGCACATGGGGTTTCGCAAGCTCCACGGGTGAAGTCAGATGATTGCTTTCAGGCGGATACAGGGACCCCAGGTAGGTATCGCTGGCGTCAAGAAGCCGACGTGACGCGTCAGAGTGGGGGTCAAGATCGATGATGGCGGCGTGACAACCCATGGGAAAATGATCGGGGGATGTTTAATTAAAGAGGCTTTTCGACGATTCGGGATGGTCTACTGTGCAATGTCTTCTATTTGAAACAATTCGCGATTTAAGCATTCCCTGATTGAGAGCGAAAACATGCTGGTCCCTTTTTCCTGTCACGCGGACCATCGAGAGTAATGATCTGTATACCTCAAGGGCGTGCTTGCAATCCCCTAATAATTCCATGTGCCTTGCTTCTACATACCGATCCAATAGGGGATCTGCATGAAAATGACGAAGACGGTAGGTGGCATTAAGTAGGCGGAGATAGGCTTCAGGCCAGAGTTTCAGAGGTGACGAAATGATCCATTCAATCAAGCGAGTTTCAGGTTTGTCTCTGAAGTACTCCCAAGTCGAATGATCAGGTTTTGCGTACGTTTCTTTAAGTTCTCTGATGAGGTCTTGGTTGATTGAGTAGTATTCGTAAGCCCTTCTAATGAGTCGTCTTTGATAATCGGAAGTTGCGAATTGCAGATCGAGTGACAAAAACTCTTCTGCAGTGATGTTGAGTGGGAAATGAAGGAATGGATCTGCAATTAACCACCGGCCATTATCAAACCACTCAAAAATCGTGTGATTGCTGGTGCCAGTCTGAAAATAAAGGGGCACTGCTCTGGCCTTCACTCCATTGAAATAGAGCAAACGGGTTAAGACCTTGGCCTGTTGGTCACAGAGCGCAAAGCCATTCAAAAGAAAAACCAGCGGGGATCTCTCGTTCTTGATGTAGAGATTGCGGGAGATCTGATGCGTCGTGAGGTCAAAGAGGGCGGCTTCACTGTCCTTTGGTGTGGCTGGCGTTGCATGGGCCAACTGATTGAATAGCGCGACTTCATAAACGTAATCGACCTTCCAGAAAAGGAGCCCAAGCACGCATCCCATCAGGATGGCGAGTTGAAACAGCCTTTTTCGAGTGGGCGAAGAGCGCATTGATCTCATGGACCGAGTGTTGGGTATGTTATTTCAGGATTTAATGCGATGTCGAAGCGCGAATGGCTTTGGGCGGGATGATCGATATTATAGGGTCTAGCGCAACGCGTTCTTGCCGGCACTCTGGATACAACAAAGGCACTCCACTGGAGTGCCTTTGGATAAGGGCCTAAGCCCGGTGAATCGCTTTCCAGGTGGATGGAAAGCGCTCGCGGCGGGCTATTTCTTGGCAGGTGCCCCGGCAAGCTCGAGGTGCACCAAAGCCTCCTTGGCATGTGCCGTACCGGCAGCCGCATCGCCTTTCTTGGCTGTGTCGACCGCGGCCTTCAGATGGACAATGCCCTCAGTGGTGTGCGGATTGGCCTCGGCTTTTTCAGACGCGTTGGCATGTTCGAGCGCAACGCCTGCGTGTTCAGCAAGGGCAGGCGCCTTACCCGCTTCGCCTTCCTTGATGGCGACCTTGGTGTGTTCGACGGCCTGCGGAAGATGGACAGATTCTGCAAAAGCCACATTTGAAGCTACAGCAATCACTGCCAATGCGAGAATATTCTTGAGTGTCATAACTGCTCCGGTTCGCGTGAAGAAAGGACCTATGTTGAAGATTTGAGGATCAAATCGACAGTTCCAGTATGGTGGCTCAAAACCGATCTGAATCAGAACATTTGATTGAATGCATATTCCTTAGGGTTTGCGATTCAGTCAAATCGATTTCAGATGGCTATGAGGTCTTGTCACGGATCTTTAAGCCTCGTCTCTTGAGTCGTCTGATCCTCCACAAGGGGCGTCAGCCGGTCGATGACCAGCTCGACATAAGATCTGGCCTCATAGAGGTCTGAAACAAATGCCCCATGCAGCTTCGGCTGTTGGAGGGTCAGAAGCTCATGATCAATCTCGTTCAGTCGCTTGATACAGGCGGCACGTTCATGCCCCTGCGCCTTTGGGAAACGCCGTTCAATTCGAACCATCTCCCAATAGTATCTTTGAAGGCGTAATTGCGCGTAGGTTCCGTAAATGTTTGGCCCGAGTTGCATGATCGGCCAAACGACGGTGATCAAGGGGATCAAAAGATAGATGGTTTTGACCAAGATTTCGTACATGGCCGGCGGGATGAAGTCTCGACCGAGGGGCATCCCGTTGCTGTAGAAATCGGTTGCGATCTGGCTCGGCCGAAAAGCTTCCTGACTCGAAAAATTTGGGAACTCGCCGCGATCGCCGAGCAGGTTACCGCTGTTGCCATATTGGCTTTTGAGGTAGTGGGCCAGCGAAAGCAAAACCCCATCATCCATGTTCTTTCGTGCGATGGCGCTCACGGTGTAGGCAATGATGGGGATATCCGTTTTCGGAATCCCATGGGCCACATCGATTCCCGATGCCGGATAGGACAGGGCACGTAGCATCGGCAATTTTCCACTGACTGCTTCCGTATCGACGAAAGCGGCCAATTCGATGTCTCCCTTGAGAAGGAGGGCGGACATGCCGTCAAACTCCTTCATCATCCCCTCCGGGATGTCGAGGCCTTCGGGAATGCGGTGAATGATCACGTCCCACTCCGAGATCGACAGCAGGGGATCAGGCCAGGTATTGATGATGTGGCTGTTCTCGGTGGTCACGCCGGCCAGAGCAAAGACTTTTTCCAAGATCATGTCATTTGAATAGGGCGATGCCTTGGCACCGCCGACACTGAAGACAGGCTTTGCATTCCCCTCGGGCGTTGCCCAGATCACGATCCGTTTTCCCTTGAGATCACTCAGTCGATGGATGCGTTGGTCGCCTGCGTGGACAAAAAACCCCATGGGGACGTAGCGAACGATCCCGAGTGAGACAAAGGGGTCGGTCAGCTCGGAGGGCAGTTCGGCGCCTGTATTGGGGGCAAGAACCCAGTCCACCTCAGGGTCTTCCAAAAGCATCGTCAGATGCGGTTTGGCCGTTGCCATGTTCTCTTCGATTTTGAAATTCAGTGAGACCCCGAACGATTTCAACGACGAAATGGCCCGCTGAAGTTGAGGCGAAGGGCTGCCATCGGGGTTGAGTTCGTTGCGCATGATCCCTTGGGTCAGCGACATGTCAGGATGAAAGAGTGATACGAGAAATCCCAGGATCAATAGGAGCCCCAACAGGGATCCAAGGATCCAGCGGGCAGCGATGCTGGAGGGCAGGTGTGATTTGATGATCATCGTCGCTCGGGGGGTGTTTCTGCTGAAGGAGATTAACCCGAATCAGCTTAAAGACGCATGCCAAAAAAAGATCGATGAGCGGGTATGATGGACCGCCTGATCTTGAGGGATACGATGCAGCGATTATTTCTGGTTTTGTTGGCTTTCATGGCCCCCAACGCCTATTCAAAGGCCAAACCCCATCGGCAGCCGGAGGAACCGGTGCACGTTCATAGTCACTTCGAACGGTTTCATGAAGAGCAGGGCATCACGATCTATATTGATCTGCGTTCCCGTGAAATCTTGCCGAATGGGGTCATGGCATGGAAAGTCTGGAACTACCATGCGCCAAAGGATCTTGAGGGTTATGTTTTTCGCTCGGAGCGTGTCCAGACGGAATATGACTGCAAGACGCATCAATTTCGCCTGATCATGCGGGTTGCCCATGAGCATCCGATGGGCGAGGGGGAGGTTGTTGCAGCCGTCATCGACCCGAGGGGGTGGGAAACGATTGAGCCCGACACGCTCGCACAACGAGAATGGAACTATTTTTGTCATTGACCCTGGTGAGGTCCCATCCCTTTGCGCATGAGTAGGACACCTTCAATACCTTCTGACCCCGCCCCAGGCTGGTTGAGGCGCCTTTTGGGCCTTTGGGTGCTTGTGCTCTTCGTCGTAGGCTCTCTGTCGATTGCTGCGGATACGGCACCTCCCCCCGAAATCACAGGGGAGACCTCGGCAGCCCAGCCACAGGCAACGCGTCCGGCCCCGCAGTCGCCCAGCGAACCCCCGGCGAACGTTACGGTGCCCGAGACGGCATTGCCCAAAAGTCCCCGGATGGCTCTGGTCATTGGCAATAAAGATTATGCTCAGGCGCCGCTCAAGAATCCGATCCACGATGCCTCCGATATTCGCGATGCCTTGCTGAGCGTCGGATTCGAGGTCATTTACCGGGAAAATGCCGACGTCACAGCCCTGACCACTGCGGTGCGCGAATTTCGAGCCAGAATCCAGGAAGGTGGCGTGGCCATGGTCTACTACTCCGGTCATGGCGCCCAGGCGGATGGCATCAATTACCTGATACCCGTAGGGGCCGATATTCAGAGCAGCGGCGAATTAAAAGCCCGTGCCTATGATGCCGACATCATCCTCTCCGAAATGGCGGAGGCGCGCAGCGATGTCAATATTCTGATTCTGGACGCCTGTCGCAATAACCCCTTCCTTTCGCACCGCGGAAATTCAGGGGGGCTGGCCACGATGACGGCCTCCAAGGGGACCATCATTGCCTTTGCCACAGCCCCGGGTGCGATAGCGGATGACAACGCGCGGGGGGGGAATGGCCTCTATACCCACTTTCTCAAAAAATTCATGACCCAGAAGGGGCTCAAGATCGAGGATGTCTTCAAGAAAGTCCGGGAAGAGGTGCTGAAATCCAATCCGCGCCAGATCCCTTGGGAAAGTTCGTCCCTGGTCGGTGATTTTTGTCTTGCGGGTTGTGACGATGCGGTGAGTCGAGTCCATTCTGCCGGAACCCAGGCATCCCCCGCATCGGCAACTGCCGCTCCGGAACTTGCCCCTCCGCAGGGGGATGGCGTGCATGAAAAAGGCACTGCCCCGGGCTTAACCTCTCTGGATCTTCAGCGGGGGCGCTGTATCACGGGGAGCGATGGCAGTTACCGGTGTATCGAACGGAGTCGGTGGCAGGCCCTCGGTCGACCGAACCTCACCTTCGCACCCGAGCATCAAGGGGAGGCGGTTGAGGTCGTTTTCTGTGCGAGCCTCCTGACGGAGGAGGCACAAGACAATAAATGCATGTCGCGCGAGGAGGCGGTCAGCGGTCTCAAACGCTGCACACCGGTGGCCATCCCCGGTCACTACCGGTGCCATACGGTGGATTACTGGCTCAAATCCTTGCTGATTTCAAACCTCTCCGGGAGTGAGGCGACGCAGGGCTACACCAACGAACCCATCGAGAAACCGGAGGCCTTTATGTGCCGGCCTCAGACCGAAGGCGGGATGTACTGCGAAAGAAAATAGCCGGCTAAGGGGACGCTCCCGGCGACTGAAAGGCTAATCTCCACTTTCCTGACGCTTCAGCGTTTTCCATTCCTTGAAGAAATACTGGAGGCCTCGACCGTAGCGACGGTCACCCGCATCTTCCCGGACGTCCTTGATGTAATAGCCCATGGGGCCATACATCTCATAGGCGCGCTTTCCAAAGAATCGCACGGCAATTTCCCGGTCGCACAGCCGGGCTTCGATGCACAGGTAAATCTCTTCATAGATGTCGATCACGGAGTCGATGTCGATCTTCTCATCCCGAATCAGACCGGTCACATAGCGGGTGGCGGCCTCATCCCCCTTTTCGATGGCGCGGGTCAGTTCCGATTCCCGTGTTTTGAGACTTTCCTCGATCTTTTTGATGGGAACCACATAGCGGGGGAGGTCGAAACGCTCGCGATATTTGAGCGTTTCCTTGGCCCGTTCGGATTCCGCGCTCTGGAGATAGGTGTTGAGCGCAATGAAGCCGCCGGTCAGAGAGGCAATGATGGAAATCCAGCCGACCAGAATTCTCGAATATTTATCGAACTGATCGATATTGAATGCCATGAAGGATCACTCAGCACAGTGAGGGGGCGGGTCCTTCTTCATGCAAAAGTCGGGCGCCCGATTGACGACCAGTCCTTTTCCGGAGGGGGCCTCGGTTTTGGGGGCTTCAGGTTCAACCGGGGCCGGCGTTTGGGGCGTGACGGCTTCGCCATGGGGAGAGGCGGGAGCGGTTGCAGGGTGGGCCGCATTCGGATCGGTCACGGGCTGGGTGCCTTCAGCGGCAACGGCCAGCAGAGGGACAAGAAGGAACGCCGAAAGCGCGTGTCGAATGCGTGAAGGTTGTCTCAGAGGCATGGAATTGAACTCCGCTGGAAGCAATCAGGGATGAATTGGGGCCTTGAGGCCTCAAGCTCAAGGGGACCGACGCGAGGTCTGGGCTTTGGGCAGTGAGGCCGAAAACACGGGGTTCAAGCCAGAGGTCAGGGCGGCCCATGGGATCGTGACCTCGGGTGCCCCGGCGGCATACGGGGCCACTTCATAGGGGTTGAACGTGACCGTCAGTCCCTTTTTGTCAAAAACCCAGTGCGCAGGCTCCACCACCAAGGCCTTCAGCGTTTCGATCTTCTCGACGCTGTAATTCTCGGCGAGCTGTTTTTTAAGGGCCTTTTCCACAAGCGGGGTCAGCGTGTCTTCCCACGCCTTTCCTTGAAAGATGTCATCCGCGCGAAGCGGACGTTTGGAAAGCAGGTTGAAATGACGCTGCGAGGCGGTGCTCAAAGGATGCGCCGCGCCATGGCCCATTAAAAAACCGGATTGCTGGGCGGAGAGGATCAGGCCGGACGCCGATTCTCTGAAAGACAGCTGAATTTCGGTATCGCTGGTGGTTTCATCCTCGCCATTGGTGCTCGAGGTCTCGATAGGCGATGCGCCCAGCCAGTGGTTCAGCGCATCTGCCAGGGCCTTTTGTTCTGCATTAGCCCCTTCGACATCGATGGCCATGCGGGTTTCGGTGTGATGGGCCGTCTTGATGAAGTCGAGTCCTGCAGTGGATTTCAACACCCGATAATGGCTGACCGGGTAGGCCAGGAGGTTTTCCACCGTCCGCTTTTGCAGCTTGAGTGTCGCAATGCGCGCTGCGTACTCGGTTTTGGCGCACTGGACCGTCTCATCGGACTTGGGATCGAGTTTCCCGGCATCATTGGCACAAAGACCGGGCCAATAGATGAGCCAGTCCCGTTGGCCGTCCTTGTAGATTTGGCTTGCGCTGGGAGCGAGTTCGGCGAGGTTCTTTCGATAGATTTCGCCCATCTGGCTATCCACTTTCGAGAGGGCTGGAACGCCGCAGATCAAAAGTTCAGCCGGTTGCTTGGCCTTGGCGCAATCAAAGCTCGCCGCCAGAGCGACAGGGGGTTGAAGCAGAAAACCGAGAACCAGCGTGATGAAAGGAATGACGATGCGCATGGAGGCGAGGAATCTCTGAACAAGGGACGTTCAGTATAAGACCGGGACGGCGTTGCGTCATGTGATCTTGGGTGCCAATAATGGCATTCTGGAACCCAGGCAGGCAGCCACCAGGTTCAAGCTTGAAACCCCTGTCTCCTCTCGAGGTGAATCATGTCGAATCCACTGGATTGTGATGTCCTGATTGCCGGCGCAGGCCCGACCGGCATGAGTGCCGCCATTGCGCTCCACGACTTTGGCTTCAAAGTCATCCTCATCGATCGCCATGAAACCGGACTTGGATTTTCACGTGCGATTCTGGTTAATTCGAGTGCGCTCAGAGCCTTGAAACCCTTCGGCATCCATACAAAGATCGAACAGGCCGGCGTTCCTTTTACGTCGATGGCGATTCGAGGACCGCATGGGGACATCGTTTCCGGGGCCGTCGGGGATGCCGCTCCCGATGGGATTCGGCCGATTTCCTTGCCGCAGCTTGAAACGGAGCACTGCCTCAATCAGGGGCTCTCCGAGCGGGGAATCACCGTCGAGCGTCCTCAGACCCTGGTTTCCTTTCAGCAGGATGGGTCGCACGTGGCGTCCGTGGTCGAAGGGCCAAAGGGGCCTCGAACCCTCACCTCGCGTTATCTCCTCGGTGCGGACGGTGCCCACAGCAAGGTGCGGGAGACGCTCCAGATCGATCCACACAGGACTCCGGAGCCACTAGGGATGTACAGCCAGGATGCGATTCTGAACTGGGAGGGTGAACCCGATCTGGTGATCTGGATTCTGGATTCGGGCGCGGTGATGGCCATGCGCATCGGCAAGGACCGGGTGCGATTTGCGGCCACCACGCGATCCACCTTTGAGGAACTCGGTCTCTCGTCACGCATCCAGAAAACCACCTGGGAGAGCGACTTTGATGTCTATTTTGCCCAGGTCGACACCTATGGCGTGGATCGGGTCTGGATTGCCGGGGATGCCGCCCATATTCATTCCCCGATCGGTGGTCGTGGCATGAACATGGGGATTGCCGATGGGATTCGCTTTGCCGAGGCGGTTCGAGACGGCGATTTTGAAGGCTATGCGGCGGACCGTCATCGGGTTTCAGGGCCCTGGGTCAGGAAAAACCAGAGATTCACGACGTTGGTATCAGATCCTTCCTTCAAAGGTCATGCGTTTCGAGCACTGATTCGGGCTGGCTACCGGTCGGCTTCCCTGGCTCTCGGTGGGAAGGCGGCTCAAAAGATCTTTGCCGCAATGACTCAAGGCTAAAATGCATGCTTTATTTCATTAGATCGCCTTTCATCATGATCAAGTCGCGCCCCGTCGTTCTCCTCTGCCTCTTGCTGCCGTTGTCAGGCTGTGATTTATACCTTCCAGGGTGCGGGAGCAGCACCACGCTGAACCTGATTCAGGCACAGGCCCTTTCGCCACTGGATCTCAATTCGCTGGCTGAGGTCGGGATGGTCACGGAAGTCTCCAGTGATCTCAAGGCGCGGGAGCGGGTCTGTCAGGCGACGATCCAACCTCAGCCGACTTTCAGCCAGCGCTACAGTGAGGCCAAGCAAAAGCTGGGCGGGGGCGAGGAGGGCAATGTCTTGGGCATGATTGGCAGGGCCCTGGTGTCGGCGGCACTGCCGGACCGGCTGGAGACGACCACAATCCAGTACAAGATCCTAAGAGACGAGCGATCCCAGGGCTTTGGTGTGGCGATCGGGGACGATTCAATGGATCAACTCACCGCTCTGGCCAAAGGCTATAAGCTCGCCGAGATCGCCATCGGGCGCATCGTTCCGGAGCGGGAGTCCCCACCGCAACAAGGCGTTCCCCCAAGATCTGGCAACATTTGATTCGACCGCTGCGTGCCACTCCGATGCGTTCCCAAGAATCGCTCCCATCGCAACTGTTCGCGCATTATGAAGCGCTGGATCCCGCTCAAAAATCGCTCATCGAAATCCTTGCGGTCAATCTCGCACCGCTGACACTGAAACCCCTCAAATCGGCGATCCTGTTCCCTGCCAAGGAAAAACTGGATCTCTCGCCGTTGATTGCGAAAGCGTTGGTGGTCAGCCAACGGCTTCCCGGGGGCGGTGAAGGCTACAGTTGCTCGCCCTTGTTGATCGACTTGGTCATGCGATCGCTCGCCGCGGATGTGGAGCGATTCGAGGCCGTCATTGGCATCGTCCATGATCTTTTTCCGTTTCAAAACGGGAGCTATCGGGGCGCCTACCGCACCACCCATATCCTGCCGTTTTTTGCATCGGGCGCTCAATATGTCCGGGAAATCCGCATCGGCTTCTATCTCCGGGACGAAGCCTACATCGCCCATATCTTCAAGGCATTCTGCGCCTATGCAGGCCGCTACTATGGCCCTTCCTGGATGGACATTCGCGGCCCTGATGCCATCTGTGCCCTGGCACTTCTGAATCCTTTGGATACTGAATGGTTTGAGGGACTTTCGGAACGATTCAAACTTCGCTTCTTTCCCGCCATGGTCATCGAGTCCGTGGCGCAGGGTCTGTGTGACCGGCCACATCTTGAGGGCCTCATGCGGCTGGCCGATCATCTGTCCGCGACGACTGGCCATCTGGCCGTCGCCGCCTTGCTGTGTGGAAGGGCGGATCAGGCCCGGGATCGCTTTGGCATGATTCCGGCTGACCATGCCGAGGCCATGGCCCTCTCCGGCATCATGAACCTGATTCATGGGGCTGAGGATTTTGGGATTCCTGCGTTTGAGGTCGGACTTCGGGTCCTTCGTAAACAGACCGGTGAAAAGAAGGACCTCTTGCCCGGGGTCTTCGGCGTGTTTCACGCCATGGCACTGCTGCTTCGACGGAATCCCAAAGACCTGACCCAACTCAAAGGCTTGCTGCGCAACTCGGATTATTGGGTTCGCATGTTTCCGGTCTATCGCATTCTGGCCAGATGCCATGATTTGGAAACCCGGTTGGGATCCGATACGCACGCCCTCCGCGACTTGCTGATCGGGATTGTTCAGTCGCCTTCACCGGATGTTTGGTCGCTTTGGTTTGGATTGATGCTCTTGCTGCGCTTCGACGCTGAGCGGGATGTCCTGGGTGAAATTGCAGAACCTCTGTCCGACTTGATCGAATCCTATGGGGCGCGTGGTCTACTCTGGCCCGCCGCTGAACTTGCATCGCTCCTGCACCGACTGCACGGGGGGGATGAAGCCGCCAGCCCCAGGCTACGTCAATTCCGTGCCGATTTGGGGTGGACGTTACTCGCCGACCGAATTCAGAGTGAGGCGCCCTGGGAGCGAACCCTTCGTGCCATCGAGACGCGGTTCTCAAAAAGTCCGGCCGGTGGCAAGACCTCGACGGAATCGGCTGAAACTGGTGC
>JBEBBO010000185.1:0-3040 GCA_041158345.1 Pseudomonadota bacterium | reverse complement strand
CCATGCTTCTGAGGCATTCCCCGCCTCTTTGCGTGCGTTCTTTGAATTTGTGACACAAAGGTGGATTTCGCCGGTAGGCTACTCACGCATCACGACTCGCTAGGTTCTTAGCTCTTCGACGGCCACTTTATGGCGAGCGCTGAGCTGGCCTTCAGGCCATGCAGGTAGGGGGGCGCCATCAAACAGAGCGCTTCATATTTTGTGGTTGGGTTAATAAAGTAGTCAGCCCGTTTTCATCGCATCATTCCAGAGCTTTGTGTGAGCCAAATATCCGTTGGTATATCGATGTGGGCATGATACTTGCTGTAACGAGTCGCGCATTTAAATTTGGAGCTATTTTGGCCCGATTTCAAAACGTTTCTTATGTGTTCAGATTTTCAGCGCCTAGTATTTCAATCATCTGGTTTTTAGCCCTTCTGATGTCAGGGTTAGCTGAGTCTAGATGGGCCTGTGCTGAATCTAATTCCATTGGAATTCACCGCTCGCCGGAGGGGATCTGGACGATTGAGGTAAGAGAAGCTCAGCTCTCCGATGTTTTTAAGAGACTGACCGAGGCAATGGGTGTTCCCGTCATCTCTGTGCCACCACCGGAATTGCCATTGACACTGCGCTGTTCTGGTGTCGATATCAGGGTGATCATGGGTTGTATTCTGGGGAGCGGCGCCAGCGTAATGTATAGGCGAGGCCTCCCGGGTAACCCTGAAGGTATTGCTAGCGTTCGCGTATTGTCCTCATCTTACGCCAAAAGAAAATCAGTGGTGTCGTACGCCGAATCGAGCCGAGTAGCCGGCATCCTTCAGATGACGCACTCTGAAGATCCGGGCGAGAGAGCAGATGGATATACCCGACTTGCCCAGCTAAATGTTGGAGACGCAACGATTAAGCGGGGGGCGTTTGACATTGGACTCTCCGATACGAGTGGTGAGGTAAGGGCCGCAGCCCTTTTGGGTCTGCATGGACTTGATCCAGAAGGCTCTCGTGAGCAGATGCTGAATGGACTTACAGACGTTGACGCGAATGTTCGTCTGGCCGCCCTTGATGTTGTTGGTGTGGGCCAGGGAGCTGCTGCGATTCTTAATCAAGCATTGAGCGATCCGGATGAATTAGTGAGGGAGTTAGCCCGAATGAGATTGGGCCTCCCTGAACACGACGGTCATACAAACTAAGATTTATGGAGAGTAGGGAATGAAGACCACTGTGTGCACATCGGGATCTGGTGCGCTGGCAATTTTGACAACAATTGCCACATTACTCCCTGGGCTAGGAAACTCCTCGGCCTTGGCCGATGTGGATGTGGTATCCGCCTCTCAATCGACCAAATTTCTTCAGCCGCGTCAGATAGCAGGTGCATCCCGAATTTCCACTACCCTCAGTAGTTCGGGCACTAGCAGTCGCAGCTACAGGATCACTTGCTTTGATGATGGTTCCGGTGCGCCTGTCCGAATGATGCTTCGGGTTCAGAATAGGACGAAGGCGTCAAAGTTTCGGGTGCAGGCAACCATTTCACGTAATGGTGAAGTTCAGTCAGTTATTGATACGGCTAATGGGGATAATCGCTTTAGTGCGTTTGCCGTGGTCAATCAAGGCGCCGGGGATTACCTCTTGACCCTCAAGAAAGTGAAGGCTAAGGCTAGCGATTCCGATAGTAAGTTGAAGGGGGCTGCAGTCATTCAGACCATGCAGGAATGTGACACACAGAGCGGGAAATACACCGGGCTTTATCCGCCAACGCCTCTGGACTGAATTCCATGTACCTAATCATCAAAAGCAACCCCTTTTTGTTTAAAGGTCTTCTCGTGATGTTTGTGGGTTTTGGGATTTCGGGCTGCGAATCGGTCAAACCCTGGCAGCGGGGCACGCTCGCAAAGTCACATATGGCTCCCCAGCCGTTTGGCGCGCAGGCTGAATTCCGGGAACACATTTATGGATCCCGGGAGTCCGCCGGCGGCAGCACGGCATCTACTGGAGGTGGCGGCTGTGGCTGCTACTGATCCCTCTTAACTTGTTGCATTGAAGATGTTCAAGTCGATTTCTGATGTCCTGCGGTCGCGGCTACGCACACCCCATGAGTATTCTCACGCGAGTGCAATGCTTCTTCGGCGTCTTGCCTTCAATTCGCTCTTTTCGCGGGTCCAGACCCGGTCAGAGTCGGGAGCTTTGATCAAGCTGACTGCTGCCGCCCTCGCTTTACCGGGGCTCTCAATAGCCCCTCGTGCGGAGGCTTTGATCGATGATCCGGTTGGACTTCAATACGGCTATTACAAGCAGACTCCTTGGCAACTGCTTGGCGGTCTCAAAAGTCAGTACAACCCGTTAAGTGTTGAAAACATTGAAGGGAATGCCATTCTCACATTTCCGGACCGATGGAAGTTTTCTTTTAATTACGTTCAGGACACGTGGTCGGGAGCAACGCCTGTAACGTCAGCCCCCTACGCCTTGGGGGGCAATAACCCTACGTTGGCAGGAGCGTCTCCTTTAGTCAGGGGAAATGGAACCATCCTTTACGACAAGAAACTGACCCCCTGGTTGTTGGACCCGAATACCGCAACGTACGTTCCGGATGCGCGTCTGGTTCAAACTGTGGCCTCGGCATCTCCGGAAATTCGCAATTCAGGAAACTTCAGATTGGGTAGGGAATGGGAAGATATGGCCTTTAATGTGGCCGGGGGCGTGTCGCAGGAGCCGGATTATAGTTCTGCGTTTGGTGGCTTGAACGGCCTCATCAACTTCAATGACAAGCAGACTGCGCTCAATTATGGTGTCGATTACACCAACAGCTCCGTCTACGCCTTAATTAATCCGGCGTATTCACCCTATATCGACAAGAGCTATTACGCTGCAAGGGGTCAAATTCAGGTTGAGTCAGCCCCCAATGGAACCAAAATAGAGCATATCACCGGAACGCGTCAGGACTGGAATTTCCATCTCAACTTGTCGCAGGTGGTGAATCGAGGGCTTCTGGTTCAGACCGGTATCGGATTTGTCCGAAGTCAGGGCTATCTGGGCAATCCCTACAAGGCCGTGGATATGGTCTTCGTCA
>JBEBBO010000184.1:0-3517 GCA_041158345.1 Pseudomonadota bacterium | reverse complement strand
TCGTGTTGGGTGGCAGTCTGGAAGAAGACACCGTCGGTCTGGATCCCAATGATGAAGCCGCTCACGCGGCAGCGAAAGCCGCGTGGGAGGCAAGACATCAAACCGTCGTGGCGTCCGGTGGCCTCCATGTGATCGGATCTGAGCGACACGAATCCCGTCGTGTCGATAACCAGCTCCGCGGCCGTTCCGGTCGTCAGGGCGATCCGGGTTCCTCACGCTTCTATCTCTCCCTGGAAGACCCGTTGATGCGAATCTTTGCATCCGATCGGGTGGCGAGCTTGATGCAGCGCCTCGGGATGAAAGAGGGCGAATCCATCGAGCATCCCTGGGTGACGCGTGCGATTGAAAATGCGCAGCGCAAGGTTGAAGCGCGTAACTTCGATATTCGTAAACAGCTGTTGGAATACGACAATGTCGCCAATGACCAGCGTCGTGTGATCTATCACATGCGCGACCAGCTGATGAAGAGCGAAGATATTTCGGAGACCATTGAAGCGGCGCGGGTCGATACGGTTGCCGAATTCTTTGGTCAATTCATCCCGCCGCAGACGCTGGAAGAGCAATGGGATGTCTCAGGACTTCAAGAGGCGATCGAACGCGAAATGGGCGTCGAGCTTCCCATTCAGCAGTGGCTGGATGAGGATAGCCGACTCGATGAGCACAGTCTTCAGGACCGGATAGCCGAAGAGCTATCCAAGGTCTATGCGGGCAAGGTCGAATCGCTGGGCCCCAGTGTCATGCGACACTTCGAAAAGACCGTCATGCTTCAGGTGCTGGATGATTCCTGGAAAGAGCACTTGGCGGCGATGGATCACCTGCGTCAGGGGATCCACCTTCGCGGTTATGCACAGAAGGATCCCAAGCAGGAGTACAAGAAGGAAGCCTTTGAGATGTTTACCTCGATGATCGAGGGCATCAAACACGAGGTGGTCGGCATTGTCTCCAAGGTTCAGGTGCATTCCGAGGCCGAAGTCGTTCGGATGGAAGAGCAAAACCGCGCGCCAGTTGAATTTGAATATCAGCATGCGGACGCCCCTGACCTGGTCAGTGGTGTCGTTGGGGAGAATGAGGGGTACACCCTACCGCAAGGCGATCTCGGCTATACGATCAGCGCACCGGAAGAGACTGCGGCGTCTGAAGAGGCGAATCGCCCCTATACCCGTGAGGGCGAGAAGGTCGGCCGCAACGATCCTTGTCCCTGCGGCTCCGGCAAGAAATACAAGGTTTGTCACGGCAAGCTGGACTGACCCGAAAGCCAGGAGACCCGACATGGCGGTTGCTCAAGCACAAGGTGTTGCTCGGTCGGTTCCTGGGATCCGACTTGGAACAGCCCAAGCCGGGATCAAGAAAAAAGACCGGGATGATCTTCTGATCATTGAGGCGGATGAGACGGCGGTGGTCGCGGCTGTCTTTACTCAAAATGCGTTCTGTGCTGCGCCCGTTGTGGTGGCTCGAGAGCATCTGGGCGCCAACCCCCGTTGGCTTTTGGTCAATTCGGGTAATGCCAATGCGGGTACCGGACCTCGGGGCCTCGAGGATGCGAGAGCGACGTGCCACGCCTTGGCAAAATTGGCTGGCGGCAGTGCGCAAAAGGTTCTGCCGTTCTCGACGGGGGTGATCGGGGAATATCTTCCGGTCGAAAAGATTGAAGTGGCGTTGCCGTCTGCATTAGGGGGCCTCAGCGAGGACCATTGGGAGCAGGCGGCGCGCGCGATCATGACCACGGACACCTATCCAAAGCTTGCAAGCCAAGTCGTGGACGTTGGGGGTTATGAGGTCACTGTGACCGGTATCTCCAAGGGTGCTGGGATGATTCAGCCCAACATGGCGACGATGCTCGCCTTCATTGCAACGGACGCCTGTGTCGAAAAGCCTGTGTTACAGGGGCTCCTCACAGACATAGCAGACCGAACCTTCAATTGCGTAACCGTCGACGGCGATACTTCGACCAACGATGCGTGCGTCTTGATGGCTTCGGGCAAGTCGCCCCAGTTGCTGCCAGGGACACCTGCATTTGATGCGTTTGCGGGAGCGGTCCACAGCGTTCTTGCGCAGCTTTCAGAAGCTATTGTGCGGGATGGCGAAGGCGCCACGAAACTCATTCGAATTCGGGTAGAGGGCGCGCGAGATCGCGAAGAGGCTCGGTTGGTTGGCAAGACCATTGCGCACTCGCCACTGGTCAAAACGGCATTCTTTGCGTCAGATCCCAACTGGGGACGTATTCTTGCGGCAGTGGGGCGGGCGGGTTGCGACAATCTTATCATCGAAAATATCGCCATCTGGCTGGACGACGTCCAAATTGTCGAATCCGGTGGTCGCTGCGCTCGTTATACCGAGGAAGCGGGCGCCAAGGTCATGGCCCAAAGCGAAATCCTCATTAGGGTCTTCCTCGGGCGTGGTGACGCCCAGGAAACCGTATTGACCTGCGACTTTTCCTACGATTACGTCCGCATCAACGCGGAATATCGGACCTGATTGACCCTTGGGGTTGCGCATGGACTTCGACCGCCCTCATCTTGAAGTTGCGGCGGGCGTTGTTCGCGATGTCGCTAGTGGTCGGGTTCTTGTTGCCAAGCGGCCTCAAGGGGTTCATCAAGGTGGCCTCTGGGAGTTTCCAGGCGGAAAGCTTGAACCTCACGAGACGGTGTCTGAGGCGCTTAAAAGAGAGCTTTGGGAAGAGATTGGTATCCAGGTTCACGTCTCAACCCCCCTCATTACCCTGGTGCATGCTTACCCGGACCGGCTAGTTCGACTCCACGTTCGGGAGGTTTTCGATTTCTCCGGAGAGCCGAGGGGTCTTGAGGGGCAGCCTGTCCAGTGGGTCTTGCCGAGAGACCTCGATCAGTATGAATTTCCTGCAGCAAATGCTCCGATCAAAACAGCGGTCCAGTTGCCGGATCAATACCCCATTCTGAATTTGGATGATCATTCGCCTGAGATTATCAGGGCGCTCCTTAAAGCCTGGAGCGAAAAGGGACTGAAGCTGGTCCGTTTCCGGACCCTCCAGGGTCCAAAGGCAGGGGATCGTGTGGGCGACTGGGTGGCGGAAGCTCACGTTCTAGGCATCAAGGTCATGCTCGATGGTCCGTCAGATCTTGTCGATGCGACCGATGCTGCAGGACTTCATCTTCGAGCGCATGAACTTCTGGAATGGCAGGATCGACCGATTGCCAAAAATCGATGGTTGGCGGCTTCCTGTCATGATGCCCTCGAATTAGAGCGTGCGAGAGATCTTGGCGTCGATTTTGCCGTGCTCGGTCCTGTTCTTCCCACCGCCAGCCATCCCGGGGCGCCGGCCATGGGCTGGACTCAATTTGAGTCCCTGGTCGCAAAGGTCGCCTTTCCCGTCTATGCTCTGGGGGGGGTCGGGACCCGGGACGTTCAGGTAGCGCGCAAGCATGGGGCACAGGGGGTCGCCGCAATTCGTGCGTTTCTTCCCCGTCCGCACGGTCTAGGTGCGTAATTCCCCAAAATGGTGTACTTTGTGCGGCGGTTTGCCGCGCGAATGCCCAAAAAT
>JBEBBO010000183.1:0-5968 GCA_041158345.1 Pseudomonadota bacterium | reverse complement strand
AGATCACAGTGCGGGTTCAAATAATAGGCAGCCGTGAGGCCTGAGATCCCGGTTCCAATGATGGCAATTTTAGGCCGTTCAGCAGCATGCATGCAGCGCTCTCCTTCAGAATTGACGCAGGCTCACGTGGGGTTCAATCCGAGGGTCGGTCGATCCGATCGCGTTCACGCCACCGCTCAGGGAGGGGGCGAAGATCCCAGACCAGGCCCAAGGTCGCCATGAGCCGCAAGATGTAATAGGTCGGATCCAGCTCCCACCAGAAGAATCCCTGGCGGACACTGCCGGGGTAATGGTGATGATTGTTGTGCCAGCCTTCACCCAGCGTGATCAATGCCAAGAGGGGATTGTTCCGGCTATCGTCTCGAGTGGCATAGCGGCGAGATCCCCAGACGTGGGCGAGAGAGTTCACCGTAAAGGTGGCGTGGTACAGGATGACGGTTGAGAGGAAGAACCCCCAACTCAGGAACTGGGCACCGTTGGTTTGCCAGTCGGGTGCGACCCATTCCAAGACTTCGCCCAATCCGTAAATGGCCACGCCAAAAAGGGCGGGGACCATGGTGTCGTAGCGATCGAGAAAGACCAATTCGGGAAATTTCATCCAATCACGAATCAGATGCTTTCGTGTCGTAAAGTTTTGTCTGCAGAGAAACCACACCATATGGCTCCAGAGAAACCCCTTCTGAACCGGCGAATGCGTATCGTCAGGCGCATCGGAATGTGCGTGGTGGTGACGATGGTGTGCCGCCCACCAGATGGGGCTGCGTTGGATTGAACAGGCGCCAATGAGAGCAAACAAAAACTGAATCCCGCGTGATGTCTTGAAGGCACGGTGGGAGAAGTAGCGATGATAAAACGCGGTAATGGCAAACATCCGAATCAGATAAAGCGCCATAGCCAGAATGACGGCTGCCCAACTGAATCCGAAGAAAAAGATGCCAAGACACCCGAGGTGCATTAGAACAAAGGGCAACGTTCTCAACCAGTCGATGTGGTCCGCATCGCCGGTTGTGGTTACGATGCCGTTCTCGTTATCGAACCAGGCGACGATCGAGGCCCAGGGTCCTCGTCGTTTAGCCATCGGCGGGTCGTCTGATTCACTCATGATGCGCCCCACCGTTGTGGCACGCGCTCAATCTTTGTCGCATCGTAACCTTCATCGATACAACGCTTGATCAGCATCTGCAGCTTGTCTTCCGAAAGCTGCGGTTTGCGGGCCATGATCCAGACATAATCACGGGCTTCACGACCAATGATGGTTTCCCCGTAGTCTTCACTCAGATAAACAATTCGGTAATCTGACTTGATGGGCCAGAAGAACTGCATGTCCCAAATGGCATTCGATTGGGTGTCTTTGACGAAACCCTTGGGTTCATGGCGTTTTTCTGGGCCTTCAAAACCACCTTCGCGGAATGTGAACGTCGTGGCAATGCTGCCATCAGGATTGAGACGGTAGCTCTCAATCGCATTGTGTGCACCCTTCTCGACGAAAGTCGGGATATTGGCTATGACATACCACGGGCCCATAAACCGTGAAAGATCGACCTTAGGTACGGTATGGATGGGAGGCCTTTGGCTGCCGCAAGCCCCAAGGAAGCCCGCGATGAGGGCAAATGCGGCAAATTTTGTAGCCCTGGATCGATGCGTCATGGCTTTTTGTCCAGTCGATAGCGAAGTTTTCCGCCGGATTCCACTTGAGAATCCAGCCCGATCCACTGACCGGCAGCGTCATACCAAAGATCGATTTCAAACTTGGGGGCAGACAGGTGGTAGTGATCAGCCAGTTGGTCTTTTTCGGCGACTTGAATGCTGTCCTTGCCCAGATGTCGGATCGTGACCGGGACCCACTCGCCCGTTTGCGGGTTCAAAAGCTTCGATTGGCGAAGTATTTCGGGATTCCAGTATGCGAAGGTCATGATGCAGGCGGGGAGGGCCTGACTTTTTCCCGCAACGAAGATCGCAAAGTCGTTGGCCTGCCTTTCCCCCCGGACTTCTTGGGGCGTGCCGTTATCGTCGGTCGTGGCATGAATTTGTTCCAGACAATTGCTTTTCCAGCGTTCCTCCGAGCGGTGGCTGTAACGATAGACGGGAATCGCCAAAATTCGAACGTCAAAATGCGCTTCGCTGAGCAGTTGGAGCGAGTCTTGGTGGGTCTGGGTGCTAAAGCGATGTTCGCCGACCGGCTGATCATCAAGGTAGACCTTGAACGGCCACGATCCATCGGAGAGTGCATGGCTTGAATACACGAGGCCTAAAAGGGCGAGTGATCGACGAAGCAGGGGCGTCATGGACCCTCCTTGGGTGGTTTTGGCCAGAATGCCGAGGTGGTTTCGATGTAGCGCCGGTAGGCGGGACCTCTTTTCATTAGATCCGCCTCTAAAAGAGGGATCCCTGACACTTTCATCAAGAGAAAAGTCATGAAGAGGGGTGAAAGGATCAACCAGGGCGAGCCACCTGCGGATAAGGTGATCAGGATAAAGCCCCACCATAGCAGGGCCTCGCCGAAGTAATTCGGATGGCGGGAGTATCGCCAGAGGCCTTGATTCATGACGCTGCCTTTGGGCCGATCCAAGGCTTTGAACCGGGCCATTTGGGCATCGGCAATGGACTCCATCAAAAGGCCGAAGAGAAAAAGGGCTGCGCCAAGGCCATCATAAAGACCCAAGGGCGCGTCGGATTTGAGGGCGGGCAAGAGCGGCAAGGCGACGAGCCAGGCCAAAATGACCTGAAGATAAAAGACGTAAAAGAGGCTTTTGATTTCGTAAAAGGGCTGATTGCGCCGCCGAATTTCCTGATATCGGCGATCTTCGGGTTTACCCCAGTTGCGCACCGTAAGGTAAATCGAGAGCCGCAGGGCCCATGTCACCACCAGAGTCGAGACCAGAAGCAGTCGCGGCGTAACGTCAGGATGAGGACCCATCCAGAAAAAAAGTGCGGTGACGAAGAAAAGGCTCCAGAAACTGTCGATGATTCCGACGTTCTTTCGGATACTGCTCAGAATCCAAACCGCTGTCGCCAGAAGCGCCATGGGAATCAGGGCAGCAGCTGCCAGTGGCCATTCAATTGACACGACCCACCTCCGCATCGATGAAGGGCGAATTCAGGCTAAAGTAGCGCGCCAAAAAGGAAAGGAGGGGCATCATCACCGCCCATCCAAGGCTGATGACGGAATAGCCCAAGAGCGGATTCGGCACACTCAATGCGCCCAGGGCTGCGCCGCCATACCAAGCCAAAGGTCCTCCGGCTGCGCCAAAAAGCATCGCCCAGCCCAGGTGGTTTTTGAACCAGCCGAGGCAGCCATTCAACGTCGCGCCAAAGGAAGTCCATAGGATCAGGATCCAGACCGGGACGATCGTGATCGCGGAAGTCCCTTCATAAACCACCCATTGCTGCTGGACGAGAAGCAGTTCCCACAAGCCGCCGACAAGCAGTGTGGTGAAGACGGTTTTGTATTCCGCCAGGAGGTGGTGACATTTTTTGAAGTGAAGGACGATCATCAGAAACCCGATGAAAGCACCCAGGTCGGTTTTGTCATGCGCAGTCCCCAACACCGTGGCCAGCCAGGTCAGCTGATAGCGAAACAAATTAGGCAGTATGGAGGTGGGGCTGGGGTGATTCATGGTGTTTGGGAAGAATTTGATTGACTGAATCGATAATGCCCGATCGGCCAGACCTTGCCCTGATCGTAACCAAAAAGCTCAGAGCAGGCCATGAAGAAGATCCGCCAGCGATGCCACCAAAGTTGGGTCTGCTTGGCTCCGTAGGTGGATGCAAGAATAGCCATCACACGGTCCCGATTCTGGTCCATGTTGGCGAGCCACGCATCAGACGTTTTTCGATAGTGTTCGCCACTGATCGTCCATTGCGCCTCCAGCCGAAGATCTGTTGCGACCCTGGGAGCCAGATCCAGAGAGGGCATCATCCCCCCTGAGAAAAAGTATTCGCTCATCCAGTCGTTTGCGTCCTTGACTTCAAAAAGGTAGGGCGCCTTGGCATGGGTGAAGACATGCATGAAGAACTGTCCGTCCGGTTTCAACCAGCCAGAAATTCGGGTCATGAGCGCTTGCCAGTTGCGCATATGTTCGAACATTTCAACAGAAACGATCCGGTCGAAACGCCGCTCCGTCGAGAAGTCATTCATGTCGCAGGTCACAATCTCAAGATTCTGAAGTCCCTCAGCGTGAGCGCGCGCCATGATCGATTCACGCTGGCTATTGGAATTTGAAACGCCAAGAATGGTGCTGTTGGGGTAATGTCGCGCCATCCATAGAGAGAGAGACCCCCAACCACAGCCGAGTTCCAGGACGGACTGCCCATCCCTGAGGTCGGCATGTTCGGCCGTGAGGGCCAGACTCAGTTCTTCAGCTTCATCCAGGCTCTGGGTCTCAGGCTTCCAAAGACAGCAGCTGTATTTACGTTGCTTCCCCAGAACCAGCTCGAAAAACTCCGGCGGTAATTCGTAATGCTGCTCGTTGGCTTTTTCCGTGAGGACAGCAATGGGGCTTTCGGCCATAGCCTTGATGAAGGTTTGTATCGAGGTCTCGAGATCCTCGCCGTTCTTCGGAGGAAGCGAGGCGTCCCTTTCCCGCGATAGACGGCGGATGCCCAGGCGAACCCAGGCGTCAGGAATCCAACCGCGTTCTGCAAGAATGATGGGAAGGGAAAACGACATCAGGACACCTCAGTTAGGAAAGAAAGACCATGCCGCGTGCACACTCATGGGGTACATTACTCGCCGGATTGGAGTAAAAGTCCCTTCTCCCGCGCCTTGTAAATCGCCAAAGCATACAACGAGAGCCCCAGAGCCAGATATACCAGATTCAGAAGAGCGGATTGGATCAGTTGATCGCTCTGAAACTCGCCTGTCGCCATCAGAGCTCGCATGCCCTCAAACACATGACTGGATGGCAGAAACCAGGCGATTTGCCGGACGCCGTCAGGAAGAACGGACAGAGGATAATAGATGCCACTCAGCGGGGCAAAGGCAAAAATGATGGCCCACGCAAACCCTTCCATGCCCAGTCCGTATCGAAGCACCATGGCGACGATCATCAGCCCAATGGCCCATCCCATGACCAGAAGATTCGAGAAGAAGGCGAGCAATGGCAGTCCGAGACGAAAGATTGAGAATTCATAGAGGAGGAACGCAAGGCCGGCCGCAACCCCGACACCGAAAAGGGTTCTGAGTAGGCTGACGATTAACAGCGAACTGGCCAATTCCCCGGGGCGGAGGGGGCTGACAAAGAGGTTGCCTAGATTCCTGGAGTAAAGCTCCTCAAAGAAGACCAGAGACACGCCGAGTTGCGCCCGGTAAAGGATGTCCCAAAGCAGTGCCGCAGAGATCAATACTCCGGCGCCTTGTAGGGTCGTCCCGGCTTGTCCCGTCAAATAGCGGTTAATGAGACCCCAAAGAATCATTTGGATGGTCGGCCAGTAAGCCAGTTCAAGTAGTCTCGGCCATGACGCCAGCATGAGATAGCCATAGCGAGTGACCATGGCGAAGACTCTTCGAACCGAAGCGCGAGGCCCCGATTGGCGCACACGCATCAGCGCCCCCTCGCAATATCGATGAAGACCTCTTCAAGGGTATTGCGTCCGTATTTCTCGATCAGCATTTCAGGTGTGCCCTCGTCCACGAGTTGTCCATTTCGCATCATCAAGACCCGATGACAGAGTTTCTCGACTTCCGGCATATTGTGGGAGGACATGAAGATCGTGGCGTTCTTTTGTCGTTGATAGTTGAGCAGCGTCTCCCGCATTCGATCGGCCGTATCCGGATCCAGTGCGGCAGTCGGTTCATCCATCAGCAAAAGCTCAGGTTGATTGATCAAGGCCTTGGCAAGCGATACCCGAGTCTTTTGCCCGGCGGAAAGGGAACCAAAACGACGATTGAGCAAGGGGCCCAGTTCAAAGAGACGAGAGATGTCCTCAAGGCGATCAGCGGGATGGACAACGCCGTAGAGTCTGGCAT
>JBEBBO010000182.1:0-7164 GCA_041158345.1 Pseudomonadota bacterium | reverse complement strand
TCAGACCATCAATAAAAGATCCCAAAGATCTGCTGCCTGAAGACCCTTTAATGGTCGTCCTTCAGCATCATCTGCGGATTGGAAATTACTTTCGATCCGCACAATACCCAATAGCGCCTCTCCAATTCGCTCATGATGGCGGGACCGATGCCGGGATGGAAGATGACCTCAGCGAGTCTCGGGCGGTTGCGTTATATTATCGGTTCGAGAACGCAGAGCCCCCTTCCCATGACAGGTCCATCCCCGATCGTCGGTCCCCAGAGGCCCCTCCCCCGATGAGCCTGATCTGGTCCCAATGCATGAGCCGCCTAGAGGGTGAGCTCCCTCCCCAGCAGTTCAATACCTGGATACGTCCCCTCCAGCCGGTAGAGAGTGCGGGTGAGCTTCGCCTTTTGGCCCCAAACAAGTTCGTTCTGGACTGGGTCAAGCAGCATTTTTTTGGGCGTATTGAAGAAGTACTGGCCGCCCAGAATCAGCCAGCGCCAACGGTGAGTCTAGAGATCGGGAGCCGTCCGGTTGAATCCCCTACGGCTGCAAAATCCATAGCCCCTGCGCAAACCGTGCCGGCGACGAAAGCTGCGTCTCCGCGTCGGGTTTTGGCGAACAACCTCAATCCAAGTTTCACGTTCGACAGTTTTGTCGAAGGAAAATCCAATCAGCTGGCCCGAGCGGCATCCTTGCAAGTGGCTCAAAATGTCGGTCGAGCCTATAACCCGCTATTTATTTATGGGGGGGTTGGTCTCGGGAAGACGCACCTGATGCATGCCATTGGGGATGAAATCCTGAAGCAGAATCCTGGTGCCAATATCGTTTATCTTCATTCCGAGCGATTCGTCTCCGATATGGTCAAGGCGCTTCAGCACAATGCGATTAGCGCCTTCAAGGACTTCTACCGGACGGTGGATGCCCTTCTGATTGACGATATTCAGTTTTTTGCAGGAAAAGAACGCTCGCAGGAAGAGTTCTTCCATACCTTCAATACGCTGCTTGAAAACAAACATCAGATCATTCTGACCTGCGACAGATACCCCAAGGAAATCAAGGGCCTAGAGGAGCGACTGAAGTCTCGCATTGGCTGGGGCCTTTCGGTCGCGGTCGAACCCCCGGATCTTGAAACCCGTGTGGCCATCCTCATGAGCAAGGCCCAACAGGCACAGGTCAACCTGCCGGATGAAGTGGCGTTCCTGATTGGTAAGCGAATTCGTTCCAATGTGAGGGAGCTTGAAGGCGCGCTCCGACGCGTGATTGCCAATGCCCATTTCACGGGGCAACCCATTACCCTCGACTTCGCCAAGGAAGCCCTCAAAGATTTGATTGCGCTCCAAGATCGCCTGGTCAATGTGGAGAACATCCAGCGCACGGTGGCCGAGTATTACAAAATCCGTGTTTCGGATCTCTTGTCGCCCAAGCGAACTCGCTCGGTCACGCGGCCCCGTCAAGCCGCGATGGCGCTGAGTAAGGAACTGACGAATCACAGTCTGCCTGAAATTGGCCAGCTGTTTGGGGGCCGAGACCACACCACGGTCTTGCATGCCTGCCGTAAGGTTCAGGAAATCATGGCCAGTGATGCCAAATTCCTCGAGGATTACAACAACCTCAAGCGGCTCCTGTCCGCTTGAGGCCTCCCGATCGCCACTCACCCAGGATTTTCCAATGAAATTCCAGATTGACCGTGAAACCCTTTTGGCGCCGCTTTCACACCTGATGGGCGTCGTCGAAAAGCGGCAAACCATGCCGATCCTTTCGAATGTCCTGATGCGTCTTACCGATGACACCCTGGAGATGACGGCCACGGATACCGAGGTCCAGTTGGTGGCACGGGTCGGCACCTCACCGGGTGAGCCGGGCGAGGTCACGGTCCCCGCTCGAAAACTGCTCGATATTTTTCGTCTTCTCCCGGACCAAAGCCGGGTAAATTTGGGCTTAAAAGGCGATCGCCTGACCGTCCAGGCGGGAAGTAGTCGCTTTAGCTTGACGACCCTCCCGGTCGAAAGCTATCCGGCCTTTGACATGGGACAAACCGATCTTGAAGTGACACTGCCGGCCCCAACACTCCGGACGGCTCTTGAAAAGACCCTCTTTGCCATAGCTCAACAAGACGTCCGTTATTACCTTAAGGGTCTACTTTTAGATCTTGAAGGCGTTACGCTTCGAACGGTCGCCTCGGATGGTCATCGACTGGCGGTATTTCAGGAAACCTTGGCTGAGGGCTTTGCCGCGAATCGGCAGATCATTGTCCCCCGAAAGGGCGTTCTCGAGCTTTACCGACTCCTGAATGATGCGGCAGACGAAGTGACGCTTCAGATTTCACCGAATACCCTTCGGGCAAATATCGGGAGTTTGAGTTTTTCTACCAAGCTGATTGATGGTCGTTATCCTGACTATCGCCGAGTCCTGCCTCAGGAGTGCGCAACGACCATTCTGGTGGAGCGCGATCTCTTGCGCTCGGCCTTGGGCCGCGTAGGTCTGATGACCAATGAAAAACAAAAAAGCATCTCTCTCGACGCCTCAGCGAACGGGGATATGATTTTGACCAGTCAGAGCGCGGATCAGGATGATGCTGAGGAGCGCCTCAGCGTGAGAGCTGAGGGTGGGGCCGTCTCTGTCGGATTCAATTCGGCCTACCTGATTGAGGCGATCAGCCATGTTTCTGGGAGTGAGCTCCGCCTTTCGTTCACCCCGGCCGGTAACAGCTGTCTGGTTGAAGATCCAGATGATCCGCGTTATCGCTGCGTGGTCATGCCCATGAGGCTCTGATCGGCGTGTTCCCGACCTTCATCCTGGATCCGATTTCAGGAGGAATTTCTTGAGCTTGATTCAGCTCGATGTCGAAGGGCTGAGGAATCTGGATCCTTTGCGCCTTGAGCCTGGGTCGGGCATCAACTTCATCGTCGGTCCTAATGCCAGTGGCAAGACGTCATTGCTTGAGGCGATTTATCTTCTAGGACGCGGCCGCTCCTTTCGAACCAGCCAGGCGGGCCAGATGGTTCGTTTTGGCGAGAGTGCGCTCACCGTGGCAGGACGGGTTCTGACCCCAGAGGGGGAGCCCCAAGTGCTAGGTCTTAAGATGGCTCGGGGGCGACGAGAGATTCATGTCGGGGGACGTAGCGTACAATCCAGCGCCCTCCTCATGAAGGCTTTTCCTCTTTTGGTGATTCAACCCTCCGGGATCGCACTGCTTGAAGGCTCGCCAAAGCTTCGACGGAACTTCCTCGATTTCGGGGTCTTTCATGATGATCCGACCTTTCTGGATTATTGGCGTCGGTACATGCGCGCCCTCAATCATCGAAATAGCCTCCTCAGACGGGGAAATACCCGCGAATTGGCGCCTTGGACCCATGAAATGGCCCGCTACGGTATAATGTTGCATCAGGCGCGGTGCGGCTATCTGGATCGATTGATGCCGTATTTCCGCGAGATAGGGGGGCGTTTTTTTGGGGCCTCTCCGTTTGAGCTCAAGGTGCAGCCCGGTTGGGATTTGGGTCGTTCTCTTGAGGCCATTCTGGACAGTGATGTGGCATCGGATCTGCGCCATGGTCACACCCAGAGCGGTCCTCACCGGGGCGACTTTTCGATCCTCATGGGCCAGAAGCCGGTTCGGGGATTTGTATCTCGTGGCCAAATGAAGCTGCTGGTCTATGCCCTGCTGTTGGCGCAATCACGGCTCATGGAGGCGCGGATAGGTTCCCGCGGCTGTGTCCTCATCGACGATGTGGCGGCCGAGCTCGACAGCCCCAATCGCCAGGCCCTTCTGGAACTGCTTCAGGGCCGTTCAACCCAATTTTTTATTACGGCAACGGCCATGGAGGCCGAGCCTATGGCGGGGAGCCTCAAGGCTACCGTTTTCCAGATCGAACAAGGTCGCTTAATTCAATCCGTGGCACCATGACGAACATTCCCAATCCAAACGAATACGACAGCAGTTCGATCAAGGTGCTCAAGGGCCTTGACGCCGTGCGCAAACGCCCTGGTATGTACATCGGTGATACCGATGATGGTACGGGTCTCCACCACATGGTCTTTGAAGTGGTCGATAACGCCATTGACGAGGCCTTGGCTGGACACTGCCGAACGATTGGCGTCACGATTCATCTGGATGAATCCATCACGGTTTCGGATGACGGTCGCGGTATTCCCGTCGACATCCATCCGGAAGAGGGCCGCTCTGCTGCCGAGGTCATCATGACCGTCCTGCACGCGGGTGGTAAGTTCGATGACAACTCCTATAAGGTTTCCGGAGGGCTTCACGGGGTGGGCGTATCCGTGGTCAACGCGCTCTCCGAGCGTCTTGATCTCGAAATCCATCGCAGTGGGTCCCTCTATCGGCAGGAATATGTCCACGGGGAGCCGCAGGCCCCCTTGGCACGGGTGGGTGAGACCGACCGGACGGGCACCACGGTTCACTTCAAGCCCAGCGCCGGGACCTTCACCAATATCGAATTTCACTACGAAATTCTCGCCAAGCGGCTTCGTGAACTCTCCTTTCTCAATTCAGGGGTTGCCATTACTCTCCGCGACGAGCGGCATGACAAAACCGATCATTTTGAATTCGAGGGTGGCATTCGGGCGTTTGTTGAATATCTCAACAAGAACAAGACGCCGCTTTTTGAAAAGGTTTTCTACTTCATCGCAGAAAAAGACGGCCTCACCGTAGAGGCGGCCTTGCAGTGGAATGATTCGTATCAAGAGAACATTTACTGCTTTACCAACAATATCCCGCAGCGCGATGGGGGAACCCATCTCGCCGGTTTCAGGGGGGCTCTGACCCGAACGCTGAACCAATACATTGATGAGCAGGGTCTGCTTAAAAAGCAAAAGGTGGATACGGCGGGCGATGATGCGCGTGAAGGTCTGACGGCCATTCTGTCGGTCAAAGTTCCCGACCCCAAGTTTTCTTCACAGACCAAAGACAAGCTGGTCTCCTCCGAGGTCAAGCCGGTTGTTGAAGCCGCCATGACGGAGAAGTTCCAGGAATTCATGCTGGAAAATCCCTCGGTTGCCAAGACAATTGCCAACAAGATGATTGAGGCGGCCCGGGCGCGTGAGGCGGCTCGGAAGGCCAGGGAAATGACCCGCCGTAAGACGGCGCTGGACATTGCAGGCCTCCCTGGAAAGCTGGCGGATTGCCAAGAGAAGGATCCGGCCCTCTCCGAACTCTTTATTGTCGAAGGTGACTCAGCAGGGGGCTCTGCCAAGCAAGGGCGAGATCGTCGGACTCAGGCCATTCTGCCGCTCAAAGGCAAGATTCTGAACGTCGAACGCGCCCGCTTTGATCGGATGATTTCATCGGATGAGGTAGGGACTCTGATTACGGCCATGGGCTGTGGGATCGGGCGGGATGATTACGATCCAAACAAGCTGCGTTATCACCGCATCATCATCATGACCGACGCGGATGTCGATGGATCGCATATCCGCACCTTGCTGTTGACCTTCTTCTACCGCCAGATGCCGGAGTTGATTGAACGAGGGCACATTTATATCGCGCAACCGCCGCTTTACAAGGTCAAGAAGGGAAAGCAAGAGCAGTACGTGAAGGACGACCAGGAGCTCAATAATTATCTTCTGCAGTTGGCCCTCGAAAAGACACGGTTCCATTCCAATCCAGAATCACCGGCGATTCATGGTCAGGGGCTTGAAACCTTGTGCCGTGAATATCTGGCGGTGCGTCAGATCGTTCAGCGATTGGGTCATCGCTACGATGAAGGTTTGCTGGATGGTTTGACGGATGTCACGCCGATTGAGGTCCAGGATCTGGTGGACCCTTCCCGGGTTCAGCGTTGGCTGGATGCTTTGGCTCTTCGCCTGGCCTTGGTGGACCGTGGTGCACGCTTTGAATTCGTGCCGACCTTTGGGGCGACGGTAGATGATTTCCGTCTGGCGGTCAGCAAGCGCCTGCATGGGGTCTACAAGCATTTTGAGCTGGGTTCCGGCTTTTTTGGGTCGGGAGATTATCGACGGTTGGCCGCATTTTCTCGCATGATCGATGGACTGTTTAGTGAGGAGTCCTTTGTTGCAGCCGATGAGCGGCGTGAGCGGGTGGGCAATTTCCGCGATGCATTTGAATGGATGATGTCTGAAGCGCGACGTGGCCAGCACATTCAACGCTACAAAGGCTTGGGTGAGATGAATCCCGAGCAGCTTTTTGAAACGACGCTGGACTCTAATACCCGACGCCTGCTTCAAGTGAAAATTGAAGATGCAATCTCAGCGGATGACATTTTTACGACGCTGATGGGCGATCAGGTCGAACCGCGCCGCGATTTCATTGAACGGAACGCGCTCGAGGTCTCCAACCTCGACATCTAGGGATACCCTTTGACGCCTCGATGAAGTCGGGGTGTCATTCTTCACCGCCCGGGGTTCAATCCGTCATGCCTGAGCACATCCTGTTCCTCACCGGAAAGCTCGCCGAAAAACAGCTGCGACGAACGCTAGAAGAGATGCGACCGGACTTTACGTATACGGTCCATGTTCTTGGCGTCACCGTAGCCGCCCTGATGACCGCGGAAATGATCGGTCGGAGGCTCTCTGATACGTTGGGCGCTGATCGGGTGTTGGTTCCGGGACGATGTCGGGGGGATCTGGATGCGTTGTCGCAATTGCTCGGCATTCCAGTGACCCGGGGGCCTGAAGAGTTGCATGATCTTCCTGAGTTCTTCGGTCGCGCGGCACGAAAGCCTGACCTGAGCTTGCATGATCTTCATATTTTTGGGGAAATCGTCGAGGCGCCGCAGTTAACGGTCTCGGGGATTGTTGAGCGAGCCCGTCGTTATCAGCGCGAGGGGGCCGATGTCATCGATTTAGGCTGTCTTCCGGCAACACCCTTCCCGCATCTCGAAGAATCCGTTAGCGCCCTCAAGGCCGAAGGCTTCTTGGTGAGCGTTGATTCGCTTGAAGATGACGATCTTCTGCGAGGTGGACGAGCGGGCGCGGACTTCTTGCTGAGCCTTTCAGAATCCAGTCTTTGGATCGCGGATGAGGTCCCATCCACGCCCATCCTCATTCCTTCTCGCCACGGGGATCTTGCCTCCCTGGATCGCGTGATTGAGCGCTTTGCGGCATCCGGACGGGAGTTCATCGTCGATCCCATTCTTGATCCGATTCATTTTGGTTTTACCGATTCTCTGGTGCGTTATCACACCGTTCGCGCCCGTTACCCCG
>JBEBBO010000181.1:0-3240 GCA_041158345.1 Pseudomonadota bacterium | reverse complement strand
TTCAAGACCTTTCGGACCTTGTCTTCCGGCATTTCCATGCGAACTGCCAATTCATCCGGGGTCGGTTCACGGCCCATTTCCTGCAGCATCTGCCGTGAAATACGATTGAGCTTGTTGATTGTCTCAATCATGTGAACCGGAATACGGATGGTCCTCGCCTGATCCGCGATGGATCGGGTAATAGCCTGTCGAATCCACCAGGTCGCATATGTGGAGAATTTGTAACCACGGCGGTATTCAAACTTGTCGACGGCCTTCATCAAACCGATATTGCCTTCCTGAATCAGATCCAAGAACTGAAGGCCACGATTCGTGTACTTTTTGGCAATTGAAATTACGAGACGCAGGTTCGCCTCGATCATTTCCTTCTTGGCCGCGCGCGCCTGGATTTCGCCAATGGATACCCGGCGATTGATTTCCTTGATGTCTTTGACGCTGATCAGGCTCTCTTTTTCGATCTCCGCCAAACGCTGCTGCGCCGCACGAATGGCCTCAGCATGATCCGGTAGCAACTTTGCGTAGGGCTTATCCGATTCCAGCAAAGGCTTCAGCCACGCTTCGTTGGTCTCATTACCGACAAAGGTCGCAATAAATTCAGCCCGCGGAATGCGGCAGCGAAGAATACACAGATCGCGAATGATGCGTTCTTCTTCGTGGACTCGCTCGACAGTGCTGCGAAGAATATCGGTGAGTTCCTTGAAGAAGATCGGAGTCTTCTTGAACTCCATGAAGGTCTCCGCCAATTGGTCGAAGGCCTTCTGGGTTTTTTCGTGCTGGGCGCCGTTCTTGTTGTGGGAAGTCGTCGCTGCCTTGAAGCGCTTGCTGAATACCCCCAGCTTTTCCTTGACCAGCTCGGGATCCGGACCGGTATCCGCCGCTTCATCCACCGTGTCATCGGCGTCGTCATCCTCAGCCGCTGGCGCTTCAACGGGCGCATCATCGGCATTCGGATCATAGAAATCTGAAATCAGCTCAGACAACCGCATTTCGCCACGCTCGACACTTTCGAATGCCGAGATGAAGTGATTCATCGCGCCTGGGAATCGAACGAGTTCCTTGGCGGCAAGATTGATGCCTTCTTCGATACGCTTGGCAATCTTGAGCTCGCCCTCACGCGTCAAAAGCTCGACGGTACCCATTTCACGCATGTACATGCGGACAGGGTCAGTGGTCCGACCCAACTCGGTATCCACAGAAGAAACCAGCGCTGCGGCTACCTCGGCCGCTTCTTCTTCGTCATCTTCCGTAACGACTGCAGTTTCAGCAATCATATCGGTATCCGGGCGATCCTCATGGACCTCGATACCCATGTCATTGATCATGCAGACGATTTCTTCCATCTGCTCCGGATCAACGACGTCACCGGGCAAGTGGTCATTCACCTCGGAATAGGTGAGATAACCCTGCATTTTGCCTTTGGCAATAAGTTCTTTAAGGGATTGCTGCTGTTCAGGATTCATGAACTGGCCCGTTTCTAGATTGATTTCGGGAACTCGATAGTTTAGCGGAAAAACACTCTTCCTTCCACTTGAATCATTCGCCACCCTGAAGGGTCAGAGCCCGAAGCTCTTCACGCTCCTCC
Organism: Pseudomonadota bacterium; assembly: GCA_041158345.1. Taxonomy (GTDB): domain Bacteria; phylum Pseudomonadota; class Gammaproteobacteria; order Methylococcales; family Methylococcaceae; genus UBA6136. Next base: position 1,658 of record JBEBBO010000181.1, on the reverse strand, counting down.
AACGTCAACGCACCCGACCGCGCGCGATCGATCAGGTTTTTGAGGCGGCTTTCCCGGGTCCGGTTTCCCGTGAGATGCCTGAGGTAATCGAGAAAGGTGGGTTCCGCCTGCTCTTCCACCACTTGGGTATCCCAGGCGGCCAGCCGGGCCACCAGATCCCCCTCCGGCAACCCCCGAAAGCCCTCGATTAAACCCGCAGATGTGACATGGGGATGCGACATCAAAAATTCAACGACGACCTGAAGCAAGGCGCCTTGAGGCTGCCCATTCACCAAAAGACCCAATGCCTGGGTATCCAGATGATCGACCAAGGCCGGGTACTGAACCAGAAGCGCCATGAAGGTCCGAAAAGCCGAGGGCTGACCCTTGGCGGCCTTGGGTAAAGACTTCATGGCCCCGGGTCGCCGCACTGGAAAGCCACCCTCCATTCTTCCGGTCAGCTGACTGAGTCGTTCCTGCAACATTTCACGGAAGACGCCCGGATGGATTTTTTCCAGAAATGGCCCCGCTTTAGCCGTCAAGGCCGCCCTGCCCTCAATACTCCCAAGATCAAGCCCCACCGCCAGGCTCTCAAAGAAGTAATCCGAGAAAGGCTGCGCCTCCATGATTCGGGTCCGAAAAGCTTCAGCGCCTTCCTGCCGCACCAGAGAATCCGGGTCATGCCCATCCGGCAACATCAAAAATCGAACTTGCCGGCCTTCCCGAAGGTGCGGAAGGCTCGATTCCAGGGCCTTCCAGGCCGCTCGTCGCCCCGCAGCATCCCCGTCAAAACAAAAAACAATGACCGCGGTATACCTGAAAAGCAGTGCAACGTGATCCGTTGACGTTGCGGTTCCAAGCGCTGCGACTGCGTTGAGGACGCCAAACTGGGAGAGCGCAATGACATCCATGTAGCCCTCGACCACCAGAATCGCCTCCGGCTTTCGAACGGCATCGAGCAACTCATAAAGCCCATAGACTTCACGATGCTTGTGAAAAATGTCGGTTTCAGGGGAATTGAGGTATTTGGGCTGGCCATCACCGATGACACGCCCGCCAAACCCAATGGTCCGCCCCCGACGATCTCGAATCGGAAACATGATCCGATCCCGAAACCAGTCGATGGTCCGGCCTGGGGATTTCTCGTTCACCAATCCCGCGGCCTTTTGAATCTCCAATGGCTCCGTTGTCGGGAGGTTCCGAATCCCACCGGGGGCATAGCCCACCTGATAGCGCTGCGCCAACTCACCGGTCACGCCACGACCCCGAAGATAATCGACGGCCTTGCTTGCCTCTGGGTGACTTCGAAGTTGCTGCTGATAAAACCGCGAGGCCCGTTCCAGCGCCTCAAATAGCGTTCGAACGCGATCCTGGGATTGGCGCTGACCTGAATCCCCCTCTTCACGCGGAACCTCTAGCCCATGAATCTCGGCCAGAGCTTCGATGGCTTCAGGAAAACTCAAGCGGTCGTAGTCCATCAGAAAACTGATGGCAGTCCCTCGCGCACCGCATCCAAAACAGTAATAGAGTTGCTTTGGGCGACTGACCGAGAAACTCGGGGTTTTTTCATCATGGAAAGGGCAGCGCGCGGAGTAGTTACTCCCCGAACGCTTGAGAGGAACGCGTGCCTCAATCAACTCGACGAGATCCGTTCTCGCCAGAAGGTCTTGAATAAAGGT
>JBEBBO010000180.1:0-3519 GCA_041158345.1 Pseudomonadota bacterium | reverse complement strand
TGGAGTGCCGGCTATTTCAATACCACCAGTGATAACGATATTCTTTTCATCAGTAGCGGAAATATTTCAGGAATGGGCTACTTTGACAATGTCGGTCAAACCTTGCGTCAAGGGCTTGAGCTCAACCTGAATGCTGACTACAACCCGGTACGTTTTGGTCTCAACTACATGTACCTGGATGCAACTTTCCAGTCCCCATTCATCGCTAACAGTCCAAACAATCCGTATGCGAACGATTTGGGTCAGACATTTGTTACGCCGGGAAAATCGTTGCCCGGTGTTCCTCAAAATGTTTTGAAGCTTTACGCAGACTGGCGTGTTTTTGAAGGCTTCACTTTCAGTACCAACATGAACTACCAGAGCTATCAGTACTTCAGAGGAGATGAGGCCAACCAGAATCCTCCTGTACCCAGTTTTATGATCTTCAACTTGCTTGCTGAATACCAGTACAACAAGAACTTCGCGGTTTTTGGGCGAGTCGACAACCTTTTCAACAAGAGTTTTGGGACTTTTGGAAACTTTGGGGATGCATCGGGCACCCTAGGTCCGGCCTTCAACAACCCAAGATTTATTGGTCCAGGAGCGCCGACGGGTGGTTGGGCAGGTTTCCGGATTTCCTTTTAGCGCCCTTTTCTCCGAGTTAAATGTTTTTCGCCGCTATCCGAGAACTGGATAGCGGCTTTCGGGCGGTTCTTTATTTTAAGGAGTTCATTAGAGGTTTAGCTCAATATGAGAAGAACAATCTTGAGCAGAACTTTTTCAGTAACCATCAGGCGACCCAGTTTTGGGGGCCGGGTGCACCGGCAGAGGTCTATGCCGGTATTCGCGTGAATTGGGATTAATCGACGGCTTCTAGAACGTCGTAATCAGATGCGTTCTTCCTTTGACCATGTCACGGGTATATCGATAGAAGTGATAGTGGCAAGCCATCTCGACAACGTAGTCGAAATAGCGCATGGGATAAGGATTTGCCGTCGCATATTGCAAAAGCTGGCGTAGATAGAACCAGCGAAGGCCATCCTCTGAGGCATATCGAAACAGTCGACCGAAGAGCCCAGCCGTAAATAGCAACGACATTACAAGGTAACGAGCCTGGGTCAGCTTTGGAATGTTCGGAACCCGAACATCCTCCGCATGCTGATAAAAACGCCGGGTGACATAAAGATCGTTTAGCCGCTGGAAATAGGTGGCTGGGGAATAGATGTCTTCGATCAGCCCTAAATAGCCCTCCGCGAGGACCTCTCTTGGCATCTGCAGCGGAATGACATTGGTGCCAAAGTCTGGAGGATCTTTGAGATCGAGTCGGTTCTCGCGCCGGAGCCTCTCATGCAGCGGTGTTTTGGGGATTGCGGAGAGGAGTCCAACCATAGCCTGCGTGATGGCCGATTTTTCGATAAACCGGCGTTGTATCTCAAAAATCTCCTTGGGGTCGGAATCAAAGCCTACGATCAGGCCACAGGTGACTTTGATGCCGAAGGACTGAATCTTGTGAATCTGCCGGAGGAGGAAGTCCTCTCCGCTGGTTTCGACGTCTTCAGGCGACTCTTTCCGCGATGCGCGTTCAATGTTCTGCATCTTTCGCGTCTCCCGGAGGGATTCGCTGTTGGGGGTTTCGATGCCGACGAATACGGTGCGAATATTGGCTCTAACGAACAATTCCAGAAGTTCGTCATCCTCAGCCAGATTGATTGAGGCCTCGGTGTGAAGAGCCACGAGGTACCGTTTTGATTTTTGCCATTCGGCAATGGCCTCAAGAATCGGCACCAGTGCCTTTCGGTTTCCGATGACATTGTCGTCCACCAGGAAGACGGCCATGATGCCGGCCCGATACCACGCCTCCAGTTCTTCGATCACCTGATCGGGCGTTTTGACTCTCGGCGTTCGTCCAAAAGTGACGATGATGTCGCAAAATTCACAAAGAAAGGGACAGCCCCGCGACATCTGGATGCTGCCCTGAAGGTAGCGGTCGATCTTCAAAAGATCCAACCGTTGGGCGGGAAGCTTCTTCATGTCCGTTCGCTGGGTCTGCTCATAACGTACCTGGTGATGACCTTCACGCCATTCCTGAAGGAAAAGTGGCCAGGTCTCATCGGCTTCCCCCACAAAAATCACGTCGGCCAATCCCTCAAGATCATTTTCCTGAACCGTGATCCAGGGGCCGCCCACCACCAGAAAAACACCCCGCGATTTAAGGTCTCGGGCAATTTCACGCATCCTCTCTCGCTGGACGATCATCCCGGTGAGACCCACGATGTCCGCCGATTCAATCACCCCGTAATCCAGGGGTTCGACGGCCTCGTCCATCAAGATGACTTCATGGGATTCAGGAGTCAGCGCTGCGAGGAGTGGTAAAGCCGAAGTGGGCGTGACAGCTTTACGTCCAAAGATTTTTAACGAGTGATTGAAGTTCCAGTAGCTGGTCTTGAATTCCGGGTTGATCAGAACGATACGGGCCATGCGCTTACTCGTTGGGACATTGGGTCTGAATTTCTCGAAGGGCTTTTTCAAACCGAAGATTCCTCTCGACCGTTGCATCCCAGCCGGTGACCAGTCGGGCTACGCCGGTTTCGGGATGTGCATGAAACTGCCAGCCCGCTTGATTGAGCCCCGCCAGTTGGGCCTTTGTGAATTTCACAAAGACCATGTTGGACTGTCGCGAGCAGGCTGGAGAGAGGCCGCACCCCATCAGTCGGGCTTCAAGGTCTGCGGCCATTGTATTGGCGGTCTCGGCATGTCGCAGCCAGGCCTCTGATTCCAAAAGGCCGACCCATGGTGCTGTCAGAAAGCGAGATTTGGCGGAAACCTGGCCTGCTTGTTTCATACGATAGGAAAAGCCGTCCGCTAATACGGGATCAAAAAACACGACCGCATCCGCAAGACCCCCGCCAATTTTTGATCCCCCGAGGACCAGGACATCGACGCCGACATCGCGGCTGATTTTTGCGGGGGAAACCTTGAGCGCTGCCGCCGCCTGAAGTAAGCGGGCACCATCCATGTGAACGCGAAGGCCATGTGATTTCGCAGTGTGGATTAGATCAGTGAGCCATTCTTCTGAATAAAGGGTTCCTCTCTCGGTCGATTGAGTCAGGCTCAGCACTTTGGGTGGCTGAAACCTCAGATCCCGAGGTTGTAAAAGGGCCTGTTCCAATGCCTTGGGATTAATTCTGGCATCTTCGGTCTGAGAAATGGCCTTCAGCCCAACGCCCTGACCGAAGAATCCGGGAGCCCCGCATTCGTCTAGGAGGACATGCGCCAAACCATGGCAAAGAATCGACTGGTAGCCTTGGGTCAGTTGTGCCAGCGCCAGACTGTTGCCCGCTGTCCCTGAAGCAACAAAAAAAATTTCAGCATCGGCATCGAGAAGGCGCCGAATGAGGTGTTTTGCTTTTTGCGTCCAAGGATCGGCGCCATAGGGGGGGAAAGAATCCCGGTTGGCTGCGATCAGGCTCTCGATTGCTTCAGGACATAGCCCGGACCAATTGTCGCTGGCGAAAGAGGTGTTCAACGGGCCATCCATGG
>JBEBBO010000179.1:0-21902 GCA_041158345.1 Pseudomonadota bacterium | reverse complement strand
ACCTTGTTGATTGGGGGCAGCGCTTTCATTTCAGGTTGTCAGCCCGGTAGCGAAATTACCGAGTATCAGGCGCCTGCTCAGATCCTAAGAACCTTCCGCGCCGAACATCCTGGAGCTCAGGCCGTTTCCTACCGTCAAATGTCCAAAGACGGGGTCAAGGTCTTCTGGGTGCAATACCTTGAGGGTGAGGAAGAAAAAGAGGCTTGGTATAACGTTCAAGGAAAGCCCTTTGTGTCCAAGGCAGAGCGTCGCTCGGCTGAACAAGAACGACTCAAACAACAGGAAGAGAGCGATGCCAAAGCCAGAGATGAGGCGGAGGAAAAGGCCGCTCAGGTCCATGAAAAGGCCCCGGAGCATGCAGCGGACAAGCCTGCGTTCAAACCGGCTTCGTCATCGGGCGTTAATCCGCCCGTGCCATAATTTATTTGATTTGTGATCAAAGAAAGCATTCGGCTTTGCTGACAGCGCTTTCAGGATGTCAATTTATTACCCCTGTAATCAGGGCTGTATCAATGGATGGCGTCAAACAGGAGCATGCGGGTCGAGTTTCCATCCCTCCCGGCTTCACCGGATCCCCGCGACATTAACCATGAATCGATTGACTCGTATTTTTCTTTCCCTATCTCTCTCGCTGGTTCTGGGAAGCGCCTTGGCCGGTATCGAGAACAGCACACCCGCCCAGCGTTCACAGCTCATGACGGCCTTCATGAAGGATCAATTGAAATTTGATGCGACGGTCATGCCGAAGTTGCAGGCGATCAATCTCAAGTATGCGGAAATGGCGGAGCCCATTCTCAAGGGGGATGACAACATGTTCAAGAAGCGCTCCAAGATGCACGATCTGATGGATGCAAAAGACAAGGAGTTGAAAGCAATCCTGTCGAAGGAACAGTTCGAGCTCTATGACAGCAAGAAGGATGAACTCAAAGACTATATCGACAGCCATCTTTGAGAGTAGATGACGCCGTTATGGCAGAGAAGGGCCGCACTACGCGGCCCTATCGGTTTTTAGCCTCAGGGCTTGATTCTGGGCGCTTCTTCTTTTTGAAGCGTTCTGAACGTGTGCGCGATGCGAAGAATCCCAATGCCGATCATCGGATCATGGTATTCCTCGCGCAGATGCAAAATATAGGGCTTCATCAAGCCAGAAAAATCCCAAGCATACTTTCCAAAGAATCGAAGCGCAGTTTTTTCATCACAGAGCTTGGCTTCGGCGCAGATGTTCAATTCATCGAAAAATTCGAGAATCTTGTTCAAGGGAATTTCTAGTTCCTGATCATCCACTACGCGTTGGAGAAACTGAGGGAATTGGGTCTCCGCATCGGCGGCTGAAGACATCTTGAAGATCTCCTCCTTGCGATCATCAAAAACTTTCTCGAACTTCTCACGCGCATCACCCACATCATCGGCGTGAAATCGATCGATGTAGCTCAAGGTTTTGTTGACCTGTTCAGCAGCAGAGTTATCGGCATATTGTTGAATTGCAAAGATTGCGGCGACCAACACGCCGATGGACTCAGTCCATACCGCAATGAGTTCCAGAACCGACTTGTTCCTCTCCAGCCAGTTGGCTGATGGAAAGGTCCCGGGTCTTTCACGCTGGCGTTTAAGAAATTTCTGAAATCTTCGCATGGGCTCGGAGCAGGGGTGGGCGCAGGGACTTATTGGCCATCGCACCACTTGGGTGAGTCTGCCATCTGGCAGGGATTCACCAATCCATTGGGGGTTGCGGGTGGGCGGAGCGATTCCTGCTTGTGGCCGCCGAGCGCCTGATCATCGGCCGCAGTTCCCGAGAGCTTGGATTTTGGGCTCTTCGCTGACTTGGATTTTCCGGAGTCGGGATGGGCGTTGGGCGGAGCCAGACCATCCTCCATAGACATCACCACAGGCGACATCCCCATGGCGAGAATGACGGGAATGCAGAGCGTCAATGCGTTCGTGGGAGTCTTTTTCTTTATCATGTGGGGCCTACAGAAGGAAACGAGCGCAAGGGTTGAGACAGCTTAGCTGTTATCCACATTCCAGCGCTTCAGAATGGGAAGAGGGGGACAGGAGATTTCCTTGCTTTCGACGGAGAAGCCGTGCCGTGCAACGTCTGGCGAGATTCCCATTTCAAGGAGATACTGATAGCGGTCAGCGGCATAGTTTGCTGACTCCTGTTCCATTTTCTTAAGCGCATTAACGGAATTTTTAAGCTGCTCGCTCTCATTGAGACCGGCAAAATTGCTGAACATATGGACGCTATAGGTTCCACCGGGTTCAACCGTTCGAAAAACGCCGCCTAAAAAGGCGACGGAACACGCGCTTACGCAAAACGCACCGGATGCGATGCGGGTTGGAATCCCGAGTTCTCGCATGAGGTGTCCCATCTTCTCACCTTCGATCGAGTCGCCCCCTGGGGAATTGAGCAGGACCTCATTGATCCCGCCGGGTTGGTGCATGGCACGCGAGAGCGCATCCTTCAATCGCTGGGTCTCACCCGCTTGTATCTGCCCCTCAGCAATCAGGTTGTGGCTTCCTCCAGCGCCCTCAAGGGTATAGTGCATGGGTTTCCAGAAGGCTGACTCGGCAGAAGGTACCGAGGGACAGGGGTAGTTTTCAGACCAAGATGGGAATGGCATCAAGGTCGTAAGCCCGATCAGAATGCATGGCCTACAAAGCCTGGGCCAAGATTTGAAGGATGGGTGACTCATGCCTGAATCCAGGCACCGGATTTGGGGTCACGGCAGAGACGATCGGTTTGTTCAATATCCTTCCCACGAACATTGATGAAATTACGTTGGGTTCTGCAGACTCGACCATCGTTGGCTTTATCCTCGGCAACAATGGTTGATCCCCCAGACACGCCACTGTTGGTTTTACTGGTCCAGGTCTGAGTCGATCCGGCCCCCGTGGTACGGCTATTCAAGGCGTCCAAGGCGGCTTTTTCGGCTTGTTTTCTCTCAGCCTCGTCCAAATACCGGGCAATCTGTTCACCCACCAGTCCGCCAACCTGTTCCCCCATCATTTCGACCGCACCGCCGACCGGAATGGCCGCGACGGGAAGGTAGGAAGAACCGATGCTCCCTGCAGCGGATCCGAGCGCTGCACCCATTTCCTTGGTGCAACCAGTCAATCCGTTCAAGCCCAGAGCTAGGATGACGATTGAAGTACGTTGAATGAGAGACGTTTTCACGGATACACCTCAATGGAGTAGTTTAACTGTCCAGTGATCCAATCATTTTGGCGAGAAAACCCACAGCGAACAGCGAAAATGCCGGGAAAGTCTCGAATGCTGTCCCATACCCACCATCCAACCGCTGATCAGATGCCCGCCTGATCGAAGTCTAGTCCTTGGATGTGGTGATCTGTCAACTAGTTCTGGTGGCTCAAAAAAGAAAAGGCCCACTGAAGAGTGAGCCTTTGGCGTTTGGGGAGGCGCGCGATCAGCGCTTCATCATGTCGAAGAACTCCTGGTTTGTCTTTGTATCCTTGAGCTTTCCGAGCAGGAATTCACTGGCTGCCATCTCGTCCATCGGCTGGAGAATCTTTCGGAGAATCCAGCATTTCTGGAGTTCATCCGGCGGAACGAGATATTCCTCGCGGCGGGTTCCCGAACGATTGATATTGATCGCGGGGTAGATCCGCTTTTCAGCAATCTTACGTTCAAGGTGAAGTTCGCAGTTACCAGTTCCCTTGAATTCCTCGTAGATGACTTCATCCATACGGGATCCTGTATCGATCAGGGCCGTCGCGATGATCGTGAGGCTTCCCCCTTCTTCAATATTTCGAGCCGCACCGAAGAAGCGCTTGGGTCTTTCCAGCGCATTGGCATCGACACCACCCGTCAGAATCTTGCCTGAGGCTGGAACCACTGTGTTGTATGCCCGTGCCAGTCGGGTGATGGAGTCGAGGAGAATCACGACGTCGCGTTTGTGCTCTACGAGACGTTTGGCCTTCTCAAGGATCATCTCAGCGACCTGGACATGACGGGCTGGCGGCTCATCAAAGGTGCTTGAGATGACTTCGCCTTTGACGCTCCGCTGCATTTCGGTCACTTCTTCCGGACGTTCATCGATCAGGAGAACGATGAGGTAGCACTCGGGATAGCGTTCAGCGATCGAATGCGCCAGGTTCTGGAGAATCATGGTCTTACCGGCTTTGGGCGGTGAGACGATCAGGGCGCGCTGACCTTTACCGATCGGCGCCACCAGATCCATGACGCGTCCGGTCAAATCTTCGGTGGTGCCATTACCGATCTCCAGCTGCAGGCGCGATTTGGGGAAAAGCGGCGTCAGGTTGGAAAAGAGCACTTTGTGCTTCGCATTTTCCGGCGGCTCATAGTTGATCTGTTCAACCTTGAGCATGGCGAAGTAGCGCTCACCCTCTTTGGGGGGGCGGATCTTGCCTGAAATCGTGTCGCCTGTTCGAAGGCTGAAGCGGCGAATCTGGCTCGGTGAGACATAAATGTCGTCCGCTCCCGCGAGGAATGAACTGTCAGGGGATCTCAAAAATCCGTACCCATCCGACAGGATTTCAAGCACCCCGTCACCATAGATGTCTTCGCCGCCTTTGGACTGCTTCTTGAGAATCGAGAAGATGAGGTCCTGTTTTCGGGTTCGGGCAACGCCCTCGATTTCGAGCTGTTCAGAGATGGCGATCAGTTCCGCGACGGGTTTGCGCTTGAGGTCAGTGAGATTCATGGATGGAGGGTGGTTGAGGGATAGTAATTGTAGGTTCCAATCGCAGTCCGGCACTTTGGGACTCAGGAGCGGGCGGGGAGATCTTCACCGCCTCGGAGGGGCGGCAGGAAAGGATTGGAGGGGTTGGCGATAAAGAAGGTAGGCATTAGAGGGTGATGCAACGGCCGCCGCATCACCCGGCAATTAATTATTATTGTTCTTCATGGAATCGACAAAGCGTTCCAGTGCTTTAGAGGTTCTGGTCGAGGAAGGCTGCTAGCTGCGACTTCGCGAGGGCGCCAACCTTGGTGGCATGCACGTCACCATCCTTGAAAAGGATCAATGTCGGGATGCCGCGAACGCCATAGGCCTGAGGCGTAGCAGGATTATTATCGATATTAACCTTGGCGACAATCACCTTTCCCGCATATTCAACAGCGATGTCTTCGAGAATAGGCGCGATCATCTTGCACGGTCCACACCACTCAGCCCAAAAATCCACGAGGACTGGGGTTGAGGACTTCAAAACCTTGACATCAAATTCAGCATCGCTGACTTGAAGGACGTTATCACTCACAAAAGCCTCCGCTTAACGGGGTCAATCAATCAGGGGAAGTTTACAAGAATCCGGAGATCTGGAGCGGAATCGCCCCAAGATGGTTGTGGTAAACCACATGGCTACATTTGAGCCCAAAGGCCGGCGAAATGCAAGCCTTTGTTGAGATAACCCAAGAATCAAGTGCCAATGCGGGACCTCAGCTCAGGGCGGAGATGGGAGCGGTCTCCCAGTCGATCCAATCGTGGGCCGTGATCATTGAATTGAATGATCGAGAGGGCGCAGACCGATATGCCGATCCGATCTCGATAACCACCGACATCGATGCCGAGCACGGCGCAAATCAAAATCCGAATCGTGGCCTTGTGTGAGACGACGAGAATGTCACCAGAGTCGTGATTGGCCTGGATTTCATCCAAGACCAAAAGAGCTCGCCGTGCCACATCAATGCCGCGCTCCCCGCCCGGAGGACCGTTCCATCCGGCATCGGTGCTCCAACGGAGGTATTCCTGTGGATATTTCGCTTTCACCTCGTCGGTGGTCTTGCCTTCCCATTCGCCAAACGAGACCTCACTCAGGCCGGGCCGTATGTTCATCTCAAGTCCATTTGCAGTGCAAAGCGGGGTTGCCGTCTTGCGTGCGCGCTGCATCGGGCTCACATACGCTGCCTTGAACGGGTGGCCTGCGTAGGCCTTGCCGAAATCCTCGGCCATCAGATGGCCTTCAGGGGTGAGGTCCGGGTCAATCGAACCACAGAAGCCACCAGAGGCGCTGGAAGCCGTTTCACCGTGCCTGAGCAGATAGAGGGTAAGTGCCATGGTCTCGTTCCGATGGTTGGGGGAGGCTGGGACGATAACCCTTCGTTAAGCCCCCAGCAAGAAGAATTACGCGGGTCTTGGGTTCGTGGAGTGCACCCATTCACGTTGGCGATTTGGGGGCTTTGGGCTTCCTTGGTTTTGCCGGCTTCTTTTCCTCCTCGAGATGTCGCTCAATGTCAGCCTTGGTGAATCCAATCCTTGCGGCGACTTTATCGGCATGACTGACCCTGGAAATGCCGGATATTAATCGGAATGTGGGCCTTCCTGCTGCGAATTCAACCTGTCTGGTCAGGGCCTCTGATCGGGCCGCATATTGATCAACCAAGGCATGATTGTGGGTGATCAGGAGAGTAGAGCTGCCCTTTTTGGCGAATCCATCGAGGATATTCATCGAGATTTCGATTTTTTCCTCATGGGTTGTACCTTCTGACAATTCATCCATGATCACGAGGCTTTGGGCACTCGCGGCCATGAAAATCGCCTTGGTCCTTCGAAGTTCCGTGCCAAATCGGCCCTCTCCATCTGCAAGTTGGCTGATTTCAGGGGCTTGGTGAAAAATGCGGTCCGCGACGGTCATCGCCGCTTGCTCTGCCACGACAAAAGCCCCCGCTTGAGCCAGAAGCTGTGATTGTGCGAGGGTCTTGCAGAACGCCGTCTTACCGCCGCTGTTGGGCCCAGTGATCAGGGTCAGTCGGCATTGGCTCAGATCGATGTCATTTCCCACGTAATCCTTGTTCTCGCAAGCCAGGATGGGATTTCGCACACCTTTGAGCTGAATGGCATGCTGCTTTCCGGTCTTGATCTCAGGGAGTGTCGTCGGATGCTCAAGATTCTCGGAGTAGGCCAAGAGCCCGAGCAGTTCGTCGAGCCTTCCAATGTCATCGAGGAGACGATGGACTTCAGGCGCCCGCTTGATCACGTCACGGAAAGGATAAATGCAGCCGTCACGGTCGAACCCACCAACGATAGGGATGTAGAGAAGTGCGAGAGGAAACAGGAAAATCCAGAAGGTGCCAATCATGCTGGCGACCATATCGAGGAGTAGTGGAACGAACTCGGAAACGACCAAAATCATCGCGATGAAAGCCAGGATGCCCACGGGCTTGAAAAGGGAGGGGTTAAAGCGCACACATGGCGTGAACCATTGCTTTTCTTCCCGGGGGATCACCCCTTTTTCAGTCCGGTAGACGGGGCCTCGAGCCAGTTGGTAGCTGCGTGACTGTTTGAAGCCCTGAATCGAGCTGAGTAAGGCATCAAGGTAGTCGAGCCCTGTGGGTTTGAAGCCTTCTGCGCCATGCGTGGCGTGAGTCAGGAACTCGGTGCCTTGAATAAATGCCTCATAGCCGAACCCCTCGAATTCGAGATCATTGGCCTTGGATCCAAAGAGTCCAAGGAATGTCCCGTACAGAAGTTGGTATAGCGAATTTTCTCGGTTGGCAAGTTGACCCACGTAGGTACGAAGGTGATTCTTGAGCGCAGCGTCATTGCTAAGACCTCTCAAGGTCTCTTGCTTGGCCTTGATCTCATCCAGGTCGGTCAGGGGGTTTGCCAGACTTCTCAGAAGAACCGAAGAGCCAATCCGGGTTTGAGTCCGATCCAAGACCGTGAAGAGTCGGGGGACTTCGAGGCTTTGGAAGGTCTCTTGATCCAAGACACCGGTCGTCTCGAGATTTGGATTCTTTGCATCGGCCTCTGGGGGTCTCAGCGACGATGAATGAACAATCGTGGGAAATGGAGTCTTGAGAATGTTTGCCATGGACGTCACGCCTTTTAAGTCCGGTTAATCCTTTGGAATGCCATCGGGAAAAATGGTTCACCGCGTGGGGGAAAGCAGGACGCTGTTAGGCAACCTAAAGGGAGAGTCCTACCTTGCGCCGAGCCGCAAGGCAGTTTTCGCTGCCTTGCGTGAAGTCTCGACAGGTTTTAGGTCGGCCTGCATAAATTCTGCAGTAATAAGGTGCCTGTGCGGTCTCGCCACCTTCAAGAGCGGCGCAACGGAGTTGGTCACGTCGAAGCTTCAAGCGTCCCTCATGGGACATCACCATCTCAGGATGCAGGTTTCGAACGGGATCCCTCGTGCCGACTTCGACACTGTCATACGCCTCTCGGCAACAGGCGCCGCAGCTAAGGCAATCTACACGATCTGAAGGTTCGAAGGCCGCGCAGGCTGAAGTGCCAAGGGCCAGCTTTGTTTTTGGGGCATGGCGACAGCGAAGGGCGCCCCGATAATCAAACGACCATGCACAGGCTTCACACGTAAGGTGACGGGAGGCGGGGAGCATTCTGGCAACCCCTGCGGGGTGCGGCGGTGGTGCGTCTGTAAATGTCGACCACAGGGACGGCAGATCGCCTTTCTCCGGGATGAATGTAGTGGCTTGGCCCAGAATCTCCGCGATTTTCTGCGTTTGCGTCAGGGCATCCCGCAGCGGCTGATGCCACCGTGGAAGGCGAGATCGGGTGAGGGCAATGCGTGCGGCGACGACGCTTCGCTCCCGAAACCCACCGGCCTGTTCCGGCGCGTCCAAGGGATCATCCCCTAGGGCGTTCCAGAAGCTGACGCGATAATCCGTAGTGGGGGCGAGAAATCCCCGAAGGCCATACTGGTCGGCCAGCCAGGCCTGAACCCTAAGGCAGGCATGTTCGCGCCAAGGATTTCCGATCCGGGTATTGTCGAGTCCCCAATCGACCTGCTTCTCCCCCTGATCGCCCTGAACCAAGGCATGGCAGAGCTCATGAAAAATCATCTGGCCAAGATTGTCGTCAGGGTCAAACTGGTCGGGGGTGGCGATCAGAATTCGACCTTTTCCATCGTAAGACGCATAAGCCTCGGCTGTTCTGACAATCTCGAATCCAATGCGTCGAGCGCATTGAGTCCACAGATGCTCAAGAGGGTCCTGATAGCTATGGGTCGCGGCGCGAACGAACATCGAAAGGGAGCAAAAGACCCGAAAAAATCAATTCAGCCGAGGTTCTTCAAGGACGATGATGGATTTAAGAATCTCGAGTTCGGCTGTGGATTCGATATCGATATCGATTTCAGCGAGCATCAGAAGCTCCGTGCTGGATTCGGGCTGCTCTTCCTGCTCAAGACTTTCGGGATCGGGAAGAACGAGAGTCCAGTTCAATTCATTCAGGACATGGCCCTGTTCGAGGGCTGCCTCACAAACGCGGGGCGCCAGACGAAAGGTAATGAACATGAACAGGATGTTAGCTTCATCAACCGAGTGATCGATCTCCTCTTCCCACATTTCCTCAAACTGAACGCAATCCACGATCCGGCGACTGGCAACCGCCAGCGTGGTGTCTTCAAGTAAATCCTGAATTTCCTCGGATTCGTGAGCATTACGCGCCAGGGCGCTCAGTGTGATGGCTTTCAGGAACTCTTGCAGTGTATCCAAGGGACGGCTTCCAGGTTGGAGAAGTGGGACGCGTCCTGAAGGGGGGATTCAAGAGGCGGGATAAGTATTGATCGGGTGAGATGGGCTGAGTCTAAGCGCAGTGAAGTCAGCCGCGCAATAGTCAATCCACGGATTAACAGATGCGCGGCAGCAGTTCACCCATCAGCCAGTCGACCAATCGGCGGCCGCCCCAATGGGTCTTTAATTCCACAAAAGCCCTGGGTGTGGCCCTCACATGACCAATCAGTGCACTGTCTTTTCCGAGGGGATGATCCCGCAGTGCGGCGAGAATGCGATCTGCATGGGTCGCTTCACAGACCACGACCAATTTTCCCTCGTTAGCGAGATAGAGTGGATCGAGTCCCAGGAGTTCGGCTGCGGCTAAAACTTCCGGGCGGATCGGAATTTGGCTCTCATCAATTTCGATGGCAACGTTTGATTGATGGGCAATTTCGTTGAGTACGGTCGCCAAACCCCCGCGGGTGGGATCCCTGAGGGCATGCACGGCCTCAGGGTTTGGCGACAGGAGTTGAGCGACCAGATCGTGAAGGGCGGCGGTATCTGAGCGAAGCGGGGGGTCAAAGCGGAGGCCATTGCGTTCAGCCATGAGTGCCATGGCATGATCCCCTAAGGTCCCTGAAACAAGAATGGCATCTCCGGGTTGGGCGCGACTCCCACTTAACTGGATGTGTGGCGGAATCAGTCCGAATCCGGTAGTGGTGATGAAAATGCCATCTCCCTTGCCCCGCTCGACGACTTTGGTATCACCGGCAACCACGGGAACTCCGGCCTCCCGGGATGCGTTTGCCATCGAGGCAATCAATCGATCCAGAAGCGCGATCGACAGGCCCTCTTCAAGGATAAATGCAGCCGTGAGGTATTTCGGGGTTGCACCCATCATGGCTAGGTCGTTGATGGTTCCGTTGACAGCGAGTCGCCCAATATCGCCGCCCGGGAATTCGACTGGGATGACAACATGCGCATCCGTTGTGGTGACCCACCGACTTCCAGGGTCGGAGGCCGCTGGATTTAGAACGGTCCCGTCATCCCCTTGCAGGAGGAAGGGGTTTCCCAAATGGAAAAAGAAAATATCCTGGATTAGTTGGTGGCTGGCCCGGCCACCCGCCCCATGCGCGAGGGTAATAGCGCCTTCAGTAGACCGAGTCATTGGGCATCCCTTAAGTTTCGGCCATAGGTGAAATAGGCGGCACAAGCCCCTTCACTGGAAACCATGCAGGCCCCAAGAGGCGTCTCTGGCGTGCAGGCTTTAGCAAAGACTTTGCAGTCCTTGGGTTCTTTTTGTCCGCGCAGGATGGCTGCGCATTCACAGGCCTTGTGATCCGGTACAGTCAGGTAAGGAATATCAAAACGGTGTTCGGCATCCCATTCGGCAAAGTTCTCATGGATTTTGAGTCCGGATGCGGGGATGCTCCCAAGGCCCCGCCACTCAAAGCGTTCTCGAATGGCGAACGTTTCATCCATGGCTTCGCGTGCTCTCCTGTTTCCCCCTGGAAAAACAGCACGGGTGTATTCGTTTTCAACCGTGTGTCGGCCGTCGTTGACTTGCCGAATCAGCATCAGAACGGACTGGAGAACATCGAGGGGTTCAAAGCCTGCGATCACAATCGGCATATGAAATTGCCCTGCAAGCGGGGCATAGGGTTCTGTGCCAATGACCACGCTCACGTGGGCAGGGCCGACGAGCCCATCAAGCTTCGGGCCTGTTTCAGGTGTTTCGAGAATGGCCCGGATCGCAGGTGGTGTCAGGACATGATTGCTCAGGATGCTGATTTGAGACAGCCCCCTTCGCCGAATTTCAAGGAGCAGGTGGGCGGTAGGCGGCGTCGTGGTTTCAAATCCTATGGCGAAAAAGACAACCTCACGGTCTCGGCATTGATCGGCAATGCTCAGGACTTCCAGGGCCGAATACACCATGCGGACATCGGCGCCCTCCGCTCTGGCCTTCTGAAGCGAGTGGCCCATGGAACCCGGAACACGAAGCGTGTCGCCATAACAACAAAGCGTGACTCGCGGATTCATCGCTAAAGCAATAGCCATGTCCAGTCGGCCCATGGGAAGGACGCAAACGGGGCAACCCGGGCCATGAATCATGCGGACATTCTTTGGCAGAAGGGCATGGAGCCCGTAACGGGAGATGGCATGCGTATGCCCGCCACAAAACTCCATGAACCGATATTCCCTTGAAGGTTCGGCAGCCTGATGAATTCGCTCAAGAACCCGTCTTGCCAAAAGAGGGTCACGGAATTCCGCGTGATGCTTCATGGCTCAGGGGGCTGCGAGTTCAGTTCCTGAAATAATGACAGCGTGATCTCGGCCTCCTCAGGGTCGAGGATTCCAATGGCGTAACCCACGTGAAGAATGACGAAGCTGCCAACGGTTACAGGTCCTACAAACGCCAGTGAAATCTCCTTTTGCACGCCGTCCAGTTCCACGCGGGCCATTTGGTCCGGAAGCAGTTGAATCACCTGACAGGGAACCGCGAGGCACATCAGTCGCGTCTCAGTCGTGTGATAGAAGTGCAGCGCGGGCGGTCAAAAGCTCAGCCTCCAAAGCCTTGATGCGATCGAGTAGCGCGGTCTTTTCTGGTCTTGGCGATTCAAAAGAGGGGGTGTCTTTTCTGAGCCAGCGGATCCAGGCGTCCATGCCTTCCCCCGTCGTGGCTGACACCTGAATACACTCGAGCCCGGGATTGACCTGCCGCGCCATTTGAAGTGCCCGTTCCGGACTGAAGTCAACATGCGGCAAAAGGTCGATTTTATTGATCAGCAGAAGCTGTGCTCTTTGGAACATGTCTGGGTACTTCAGAGGTTTGTCCTCTCCCTCGGTCACAGAGAGGATAACCACCTTGGCCTCTTCCCCGAGATCCCAGAGGGCAGGGCACACCAGATTTCCCACATTCTCGATGAAAAGGAGTTGCTGGCTTTGGGTGTGTTGCCAATTAAGGGTATCGAGCGCGAGGGATGTCGGCTGGGGTTTAGACAACGTCTGGGCGTGATGCTGATCGTGGCGATGCAGCTGAGCAAAGGCCTCTGACACCATGCGTGCATCAAGATGGCAGCCCTTGCCCGTGTTGACCTGAACCACCGGTGCCCCTGTGGCCTGGATACGTTCGGCATCGAGCGTCGTTTGCTGATCGCCCTCAATCACCGAGACCTGGGTGGGGGTGTTTTTAAGTTCATCAAGGGTCCGACACAACAATGTGGTCTTTCCAGACCCCGGACTGGAAAGCAGATTCACCGCCCGAATGCCATGGCTTTTGAAATGCGCCCGATTCTGATCTGCCACTCGGTTGTTGGCGTCCAGAATGTTCCTTTCGAGCGTTATGGTCCTCGTCTGGCTGACGCCGGGAAGGCTCGTGCCCGCAGGGCCCTTGCCAAAATGAAGCGTGGGAAGCTTGGATGCTTCACTTGTCTGATTGCTGCAACCACACACCGTACACATATGAAGTTCCTTTTGGGGATTTGAGGATTCTAATTCACCTCAAGATCCCGAATTCGAAGTTCTGTTCCTTCAACGTCGGCCAAGGGTTGATGGCCACAGCGTGGACAGGGCGAAAGGGCAAAATCGAGAGCCACTCGCGTGTTACAGGTTTCGCAGAATCCACTTCCAGGAATGGGGATCATTTGAATCAAGGCCCCGTCGAGCAAGGTTCCTTGCGACATATGTTCAAGAGCAAATTCGAGCGCTTGAGGTTCCACGCCGGCCAGATCGCCCACCGCAAGGGTCAGAGTTTTGACGCTGGTAAATGGGGTGTTTCGGGAAGCGGATTCAACAATCTCTAGAATTTCTTCCGCAAGACTGACTTCGTGCAAGGGGCATCTCCTGACCGGGTGTCAGAACGAAGACACACCGGCTTTCACTCGAATCTTAATCGGTTTTTTGGCAACTTCCGTTACTTGATCTACAACGAGGTGATATTCCACCCGAATTTGATCGCCTTTGACCTCATAGCTTCGAATGCTGACCCCCATCGGTCCCTTGAAGTCATTGAATTCCTCATGCGGCGAAGGCAGGGTCCGAACACTAAAAAGGCCTCTGGTTTTGGCGGTGTGAATGATTTCTGCGCTAATTACCGATTCGTACTCGTACTGGAAGTCTTTTCCATCATCTTGGATTTCGACAATGGCAGGATGGGGATATCCTAGGATCAGAACGCCTTGTCCGACCATCATGAAGCGCATGTTCATTTTTCCGGGGATGCTTCCCTGGGTCTTAGCCGTCAACATCCAGACGCTGGAAAGGTCATATTTGGCGTCAATCTGTTGCAGTAGCGCCTCATCAAGAATCAGTGCGGGTGCCTTTGGATCAGCCAACTCAGGTGAGGTGAAAAGTTCAAGGATGCCGAGTTTAGCCTGAACGGAGTGCTGAAGGACTGCGTCAATATGTGGCCAATCTGCCTTTTGAATTCGACTGGGTTCAAGTCCACAACGGCTAATCACCTGGCGCCAGTCGCGTCCCAGACTCTGTTCCATCTTGATGGGATCGGCATGTGGGAGTGACGCGCTAAATCGATGGAAGCCACCGTCGCCCCAGATGCTCGTGGCTTGCGCAGGTCCGAAAGCGTCGATCACATGAAGAATCAGGAGAAGGCAGGCCGTCTTGAACATGGAGGAAGTCAAAGCGAGTTAATGAGCCAGTCTACGAACGGACTCTGACAGGGCTGTGACATTTTGTGATCTAGGGCAAGACTTTCGCTTGCAAATCCCTACCAAAATGCTAGGTTATAGAGGCTGGCCCGCTTACCTCAAGGCGGGACTCGATCTCCCCCACCTCTTTCGAGTCCCAACCCATCCCCTCGAGAATCTCGTGGGTCAGCACCTAATTTCCTTGATCTGTCTGTTCTGAGGCAGATCCCCCCCGCAAATGATGCTCCATGCTTTAATAGTTTTCTGTCTTGCCCCAGGTGGCGGGGTGTCAATTCGTTTTTTGTGCGGATTCAGCGTGAAAATCACCATGAAATGTCTGATGACATGGATCCTTTGCGGCATCTTCGTACTGGTTGACGTGGCCGAAGCGAATAGCGTTCATGTGGCGGTAGCCTCGAATTTTGCGGGAGCGCTAGGCGAAATAGCCAGGGGCTTTGAACAAGAAACCGGGCATCAGCTGGTGATCACGTCCGGGGCGACCGGCAAGTTTTATGCGCAAATCAAGGCTGGTGCACCTTTTGAGGTCTTTCTCTCTGCTGATACCGGAACGCCTGAGAAACTGGAAGCGGAGGGACTAACCGTCAGAGGTTCACGCTTCACCTATGCCATCGGCCGATTAGTGCTATGGAGCCCAAAACCCAACTACGTTGATCGTGAAGGGCGCATTTTGAAGGTCGGGAATTTCGACCATCTCAGTCTGGCGAATCCAAAAACGGCACCCTATGGTGCCGCGGCCATGCAAATTTTGAGCAAATACGGATTAGAGGGCACACTCGCACCAAAGCTCGTTCAGGGTGAAAATATCTCACAGGCACACCAGTTCGTGGTTTCCGGAAATGCCCAACTAGGGTTTGTTGCGCTCTCTCAGGTCTTCCGAAATGGCCAGCTCACATCGGGTTCTGCATGGTTTATTCCTGAAGGCGAGTACAGCCCAATTCGTCAGGATGTGGTCCTCCTCAAAACCGGTGAAAGCAACCCAGCCGCCAAGGCGCTCTTGACCTATCTCAAGAGCCCTTTTGCATTGGAGGTCATAGCATCATTGGGCTACCGGCACACGAAATGACGCAATTTCTGGACGAATTGGGCGTCCTGACGCGGGAGGATCTCGCCGCCTTAGTCCTGACCCTCAAATTAGCGAGTACCGTCACATTCATCCTGATGCTGCTGGGCATACCGATCGCCTGGTGGCTTTCCAGAACCCATTGTCGATGGAAAGGGGGGCTTGAGGCGCTGATTGCTTTACCTCTCTTTTTGCCTCCGTCCGTGCTGGGATTTTATTTGCTGCTGGCGATGGGGCCCCAAGGCCCGATCGGTCATTTAACTCATCGACTCGGTTTGGGCTATTTGCCGTTCACCTTCCATGGATTGGTCGTAACATCGATCATTTACTCCATGCCCTTCGTCATTCAGCCGCTGCAGTCGACCTTCATGAGCATTCCTTCCCGTTTGCTGGAGGCAGCATCGACCCTTGGAGCCAGTCCGCTGGATCGCTTTCTGACGATCGTGCTCCCCCTCTCGAAATCGGGGTTGATGACCGCAGCGGTTCTTGGGTTTGCTCATACCGTGGGTGAGTTCGGCATTGTGCTCATGATCGGGGGCAATATTCCGGGCGTGACGCGCCTGGTTTCAGTGCAGATTTATGACCATGTCGAAGCGCTCGAGTATGGGCATGCACACTGGCTTTCCGGAATCATGTTGCTCTTTTCATTCCTTGTTCTTTTGGCCCTGTACTCACTCCAGTCTGGCCGAACGCGGCTCTGGGGGCCGTCCTGACGATGCAAAGGTCGGGGATTAAAATCGCTCTCAGTCGTGCGCTGGGTTCGTTTCGACTGCAAGTGGATCTCTCACTCCCAGGTCAGGGGGTTAGCATCCTCTTTGGCCCATCGGGCTGTGGAAAAACCAGTCTCCTTCGAGGGGTTGCAGGTCTTGATGCTCGGATGCAGGGCTATGTCTCGGTCAATGGGCAGGTTTGGCTGGATACTTCGCGAAGAAAAAATACGCCTGCATGGCAACGCGCCGTCGGTTTTGTCTTTCAGGATGCCGCGTTATTTCCGCACCTTCGAGTCAGAGAAAATCTCATTTACGGGATGAAAAGAGCGGGAGGTCATCAGGATTCACGACTGTTCGATCGTATTTCAGGGCTTTTGGCCTTAGACGGGCTGCACGCCCGCCATCCTGATTCGCTGTCGGGCGGTGAGCGGCAACGGGTCGCGATTGCGCGTGCGCTGCTTTCTAAGCCAAAACTGCTTTTGATGGATGAACCCCTCTCCTCACTGGACGAATCGCTCAAACGCGAGTTCTTGCCCTACCTTGAAGAGCTCCATCGCGAGCTGGATATTCCCGTCATTTACGTGACGCATGCACACGACGAGCTCCTGCGTTTGGCAGACTACGTTGTTTTCATGTCGGAAGGTCGGGTGGACGAGTCAGGAACTCTCGAAGAGTTGCTCCCAACAATGGGGATGAAATCGGGACTCTGTGGGGAATGGGGAACCGTCGTGGCAGGGTTGATTCGGGCACATCAGCCTGAAGAGGGGATTAGTGAGATATCGTTTCAGGGAGGAAGCCTGTGGGTGCCGCTTTTAGCCTTGCCTGAAGGCAGTTCCGTCCGCTGCCGAGTTTTTCCCAGCGATGTCAGTCTTTCGATTGAGCGGCCGACTTTGTGCAGCATCCTCAATGTGATGCCTGTGAAGGTGGTTTCGGTCCTGGAGCAGAGTCAGTCTCCCCAGATTCTGGTCTGTCTCGATCTACAGGGGACCTTCCTTTATTCCTCTGTGACGCGAAAGTCTGCAAAAGATCTGGGTCTTTGTCCCGGCCAGTCGTTATACGCCCAAATCAAAGCGACCACCCTCTCAAAATAAGCCCCGAAATACGCTCACTTTTCCGGTCGAAAATGTCAGGATGCTCGAGTGTCTATTGCGGTCTTCGAGGCGGAATCTGTCTTGGTGGCGACTCGGCGGTGAGAGGGAAACCGCCCATTTTAACTTCGAGCATAGGAGCGTATCCTCTCGACCAACGTTCTATAGGCCAGAAAAGAGAAAGACATGAAAGGTGATAAAGAAATTATTAAGCATCTCAATCGGGTGCTCTTGAATGAGTTGACGGCCATCAACCAGTACTTCCTGCATGCAAGGATGTTCAAGAACTGGGGTTTTCAGAAGCTCAATGAAAAGGAATACCATGAGTCCATTGATGAAATGAAGCACGCTGACATGGTCATTGAGCGCATTCTTTTTCTTGAGGGCCTTCCAAATCTGCAGGACATCGGACGAATTCGTATCGGTGAAAATGTAGAGGAATGTCTTAAGGCGGATCTGGCGCTCGAACTGGATGCTCTGCCGTGCCTGAAACAAGGTATTGTCGATGCGGAGAAAGTCGGTGATTTTGTCAGTCGAGACCTCTTTCAGAAGATCCTCGACAGTGAAGAAGAGCATGTGGACTGGCTTGAGACCCAGCTGGGCTTGATTGAAAAGGTCGGCTTACAGAATTACCTCCAGTCCGCGATCTAAATTCCTCGTTTTTTTAAGCCGAGTCGCTAAAGAAAAAGGCTTTCCCGTTTTGGGAGGGCCTTTTTTCTGTCATGGGTTTTTGACCGATGTGAGACCTTGACGCACTAATTTTGTGCGAACTGGAATCCAATCGGCCCCTCACGACGGACCTTCCCCCCGTTGATCGGGTCTTTCTCTTCTGCTTCCCGGCTGCAGCGGCAGACGTCTTTATGCCTGGGCGAAGGATGGAGCTCTAGTGGATTTCCCCCGCACCGGGGGGAGGGTCGCCCCCTGAGACTCCCGTCGCACCTTGAAGCTCTCAAGAGAGATTTACGCGTTGAAATCTCGCAAAGTCCCCACAAAAGTTTGGGATGGCACTATCCATGCAAAGGAATAGCGGAAGAGAAAACATCCGCGAGGGCTTTTCCCCTGAGGAATGACGTTCTATCCCATCAGGTGCCGGATGCGCTGTGAAGACCAAGGAACAGACGCGGGATTGAGGTGCAAACCATCAGCGTTGGATTCAGGGTCGGTGTTTCCGTAGGTGAAAGCCCCGTCTGTTCGGTGCTGACCCCCCCCATTCAACTCAAACTTATTCGCCTGAGGATCTCAGTTATGCAAATGCTCTTCCAAGAATTGGATCAGGCCTTTAGCAGCATTGTGGAACTTCGTCTGGACGGAAAGCCTCATGCGCGCTTTTTGGAGGTCATGCAAGCCGATTCGTCGGGGCAAGAGGCGGTTGAATTTTTCGCGCAAGACCGGACTGAAGCACTCGAAAGGCTTCATGATCGACTCATGTTGTTGGGAAACGAGGCGCATTACCCCGAGGCGATGGCAGTTCTCCAGAACATGCTGGATCTTGTGACATCCGAGTTAGGCATCAGCCGAGACACTGCCCAACTCAATTCAAGTCATGTCGGCCATGCCGTGCTGAAGTCCATGACGCTGTTTCGTTTTTATCTGCATCTGATCAAGACGGAGGCCTACCTCCATGGTCAAATCGGCAATTTGGAGATCGCAAAAGCCGCATTGGAAAAAGTCCTCGAATTCGATGTCAGTAATCGACTGGGGGCCCGTGAGTTGCTCCAATCCCTCCCGGGGCAGATGAACAGCGCAACGTTTCGCTCCCGGTCCCATGGCAGATCGACCAAGGATCTGTCCTTGGGTTAAGTCGTGCTAATCTCCCCGATACATCGTTCTGCTCAGAGGCTCAAGGGTCAATACCATACTGAACGCTTCGCCTGATGGCAGCAGGACGGAAATGTCTCTTGTTCCGAGGTTGTCTGTGAAGTTTCTGATTCTGCTCCTTTCCTTTTTATCCAGTCCCGGGATCGCGGCCACAACGGCACTTGCCCCGCTAGATACCTCGAGTCCAAGAAGCCTGCTGACGGGCTTCCTTGCCATTACAACCGATACGTATGCGCGCGGTGCCGAGCTGCTTAAAGGCTATCGGGCCTCGGGTCGACTTTACATGACGGCAGAAGAGCGAGAAGCCATTTTCAAAATCAAGAACGAGGCTTTTAAACTCGCTCCCGCGATTGATCTTTCGATTTTGCCGGCCATCACCCGTGATGAGTCTGAGCGGCGGGTCATGATTCAGCTCAAGGAAGTTCTGGATCGGGTTGATCTTCCCCCGGAGCAGGAAATTCCCGATGCCAAAATGATGAAAGAACTGGGGAAGACCCGTTGGCAAATTCCTCGAACGGAAGTTGCGATACAGCAAATCGAATCGGGGCCTCGAAAGGGGGATTACATCTTTTCGGCGGACACCATCGAACGTCTCTCTGGCATGTACGAGATTGCCAAGTCTCTACCTTACGTGACCAGGACCACCGAGAACTGGTATGAGCGTCAAATTCAATACCCGATCGGTCCGATGTTCTCCTTGGCCAAATTCATTCCATCCCGTTGGATTCTGAACGATGTCACCATCGCATCATCCAACATCCTTTTCCTTCATCAGCCCCTATGGCGCTGGTTTGGCATGCTGCTTGTGGCCGGAGTGGTTGGGTTGATCGCAAAATCGCTTTTGCGGTGGACGGCCCGTTTACAACGAGAAAGGGAGGACCCGCTGGGCTACCTGACCCTATTGCGCCCGTTCACGGTCGTAATTCTGAGTGCTTTTTCTGCCCGGGTCTTGGGTGATGTGCTGCGGGTATCTGACGCAGTCTTCCTGACGCTCATACCGACGATTTGGGCCATCTTTTTTGTTGCGCTTTCATGGCTCTTTTGGAACCTTGGCGATGTTCTGGCAGAGGCCATCATTGCCTCGGAGCACATGATCAAAGGCAGTATCAATAGTCAGTTGACGCGCTTCCTGATGCGGCTGATCACGTTTTGTATGGTCGTCGCCACGCTGGTGATCGGTGGGCAGAGCCTCGGCCTTCCCGCCTATTCCATTATTGCCAGTATCGGTGTGGGCGGCTTGGCCGTTGCACTGGCAGCCCAGCATACCCTCGCAAATCTTTTGGCCTCTCTCATCATCATGTTCGAGAAGCCTTTCGTCATAGGAAGCCGGGTCAATGTCGGAGGGCAAGCAGGAACCGTAAAATCCGTCGGCTTTCGAAGCACGCAGATTCAGGCAGATGGGGGAACGGTCATCTCCATTCCGAATGACAAGGTCATCAGCGGCCCGATTCAGGCCGATAACACGCGGCCCCAAAATCATATTTCGGCGACGCTGCGGGTTCCTAATATCACCCCGGTAGAGAGCATCCGTGCTTTCGTGGCGCAAGCGCGCGATCATCTAACTTCAAGCGCGAACGTCAAAGCCCCATCGGTCAACGTCGGGGTTTCGGGTCTTACGCAAGATGGCGTCGAAGTCCAATTGGAATTCATTCTCTCAGGGCCCTTTGGTGATCGGGTGGCCGAGCGTAAAAATGAGATCTTGCTGGACCTCTTGGATCTTGGCGCTAAAAGTGGGATTCTGAACGGCGAGGCCGTGGTTCGGCGGAACTGATCTTCGGCAGGTAGGCCGCTTGCCCTTGCGCAGGCTGCTACTGTGCGCGTCCGAATTGCGCTCACTTCCCATTCACCATTTCTGATCTTATGTGTTCTCTCCTGCGCCTCTGGTTTCGATTGTTCCCCTTGATTCGGGGGATCCTTGGGGTTTCTCTAGGGATCATCCTCCAGTGCCATACCTCGGTTGTTCTGGCTGAGGTTCGCTCGGACTCCATTCTTGAAACGGCAGATACTTCAAGCCCGAGGGCTACACTCAGCGGCTTCATCGCTGTGATGAATGAGCGTTTTGACGCCACCATGGGGCCGAATAGCCTGGTTGTCACCTACCTTCGGTCAAATCGTTTGTTTCCGGAGAAATACAACATCAAGGAAGTGACTGCGTTGATCGAGAGGGATCGCGCCATGTCTGCCAAGTTTCTGGATCTGAGTGATATCCCCGAAGCGATTGCTGAGCAGAGTGCCTGGCGAGTGACGCTTCAACTCATGGAAGTTTTCAGGCATATCCCGATGCCACAACTGGTTGAAGTCCCTGATGCGACCCTGATGCAGGCTCAGCCCTTCAAGAAATGGACCTTGCCCGGCACTGAAATCCGAATTGGTCTCATTGAATCTGGCCCGAGGGCAGGGCAATACCTTTTTACCAAGGAAACAGTCGCACAGATCCCCCTCTTTTTTGACCGCATCAAGCGGGTCCATTATCCCGAGGGATCACCGGAGTTCCTGTTTGACAAGATTTTTAATCTGCCATACGGGCTGGCGACCTATCTCGCCTACGTTGTCCCCCCACGCTGGATTCTCAATATTCCCCCGCAACTGACGGAGACGGTCTTTGGTGAGCCGATTTGGCGCTGGGCGTCCCTGATCGCCTTGTTTGCCGCGCTGAGCTGGTTCTTGTGGAAGATCACTCAGTTCTCCCGAAATCGGAAAACCGCCCACGGTGTGGTTGCCGTCGCATGGCGTATCTTGCCTGGGCTGATTTTCGTCTTTCTGGTCCCCGCCATCTGCTTTGTGTTGGGTGAGGTGCTTAGGGTAACGCCATACCTATTTGGACGAATCACGCTGACCCTTTGGGCGCTTTTTTATCTGGCGTTAACCTGGGTGATTTGGGGCGTCGGCGAAATGATTGCTGAATGGATTATCGGGCTTGAACGCATCCAGACCGATAGTACCGATAGCCAGCTGGTGCGCTTGACGGCCCGTTTGATCTCGATGGGATTCGCGGTCGGTATCTTGATTGAGGGCGCCAACCGTATTGGCCTTCCATCGTATTCGATTCTTGCGGGCTTGGGCGTCGGTGGACTTGCGGTTGCTCTCGCGGGACAACATGCTCTCGGAAATCTTCTGGGTTCCCTG
>JBEBBO010000178.1:0-5695 GCA_041158345.1 Pseudomonadota bacterium | reverse complement strand
TACTCGCCGACCGAATTCAGAGTGAGGCGCCCTGGGAGCGAACCCTTCGTGCCATCGAGACGCGGTTCTCAAAAAGTCCGGCCGGTGGCAAGACCTCGACGGAATCGGCTGAAACTGGTGCACTGCGGCTTGCCTGGCGGGTAGAACGCGAATACAGCGGCTTTACGGTGGAAGCTCGGGAGCAGAAAAAGACGGCTCGGGGGTGGAGCAAAGGCAAGGCGGTCGGGCTTAAAACGCTCAAGGAAACGGCCAGTCGACGGGATTATTTGAGCGAACAGGATCGCCGTGTCATCTCGCATATCGCGACGGATGAGTACTGGTATGGATACCGCCTTCAGGAGGCGGGATGGCGTGCCCTTGAAGGCCATCCTGCGCTTTTGGACGAGTCGGGGGAGCGGGGGTTGACGTTAACCTTCTCAATGCCGGAAATTCGGATTCAACGGGCTGAAGCCGGGCGGGTGAAAATCAGCCTCTGGCCGGTGGGCCGTTATAAGGAACCCCTGGTTTTCACGCCGCAAGGGCGCGAGCATCTCGAAATTACGCCCTTCACGGAGGATCATCACCGGCTTCAAGAGGTGATGGGGTCCGGGTTTGAAGCACCCGAAGAGGCCCATGAACAATTGATCGCCCGCCTCAAGTCCATTTCATCTTTGGTCAGTGTGCATTCAGAGCTTGGGGAGACGGCACTGGAGGGCGGCGAATCCGTTGTGGCCACTGCAAAACCCCATGTGCAGCTTTTGCCGGAGGGCGAGGGGCTTGGGGTCCATTTCCTCGTTCGTCCGTTTGGGGCCGAGGGGGTGTTCTTCAAGCCTGGCGAGGGGCCCAAGATCCTGATGATGGAAGTCGATGGGAAGCGGCTTCGCACCCAGCGGGATCATGGGGAGGAACGCAGGCAGGCAGAGGCCATCATGGTCCGCTGTCCAACGTTGGATCAGGCCGGTGTCGAGCAAGAACCCTGGCGCTGGTGGGTGGATGACTCGGAAGCCTCGCTTGAACTCTTGCTCGAACTGCAGTCGATCCCTCAGGATCTCCTCGACATCGAATGGCCCGAGGGCCAGGCCCTCCGCATGGTGGGTGAGGGGCGTAGCCAGCAGTTCAAGGTTCGTGTCTCGCAACAGCGGGATTGGTTTCAGTTGGCCGGCGAATTGGAGCTCGAAAACGGGGAAGTAGTCCTCATGCAGACCCTGCTTGAGTTGACCCGCAACAGCCAAAGCCGGTTTGTCCGCCTTGAGGGCGATCGTATTCTGGCGCTGACCGATGCGTTTCGAAAGCGGATCGAGGATCTTCGAACCTACAGCGAAAAACAGGGCAAGGGACATCGCATGCACCCACTGGCTATCCCGCTGCTTGAGCGCATGGCGCCTGAATTCGCGAGCCTTGAAACTGATTCGGCCTTCAGGGATCGGATCAAGGCATGGACCGCCGTCGAGAATCTGCAGCCCGATCCACCGACCACCTTGCAGGCCACGCTGCGGGATTACCAGCGGGAAGGGTTTCGTTGGTTGACGCGCCTGGCATCCCTGGGCGTGGGTGCCTGTCTTGCCGATGACATGGGCCTTGGGAAGACCCTTCAGGCCATTGCCCTGATCCTGGACCGAGCGCCCCAGGGGCCGACTTTGGTGGTCGCGCCGACGTCTGTGCTGTTTAACTGGGAGGCAGAAATCCAACGCTTTGCACCGACCTTGAGACCTCGGACGTTCGTCGGGGATCGGAAAGCGGTGGTCGATGCGCTGGGGCCATTTGATGTCCTGATCGTCAGTTATGGTCTCATGCAACAAGAGAGTGTCGCGGCATTGCTTTCGGGTACGTCGTTTAAAACCCTGGTGCTGGATGAGGCACAAGCCATCAAGAACGCAGGGACCCGTCGATCGCAGTCGGTGATGACCCTCCAGGGCGAGTTCCGGCTGATCCTGACCGGAACCCCGCTTGAAAACCATCTCGGAGAGCTTTGGAACCTGTTTCGCTTTATTAATCCGGGGCTCTTGGGCTCTGAGGAGAGCTTCAATCAGCGGTTTGCCCATCCCATCGAAAGGAATGCGTCCAGAGATGCGCGTCATCGGCTCAAGCAACTGATCCAGCCCTATATTCTGCGTCGCACCAAAACCCAGGTGCTCGAAGAACTCCCTGAGCGCACGGAGATTGAACTCAAGGTGGTTTTGGGGCCGCGTGAAGCCGCGTTTTACGAAGCTCTCAGGCGCAACGTATTGAATGAGTTGGATGCCCCGGTGCCGGATGGCGAAAACCAGCGCTTCAAGGTGCTCGCTGCGATCACGAAGTTACGCCGAGCGTGTTGCAACCCGAACCTCGTGGCCCCGGATCTGGGGCTTTCCAGCAGCAAGATGGAACTCCTCGGAACGGTGCTTGAGGAACTGATCGAAAACCGTCACAAGGCTTTGGTGTTCAGCCAGTTCGTTGATCATCTTTCACTGGTTCGAGCCGAACTTGAGCGCAAGGGCATTGCCTATCAGTATCTGGACGGTCAAACGCCAGCCCCCCTGCGTAAACGCGCCGTTGAAGCCTTTCAGGCGGGCGAAGGTGAAGTCTTCCTTATCAGTCTTAAAGCCGGCGGGGCGGGGTTAAACCTGACCGCGGCCGATTATGTGATTCATCTGGATCCCTGGTGGAACCCCGCGGTCGAAGATCAGGCATCCTCGCGTGCACATCGCATGGGTCAGGATCGACCGGTCACGGTCTATCGATTGGTGACGCAGGGAACCATCGAAGAACAGATCATGGCGCTTCACAAGACAAAGCGAGATCTTGCGGAGAGCCTTCTTGAAGGTGGCGACGCTTCAGGGCGTCTGGATACCCAGACGCTCGTTAATCTGATGCAGAACAATCTTGAGGATGAGGCGGGTGACCTTGTTTCCTGAGGCCACCACCCTGCAGGAGGTCATTCCAGCCCTCCTAAGTCTTGGCGCCGTTGCAGGGGTTCTTGCGGGGCTTCTTGGTGTCGGCGGCGGGGTCGTCATCGTTCCCATCCTGATCTGGATTTTTGGGTCGGAGGAGTGGATCCCCCAGGATCAGCTGATGCAGTTTGCCCTCGGAACTTCCCTTGCGACCATCTGCTTTACCTCGGTTAGTTCGATCCGGGCGCATCAGAAGAGGGGCGCGATCCGTTGGCCTATCGTCCTTCAGATGAGTCCTGGGGTCATTGCGGGGACTTTTCTGGGCAGTTTTGTTGCGGCCCGACTGAGTACAGGATTTCTTGCGACCTTTTTTGCCATCTTCCTGATCCTAATTTCGATTCAGATGGCATTCGGCGCGCAGCCAGCCCCGCAACGAAAAATCCCCGGTTGGATTGGCGTCGTCTTTTCAGGGCTGGTCATCGGTGTCCTGTCGGCCTTGGTCGGTATCGGTGGCGGTACCCTGACGGTGCCCTTTTTGGTGTGGTGTAACACGCCACTTCGAAATGCCATTGCGACGTCTTCTGCAGGGGGGTTATTTATTGCGCTGGCGGGGACGGTGGGTTACGCGTGGTCTGGATGGGGGTCCTCGATCCCCCTCAGTTCGGGCTACATTTATTGGCCGGCGGTCCTTGGGATCGTTCCCACCAGCCTGATGTTCGCTCCCCTTGGAGCGAAGCTCGCGCACACCATCCCGGTGGGTACGCTCAAGAAAATCTTTTCAGGATTCCTCCTGATTGCCGGAACCAAGATCCTTCTGAAAACGCATCCAGAACTCAATCTTCTGAATGTGAAGGCATTGATCGAGGGAGTTTGGGATCAGGTGCTGCCTCAGATTCAGTCACTCAAAGCGCGTATCCTGCCCCAAAGCTTATAAGGAAAGACCATCAACCGGGTTTTCATTCACTGGACTGACGAAGACAAAGTTTGCGCCGGCAGATCGCATCTCTTCCAGCACTTCTCGAAGTTCGCCCTTGCGCAGTAACTTGGCCAAATCCTTGGGCGCAAGATCAAAGTGCAACACATCGTGACAGGTGATGCCTTCTGCCTTCTTGTCGATGAGGTCATCCCAGACCTCATCAAATGTCATCCCATCCAGGTTGTGATGGATCTCGTATCCGGTCAGGACACTGCGGTTCTCGTTACTCACTATTCGTTCCTCAATTCAGCGCGGTTGTGGTTTACCGTAAGTTTTATCAGCCGATGGCCCGGTTCACGAAGATCCAGGTAATCGACATGAATCCGATGGTCGTGATGACGAAACTCGTCGCTGAAAAAATGCGCCAGCGTTTTTTGTCCCAGAAGTTCGGGTCAAAGGCCGCAATAGTGAAAATGGTCGGATTGGCAAACCCGCCAATCGCGACGCACCAACAGGCGAAGGCGGGTAACTCGATCGTTGTTCCCACCGCATAAAAGGCCAGGTTAAAGAGGGCCATCAGCGCATAGTCTACGTGCGCTCGAATCATCGTCTTGTAGTCAATGAGGAAGTCGCCGTCGATACCTTTGATCGGAAACCATCGAGCAAAGGTCATCAGCCAAGCCGACAAGATCAACGCAGTAATGCAGAGAGAGGCTCCGATCAATAAGGCTTGCATGGTTTTCTCATGTTCAGTTCATAGGGGGCGAAGCGCCTCGGAGGATGCGATGTTAACAGTAAGGACCGTCTGTCTGATGAGTCAAAGATTCTGGAAGAGCCCCGCTGGCTCGTTCTCTTGTGGTCTCTCGATATTTCGAACTCATTGAGGAGGGGGTATGCCGCTTGGGTACCTGAAGCCTGGATTCTTGCGTCTTTGAAAATTCAGGAGCAGGCTTTCAATTTGTAAATCCGGATCGCAAAGGAGTCAGCCCTATGACAGATCAGCGTTCGACGCGGCACATGTGCAGCATCATCATCAGTCTTGGCTTGATCTTCCTGCCGCTTCAGTTATTGCAAGGGGCTGAAGCCCATGCATCCGAAAGTGCTAAGCATCCAAGCTGTCGAACGCACGAATTACAAAAAGCAGTTCAGGCCTATACAAGGTCGATCCATATGCGGTTCGAGCCAAGAACGGTGAATTGTGATCAAGGTTGGGCCGTATTAGGGGGCGAACTGATTGATCCTCACGCTTCTGTGGATGGGCCACAGGGCGTCGGAACGTCACTCATTTTTCGGCGTGTCCATGGGCAATGGCTGCATCAGAAGGCATCGTCGGTTTGCGGCACGCTAAATCCCGAAAAACTCGATGAAAGACCTCGGGATGCACTGATTCCAAATGCGCTCTTTTTCTTGGGGTGTATTGTTGGCTAGGCGAATGGTTGATCGGTCTTGAACCCAGCAATTAAGAAACACGTCCGCTTCTGGAGAGAATCGAACACTGAAGGAGTGCACGGAAGCACGACGACCCCCGAGACGAAGAGCCAGTGCGTCGCAGGGCGTTCGAGGGCATTTTCGGTATTGATCCGCGCCGTTTCATCCGCAATGTATTCTCTCGTGTGAGCGCCCAACCTCTGGTTGGGATGGGGATGACGTGTGGGATGTATTGCTCACCATTCCGAAGAAAAGGCACGTAATTTAAGGCGGTTGAGTGATTGACGGAGTGTAATTGCAGACGCTAAATTAGCGCCTGTGAACACATTCCATCGTGCCTTCAAAATCTGAGCCTACCCGACCCAGGATCAGAGACGGCTATTTGCCCGAACGGAGGGCGCCTGCCGGTTTGTCTATAACCGATCGCTCGAACACATCAAAGCCTCCTATGAAGCCAAGAAGGCCGGCTCCGTCGAACGCGCGGATACCCCGATTGATTTCA
>JBEBBO010000177.1:0-11525 GCA_041158345.1 Pseudomonadota bacterium | reverse complement strand
AAAAAGCCGTAAATCACGGTAAAAATCCATCCCACGCAAAGCAGTCTGACCTGCCACCCTTACCACCCGAGTTATCAGTCTTCGTTGGGAGAAATGTATGTATACCCCAAAAACCGCCATCCCGTTGTTGATCCTTCTTGCGATCGCCCTGTCCGGATGCAGTAGCATTCGAAGCCGATCAGACATGCCTCCAGAGAAATGGACCGTTTTCCCGGGGATCCAGCAGGATGGCAGCGATATGATCGGAACACTGAGCGGCCAAGTGCAACCGCTTTGGACGTCCGCCCTGGTTGGTCCCGTTCTTCTGGCTGATGTGCCCTTCTCATTGGTCACAGATACCCTAGCCTTACCCTACGACCTCTATGCCATGGGTGATCATGGTGCCGCCCCAGCAGTCAATTCGCCCTCGACGTCCCATTGAGCATCCTGACGGGCCGCCCTGTGCAATTTTTTAGAGCCCTCATGCTGTCTATAACCTTGGCTGCCCTCGGAGGATGCGGGGGTTATGCCAGCCCTTCAGGGTTCGGCACCCTGGGCGCTGGCGGGTTCTATGGCATGGGCCCGATGGGCATGGGCATGGGTATGGGGGGCTACGGCACAGGCCCAGGCTCCATGGGTGCTGGCTATCTCGGAACGGCCTATGGCACCGGGGGCATGGAAATGGGAACCAACCTAGGCGGTTGGGGGGAAGGAACCGGCGATAACTGGGGACACGACCAGAACCGCCCGGGAGCCAAAATCATGGATAACGATCCCCACATGACCTCGAGCTACCACAACACGGATTTTGACAATGACCGGGGCTATGGCTTTTATCACCCAGGACAGCCCCCTTCCCCGTCGAGCACCCCATAGACGGCGATAACACTTGCAGAAATGACTTCTGCCAAGGTTCAATGGCCCTTGTTTCTCACTCACAGCATGAGGTTAGGATGCGAATTTCACTGATCATCGGCGTTTTGATGCTTTCCCTAACCGGTTGCATTACCCAGCCCAAGCAAACCCTCCAGGCCAATGTCCCGTCCGGCCTCGACCGAGGAGACGTTGAGCTTGCAATTCTCCTGGCCACGGGGCTATCCGCGCCGGATAACGAGAAAGTGGCCACGTGGGCCGAGTATGTGAGTGCGACCCTTCGAAATGCCGGGGATCGACACGTGAGTCGACTGGATGAGGCCGATGATGAGGACCGCTGGGTCTTTGATACCGCCGATGGCAAGAGCATTACCGCCAGCTATGTCGATGGGAAGGAAATCCTCCGCGTGACCATCGACTATAACGCCGCCAGCTACACGATCCGAATCACTGGCAGTGAAAACCTCAATGAATCCGCAACGAAGATTGACGCCGTCGCCGAAACTTGGCTTAGCGATCTCACGCTTCGAATCAACCGGGCTTTGGGAAGAGTTCAGCTGATGAAGCGGACATTCCACCACCACGGCTAGAACGGTCATTCGCTGACTGCCCACCCCCCCCGGCTCAGCTCCGGGGCTCAACTAAAACAAAAACACTGACAGGGTGCCTTGAACAAGGCAACCCTCGTCAGCGATTGGGGCGTTTTAAAACCCTCAGTAGATCTCGAATTCTCGCATCATGCCCAGATCCTCGTGCTCGAGGTTATGGCAGTGATACATGAAACGCCCCTTAAAGTCCTCGAACGGCTTGATCAGACGAATTTTCTCGCCTGGCATTAAAAGCACCGTGTCCTTGAGACCACTGCTGATGAGACCGTCTTTGACCGTGTCATAGTCAGCAGAATCCTCGCCATTCAGGGAGCGAGACAGGACCTGAAACTGCTGTCCATGCAGATGGATAGGGTGGGCCATCGACATCATCATGCCCATGCCACCGCCCATTCCGCCCATCATACCGCCGCCACCATGATCCATACCCGCCATGGAGGGCTGCCTGTCATTGGTTTCGCCGTGCTGCATTCCGGGCATGTTGCCCATCATGCCGCCGCCCTGCTGCATGCCCTTGATTTCCATTCCGGATGAACCGCCGTGATTCATGCCGTCCATGGCGTCATCCTTTGCTTTGGCCCCACCGTGCTGCATGCCGGCCATATTGCCCATCATGCCACCGCCATGCTGCATGCCCTTCATCCCGCCACCGGATGAGCCGCCATGATCCATGCCAGACTCACTGCCAGCCCCCATGCTATGCGTTTCCTTCGCTTCGCCTTCGGTTTTCTCGGCAGCGCCACCGCCATGCCCCCCATGCGCGTGGGAGATTTCAACGAGCTGAAGGGTATTCACAGGAACGCGTTCAGAGGGCTGGATATCGTCGTATGCGTAAGGGCGCCCATTCAGCAGCATGGAGCCGGGGCCTTCCGAGATCCCAATCGGGATCGGATGATCGGCATTCACCGTATCACCCAGGCGATAGGTCCGGTAACGACTTAATTGCGTCGGCATGCGGGATGTTTCAGTGACCGCTCGAACCATCCGGAATTTAGCAATCGGATATTCAGAGCCAATGGGAAGCGCATGATGACCCATCATCTTGCCCATCATGCCCTCGCCCTGTCCGCCGCCATGATCCATACCGCTCATTTTCGCCATCATGGCCTCATGCATTTTGGGAAGGGCACCCTTGAACGCCAGGCTTTTCAGGACCAACTCAGTGCCAAGACCCCTGCCACTGAAGTCCATCCAAAGATCGAGGCGCTCACCCGGCGCCAGCATGACATAGGGGCGAATTTCAGGGCTCTCAAGCAAGCCTCCATCCACGCCCAAAACAGAAATGGCCGTTCCGTCAGACCAGCCCAATTTATAGATTCGGGAATTGGATCCGTTCATGACCCTCAAGCGATAGGCGCGAGTCGCGACCTCAAAGACCGGATCCGCTTTACCGTTCACCAGCACCCGATTGCCCGCGAATCCCAAGGTACGATCATGCATGGTTCGGCCATAAACCAGCTGATTGTTTTCATCAAATTGCCGATCTTGAATCACCAGAGGGATTTCATACTCCCCCGAGGGAAGCCCAAGCTTCTCCTCTTCAGCATCCCGAATCAGGATGCCGCCCGCAAGGCCGTAGTAAACCTGGCTGGCTGTTTTCTCATGGGAGTGCGGGTGGTAAATGTGGAGTCCCGCCCGGTTCTTGACTTCAAACTCATAGACTCGCACTTGACCCGGTGCAATCGAATCCGAAGGATGGCCATCCTGTTCCGCGGGCACATGAAGCCCATGCCAATGCACAATCGATTCTTCGGGTAGTTCATTCTTGAAATGAATCCGGACTTTCTGGCCGGTTCGAAACTGGAGCAAAGGGCCCAAATAGGATCCCGGAATTTCAATCAGCGTTTCCTTGGGTCCAGAGATCAATTTAGCCGAATAGCTGAAGACCCCCGTCGTTTTCCCCGGAAGGATCTGGATTTGGTTGGATTTTGCCGCAAGATCCAGCTCGACATCGGCCTTGAACGAGGGATCCGCCTGAACTGCTCCGCGACCTCTGGGCCCCTTCATCTCCATGGCGTCCAACCAGGAGGGTAGCGTTGCCGCTCCGGCCACACTCAGGCCAGTTAATTGCATGAAACGCCGACGGGAAGAAGGAAATGAGTGGTTCATGGCGAGGCTCCGAATCTTGTCGTTTTTCTGGTCTCAAAGGGCGGGCGTATTTTCACCCGACCCGGGGACTAATCCCATAGTAATTGTACGCTTTTATTCATCAGCATTTCCTAATTCTTTTGCACTCCGGACCTGCTCAGCCAAAGCCCAGGCGACATGCTCCCGAACCACGATCGAAGGGTCATCCGATCTTGATCTCAATGCCGCATGGATCTCAGCGCTAGGTGGCGCATTCCCCAAACCAATGGCAAGGTTCCTGAGCCAAGACTCATAGCCAATTCGCCGAATGGCGGAGCCTTCCAGTTTCCGATTGAACGCCTCCTCTGACCAACGAAAGAGTTCCACCAGTGACACACCGTCGAGCGCCTGACGCGGAAGAAAATCTGTCTCACGGGTGATTTGAGCGTACCGATTCCAGGGGCACACCAGTTGGCAGTCATCGCAGCCATAAATTCGGTTGCCCATCGGCTTGCGAAACTCGATTGGGATCGTTCCCTTCAACTCTATGGTCAGATAGGAAATACAGCGTCGTGCGTCCAACTGGTAGGGCGCCACGATTGCTGCGGTGGGACAAGCGCTGATGCAGGCACTACAACTCCCGCAATGCGCGGAAACCGGGGCATCTTCCTTGAGCGGTAGATCGGTCACGATTTCCCCCAAAAAGAAAAAACTGCCGCGCTTTCGGTCAATCAGATTCGTGTGCTTGCCAATCCACCCAAGGCCCGCATCTTCGGCAAAGGACTTTTCAAACAGAGGGGCACTATCGGAAAAAACGCGGTATCCAAAAGGGCCAATCACGGCCTCCATTCGGGTTGCGAGTTTTTGAAGCCGATGCCGCATCAATTTGTGGTAATCCCGACCCAAGGCATAGACCGAAATCGCGGGCCGTTCCCCCTCGCCAAGACGATCCATCGCGTCCTCTAGCGACATCGGGAGATAGTCCATCCGCACGGAGATCACCGATAGCGCGCCCGGAATCCATTGTGAGGGATTGGCCCTTAACTCTCGGTGACGGGCCATATAAGTCATTTCGCCATGACGCCCCTGAGCCAACCACGCATCCAGAAACTTCAGCGCATTCTGCGTTTCGATGCGCGCGACCCCCAACCCGTCGAAGCCCAGCTCAGTGGCCCAGGTCTGAATCTCGCTCTGGATTTGCTCAAGTGCCATGATCTTCAAAAAGAAAAAAGCAAGCCATCGTAGAATGTTGTCCTTTGACCCATCATAGACGTCTCTCCATGGATTTTCCGTCGACGCCCCGCTTGCCACTCTATGCTTCGAAGGCCGTTCGAGCCATGGATGCCGAGGCTATTCAACGACTCGATGGCCATGGTATCGAATTGATGGAGCGTGCGGGCGCTGCAGCCTTCGCATGCATCAAACAACTGCGGCCTCAGGCGCGCACCCTGTCTGCCATGGCGGGGCGCGGCAACAATGGGGGGGACGCCTATGTCGTCGCCCGGCTGGCCCTCGAAGCCGGATGGGATGTCAGACTTTACCCTTCCGACCCTCGGCATGCACCTCAGGGGGATGCCGCCATCGCCAAAGCACGTTATCTGGCGGCTGGGGGCCCCATTCTCGACTTCATCCCGGAAGATTTTGAAGCCGTTGAGATTCTTGTCGATGGGTTGTTTGGAACCGGTCTCGATCGGGTCATCGAAGGGCAGGATGCGCTGATTATCGAAGCCGCCAATCGGTATCGCGAGCGCGGCTTCGGCCATGCCCAAAACCGCCGCTCGCTGATCGCGTTAGATGTTCCCTCGGGACTTCATGCCGATCGGGGCTGCATTCTCGGCACCGCGATCCGGGCCGATCTCACCATCACCTTCGTTCAACCCAAACCTGGGCTTTTTACCGGCATGGGCCCAAGCTGTGCGGGCAAGATTCATGTTTCCCATATCGGCGTGGATCCTGAGGTTTTGAGAGGTCAGAAACCCTTCGCTGAGCTCATCGGATGGATTCAATCTGCGCCCAAACCCAGGCCGCGGGAGAGTCATAAAGGCACATTTGGACATGTTTTGATCGTCGGTGGAGATCAAGGCTACAGCGGCGCTGCCCGTCTTGCAGGGGAGGCCGCGCTGAGATGCGGCTCAGGCCTGGTCAGCATTGGAACGCATCCCGATCATGCCCCTTGCCTCAATCAAGGCCGTCCTGAACTGATGGTTCATGGCATTCGGAATGGGAAGGATCTGGAGGCACTGATCAAGAAAGCCACGGTCATCGCGATTGGGCCGGGGCTGGGACAAACCCCCTGGGGAAAGAGCCTCCTTGATCAGGTGATCGACTGCCCCCTGCCGCTCGTTGTGGATGCCGATGCCCTCAATCTCCTCAGCGGCCCCCTTCATCGGGCGGCCCCTTGGGTCCTGACACCCCATCCGGGTGAGGCGGCACGACTTCTAGGAAGCACCTCACAGGCGATACAGGCAGATCGATTCGCAGCGGCGTTGAGTTTAGCCGAGCAATTTGGTGCGAGCATCGTGCTCAAAGGCGCCGGCACCCTCGTCGCGGAAGTTGGAAGATTGCCACGCGTTGTTCCACTGGGAAACCCCGGCATGGCTTCAGGTGGCATGGGGGACGTTCTGACGGGTGTCATTGCTGCCCTGATGGCTCAGGGGCTGTCCGCCTTTGACGCGGCCACACTGGGCGCTATCCTCCACGCTGGCGCCGGCGATTTACTGGCCGAAGAATGCGGCGAGCGCGGACTACTCGCCTTGGATTTACCGCCAGCCATTCGCCAGCTCCTCCATTCACCCGCCCAACTCAAGTCACCGCGATGGCCGATACGCCTCAGCTAACCGGTGAGTTTTCCCTTATCGATGAAGCCGCAACCCTTGGGTTGGGGGCATGGCTTGCCGAGCACACCAGACCGGGAAGCGTCATTTTTCTTCATGGCAACTTGGGTGCCGGAAAAACCACGCTGGTTCGGGGTTACCTTGA
The DNA here is from genome assembly GCA_041158345.1 of Pseudomonadota bacterium. Classification (GTDB taxonomy): domain Bacteria; phylum Pseudomonadota; class Gammaproteobacteria; order Methylococcales; family Methylococcaceae; genus UBA6136. The sequence continues at coordinate 5,019 of JBEBBO010000177.1, read as the reverse complement.
GGCCCTTGGACACTCGGGACCGGTGAAGAGCCCCACCTTCACGCTCGTCGAAGAATACGTTCTGGGGGAGCAGCGAATCTTTCACTTCGACCTTTACCGCCTCAGCGATCCCGAAGAGCTCGAATGGATGGGGATCCGCGATTACTTTTCCAAAGATTCGATTGCCTTTCTTGAATGGCCTGAACGGGGTCTAGGTTTTCTTCCGGCAGCGGATTTCGAAATCACCCTGATTTATGATGGCGCATCGCGTATTGCGAAGATTGTGACCCCCGAAATGTCCGACCCTCTGCCTCAAAAAAAATGATCGCTCGACTTTTGATTATCAGTGCGCTGAGCCTCGTCTCGCTGGATCTTGCGGCTACCCCAGCACAAGTGCACACAAAACCATTTGTGGTCGTGATTGATGCTGGCCATGGTGGCAAGGACAGCGGGGCTATCGGGCCTTCAGGGATTCAGGAAAAGGACATCGTGCTCGCCATTGCCCGACGGCTCAAAGACTTCATTCGGGTAGAACCCGGCATGAAAGCCGTCATGGTGCGCGGCGATGATCATTTTGTAGACCTCAGGCGCCGGGCGGACATTGCTCAAGAAGCGCGAGCGGACCTTTTCATCTCGCTCCATGCTGATGCCTATGAAGACGGCGCTGTGAAAGGCTCCACCGTCTTTGTCCTCTCAGAAAACGGGGCATCCAGTGAAGCCGCCCGAACGCTGGCGGATCGAGAAAATGCGGGGGAAGTCGGCGGCGTCGATCTCGGTGCCGAAGACGCCATGGTGGCATCCGTCTTGGTGGATCTCTCTAAAAATGCAAACCGCGAGGCGAGCGAAAAGGCCGCCCGATCGATCATGCTGTCATTGGCCCACGACTTTAAGATTCACAACCCCTCGGTTCAAAAAGCAGGCTTCAAGGTACTCAAATCACTGGATGTCCCTTCCCTTCTGATCGAAACCGGATTCATTTCAAGTCAGGACGAAGAAAGTCGCCTGTCAGACCCCAAACAGCAAGAACGCTTAGCCCGAGCCATTTTTAATGGCATTCGGGCGATTCAACCCCACCGCTAAGCCTTTCCTGCAGAAATTACCTATGTCGCTGAAAAATCAAAACCGCGTGGTCTACACCACAGGGATCGGCCGGGTCTGCCCCGGTTGTGGAAAACCGGTCGATGCCTGCACCTGTCGAAAGCAGGCCGCACAGCGTCCGGCAGGGGATGGCATCGTCCGCATACGCCGGGAAACCAAAGGTCGAAACGGCAAGGGGGTGACCGTAATCACCGGCGTCCCTCTAGAGGACACGGCGCTTCAAGCGCTCGGAAAGCAATTAAAAACCCGCTGCGGGACAGGCGGCACCGTCAAGGACGGCCAGATCGAGATTCAAGGTGACCACCGGGATTTGCTCTTCAGTGAGCTGACAAAGCTCGGTTGGACCGTAAAAAAAGCGGGCGGTTAAGACCGTCCGCTTTTTTATCCCGAAGACGAGGGTCGCCGAGCGGCGACCGCGACTGTCTTACTTTGCGGGAACGAGAATCGTGGGATTGAAGTAGGCCGCAGGATACTTCGGATCCGCTTCATGGGCCACGGCTGCAAGCGCAGCAGGCGCCGATGCGGTCGCTACAACACCGCCCGCACTCGGGGTCGTTGCCATAGCCCCATGCGTCTTTTCAATCAATTCCGCATTAGAAAAAATCACGGACGGCTGGAAGTTGTAAGCCGGATACTTGTCTTCGCTTGCAGCAACAGGATTGGTAGAGATCGCTGAAGCCAGCAACGTAGCGGTTGCCAGAGTCTTGAACATGGTCATTTGGTTATCCTCCATCCAATAGATCTTCTAATTGATCGGGCCGCAGGGCATGAGTACCGCTCAAGGCCTCTGCCACAGTGTCTGACCCGATGGCTTGTCGTTTTGATCTGATTCAGCCAAAACGTACGGGTTAATTCGAGGTCTCCCCCCACACTGCGTACTTTATCCCAAATCGTGCGGTTACGGAATTTAACCGGGCACAATCAGTACAATCCGTTCAGACTAAAAAAGACCCGTAATGTTCCCGTGATCATCGACATCAATGGCCTCAGCAGCAGGCACCTTGGGTAGACCCGGCATGGTCATGATGTCTCCGGCAATCGCAACCACAAAGCCCGCACCATTCGCGAGCCGCGCTTCCCGGATATGCACATCATGGCCGGAGGGCGCACCCCGCTGACTGGGATCGGTTGAAAACGACATTTGCGTCTTTGCCATGCACACCGGATAACCCGGGTGATCCTGGCTCCATGCGTCCAGTTGCTGACGGACCTTGGGGTCGACCGTAACCGCCCGGGCACCATAAATCTTCGTGGCGATCGCTTCGATTTTTTCAACCAGCGACAGCCCATCCTCGTAAACAAATTGATGTTGACCTGGCGCCTCATCCACCTGTGCCGCAACCGCGCGAGCCAAATCCTCTGCGCCCTGCCCGCCTTCAGCCCAATGACGGGCCATCACGACCTGAACGCCCAGCGTCTCGCACTTGGCCTTCAACAAGGCAATTTCTGCATCGGTATCGAAGGTGAAGTGATTGATCGCCACAATGCAGGGCAGCCCATAGTGGGTTTGAATGTTTTCGACATGCCGTTCGAGATTGGAAAATCCCTTTTCAAGCGCCGCGACATCTTCTTGATTGAGCGCTTCTCGGACAACGCCACCGTGGAACTTCAAGGCCCGAATCGTCGCAACCAGAACCACCGCAGAGGGCTTTAGCCCTGCCATGCGACACTTGATGTCGATGAATTTTTCCGCCCCGAGGTCCGCACCAAAGCCCGCTTCGGTCACGACATAATCCGCAAGTTTGAGCGCCGTCCGGGTGGCGGTCACGGTATTGCAGCCATGGGCAATATTGGCAAAGGGGCCCCCATGAATGAGTGCCAGATTATTTTCCAGCGTCTGGACCAGATTGGGCTTGATCGCATCCTTGAGTAACGCAGCCATTGCCCCATGCGCCTTGAGATCACGGGCATAGATCGGGGTCTTGCCATCAAAGTGATAGCCAATAATGATCCGGCCCAGGCGTTCCTTCAGGTCCTTGAGACTTTGTGCGAGGCAGAGGATCGCCATGACTTCGGAGGCGACGACGATATCGTAGCCATCTTCACGAAGATAACCATTGGCGGTTCCCCCCATCCCAACCACGATTTTTCGAAGCGCACGGTCGTTCATATCAACGACCCGCTTCCACTGGATTCTTCGCGGATCGATCCCGAGACTGTTCCCATGGCTGATGTGATTATCGATCAGCGCCGAAAGCAGATTGTGCGCGACACCGATGGCATGGAAATCCCCCGTAAAATGGAGATTGATGTCCTCCATGGGGACCACCTGGGCATGACCGCCACCCGCAGCCCCGCCCTTCACGCCGAAACACGGGCCTAACGAAGGCTCCCTGAGACAAATCAGGGTTTTCTTGCCAATGCGGTTGAGGGCATCCCCCAAGCCAACGGTCGTTGTAGTTTTCCCCTCACCGGCGGGTGTTGGGCTGATGGCTGTCACCAGAATCAGTTTGCCATCCGCCTTACCAGCAAGGCTCTCAATGTGCTCAAGCGAAAGCTTCGCCTTGTAATGGCCATAAGGATCCAAAGATTCGGCAGGAATGCCGAACTGCTCCCGCGCAATCTCCATGACAGGTTTAAGGCGGGCGGCACGGGCGATTTCTATATCAGACATGGGCTACGAGTCGATTGGCGAAGAGGAAGGTATAAATTCTAGCAAGTCCATCCACAGGGCTGAGCAAGGATGGCATCAGGACTTGCCTGAGCAACACTTTTTGAATTTTTTGCCACTGCCACAAGGACAAGGGGCATTTTTGAGGGTTTTCCCCAGATGCGCGATCTTGCCGTGGTAAGGAAAGGTGGCATCCAGGTAGACCCAATGGCCTCGATAACGGACAAAGCGGCTGATCTCATGAAAGAGATAGGTATCATCGCCCAGTTCATAGGTTGCCTTGAATTCAACCACTCCTCGCTCATCCGAAGGGCCACCTCCGATGGTTTCGACAATTTCAAGGGTCGACCAACGTCGCTCATCCTTGTCAAAGCTAAGATGTGACGGGCGGGTTGAAAGATCCCAAGTGTCCAGAAGATACTCGGCGTTTCTCTGTTGAAACGCTGAAAAACGAGACCGCATCAAGGCTTCGGCAGTTTCAGGTTGTTGTCCACCTGAAAGATAAGGCGCGCAACAATCTTCAAAGCTGCGACTCGACCAACAGGAACAGGTGCCGGTAGGATCCATCAAATTTTCCGTCAACGATTAGGAATGTAGGGGCTGAATTCTACCAAGCCCAGACGATTGAACCGAAACTCTCGAAACATGCTCAACACCCGCGATTTTCAGTCCAGGGTTCTTCTTTGGTTTGACGCGCATGGACGCAAAGATTTGCCCTGGCAATCGCCCCGGGATCCTTATCGCGTCTGGGTGTCCGAAATCATGTTGCAACAAACGCAAGTGAGCACGGTCATCGATTACTTCCATCGGTTCATGGACCGATTTCCAACGCTGGTTGCCTTGGCTGAAAGCGACCTCGAGAGCGTTCTGGGTCTCTGGGCGGGGTTGGGATACTACGCCCGTGCCCGCAATCTCCACCGAACAGCACGGCAATTGATCGAATTGCATCATGGCGAATTTCCCGCGTCTTTGGCGTCGCTCGTCAAACTTCCGGGGGTCGGGCGCTCGACCGCTGGCGCCATCTTGAGTCTGGGAATGGGGATCAGTGCCCCAATTCTGGATGGCAATGTCCGCCGCGTCTTAGCGCGCCATGGCGCCATCGCAGGCTGGCCGGGACAGGCCGAGACCCTCCGGGAATTGTGGCGTCTCAGTGAGTCGCTCACCCCCCCAGTGAGGGCCGCCGATTTCAATCAGGCCATGATGGATCTGGGCTCGCTGATTTGTACCCCAAGAAAGCCGGCCTGTCATGCCTGCCCCCTGGAAAAGAGCTGTCTGGCCCATCAAGCGGGTCATCCCACGCTCTACCCGGGTCGAAAACCCGCTCGCGCCCT
>JBEBBO010000176.1:0-8276 GCA_041158345.1 Pseudomonadota bacterium | reverse complement strand
GATTCTCCAAGTAAAGGAGAATAAAAGCTTCCGGATCATCCAGAACGTGTCTGACGTTTTCAAAATCGTTGATGGGGCTGACGTCGGATGATCGAAAGACGGTTAATTTCATGCGAAGTGCGGTGAAAAGACTGGGAATGAAAAATGGGGTATTTGTCGATTTTACTCCCAAAACCTCCGTTCCTCCGCTGGCCATGGCAAGAAGGGTAAAACCGTTTCCAACTTTATGGCATTGCCGATGAGTCCAGCCAGGGTGATCTCAAAAAGTCGCCGATCCTATTTCAAAGGCAGATCCCTATGCGAGATCCATGCCTTATTCCTCGGTGAAGGGATTGGCTGGTTCAGCCGAGCCGTGTCTTTGGGTTACAAGAGCATGAAGTCCCTGGAGTTCGAGTTTGGCTCGGGCATGTCCTTTCTCGGCGCGTTGACCCAAAAAGAACCAGGGGTTATTGCGGTGGATAAGGCTCGCCGTGATCAGGAAGAAAAGGACGGAAAAACCAGCCTCGATGTACAGCTCGCGCCAGACCGAGAGCCCCGCGTAAACGAGTCCTGCAACCCGGAGAAAATTCAAAATACCGGCATAGACCTGTCCCGGCAGAGGGAAATCGATGGCCGTGTGGTAATGCCGGTAGAGTTTTAAATCTTCCGGAGACAAGGTTTTGCAGAAGGGGGCGTCCACCTTGGGACGGCTGGTGATGTTCATGATCCAGAACAGCAACCAGATCCCATAGGCGGTGCCGAGGAACAGAAGCGTGGCTTTGGCCAGCGATGAATAACCCAAGGCCGCGGTGATACTCACAATCAAGAGCCCCAGGAAGTTTCCGACAAAAATGCCCATCATTTCGATAACTCCTTAGCGACCTTGGTATTGGCGAATAAGGTCCGGTGCTGTCCGGCAGATGGCTTTGAGTCGCTCATCAACTACCGTATCAGGCCTGACCTCGAACCATTCGGACGGTTCTGCGTAGCTAAAAAGGATCTCGCCGTTCGCCATGTGTCCTGTGTAACCGGTGAGGGAGGAGTATTGCTCCTTGTTCTCATCGCAGTTCACTTCCAGAAGGTAGGAGACCGAAAGGCTATGGAGTTTGGGGTCAGGGCTCTCCTCATCCACAATCGCCCAGACCTTCCAGCCCTTCGCCGTTTTGGTGATACGGGCATGGTCAATGTAGTAGGTTGTCCCGGCGCTAGGAACCTGTGCCACCTGATCCCATGAACTGGCCAAGACCGATAAAGAAACCAGGAGCAGTGGGACGATACGGATGAGGGTGTTATGCATGATCTGTTTCCGGTGAAGAGATTCTCATTCTAAACGCTTCAGCTTCCGTCTCACGCGCCGAGGGATCCTGCCAGAGGCCATTCATCGTAGTCCTCTATAAGAGATCGGATTCGATGGGTTTTTTGTTTGGAGTAATTGGAGTACTCATTTTTAGATTCAAAATCTCAATGAGTTTTGGTTCAAAAAGGTTGTTTGGAATATTGATCTGAGCAAGCGTGAAAGACCTTTGAAACCTTGACCGCACTGGCTTTTCGACGATTGATTGGATGCCTTTTTCGTGCGGGCATAAATACAGCCATCAGTCAATGCGAATGAATGCATAAAAATGAATGACAATCGATCTTGTTTCCTGTTACAACACGCACTAATTGTGGGGTTGGTCTGGTGCCGGCACCCCATCTCGGTATTGTTGGCACTCAACGTTGAAGAACCACCCGGCGGGATACTCCATGATCCGTTCGACTCAAAAACTTTTGTGGAACAGTAAGGCACTGAATGGACTGGGTTGGCGGCGCTGGCCGGCGCTCCTCCTGAGTGTGGGTATGCTCATGGCGATTGATGCAACGATCATCACCGCCTCTGCAGCTCCTCAGGAAATCACCACGTCCAATGAGTCGTTTCCCGCGGATGCCGATCCCGAAGCCTGGAATGACGCCGAAACACCTCAAACAGATACCTCAAAGGGGGATCGTCATCTAGGCGTTGCAAGTTGCGCCGGCAGTAATTGTCATGGCGCAACCCGACCTTATCTGAGTTCGTCCGTAGAACAGAACGAGTACACCATCTGGAATCGGGAGGATCCCCACTCTCGGGCCTATCTTGTTCTTTTAAACGATCGATCCAAACGGATCGCGCGTAATCTCGGCCTTCAAAAACCGGCCCATGAGTCCAAAATTTGTCTCGACTGCCATGCTGATAATGTCCCTAACGAACTTCGCGGGAAGCGCTTTGATGTGACGGATGGCGTGGGTTGTGAGGCCTGTCACGGGGGCGGTAACCGCTACTTGGGTCCGCACGTTTCAGGTGAGGTCACGCATGCGGACAACATCAAGAATGGGCTCTACCCGACGGAAAATCCGGAAAAGCGGGCAGACATGTGCAACAAGTGCCACGTGGGTGACAACGACCGGTTCGCGACGCACCGCATCATGGGCGCGGGGCACCCGAGAATCAGCTTTGAGCTCGATACCTACACAGAGGTTCACAAGCACTATGTCGCTGACAAGGATTACTTCAAGCGCAAAGAGGTTGTTTCCCATGCCGGGATCTGGGCATTGGGACAGGTGCGTGCGTCAATTCGGTTCATGGATCTCTATCTGCATGGCAAGCACCAATCCTCGGGTCTGATGCCGGAGCTGTCTTTCTTTGATTGTCAGGCGTGCCACCATGACATTGATGTCCCCAGCGATGCCTTTGGACAGAACAAAACGGTTGAGGAGCAGGCTGCGGCAAACAAGTTGGTCTGGGAAAAACGCGCGATTTCCGGCGCGGGTCCTGGCGTGATCCGTTTCAATGATTCGGGGCTTTTGATGACGGCGATTCTCGCCGATGCCATTGCGCCGCAGGAAGCGACCCGTATCCGCCAACTGATCGGTGAATTGCATAAGGCCAGCCAGACTGACGCGCACAAGATGCATCAGGTGGCCGAGACCTTGGCAAAGACATTGCAGGATCTTGAGCCTACGGTCGCTCATCATGCGTTCAACAACGCGGACTGCGCGGCGATACTTGCGGCCTTGTCAGAACGGAGTCGTCAGAACGACTACCTGAGTTTTGCAGCCGCCGAACAGGTCGTCATGGCCGTCGAGGCGATGCGGGCGACCCTGCAACAAAATGGTGATAACCGAATCGGCGATGCAGCGATGAATGCCCTGAGAGCAGCCACCGCAAGTACGGAGACATACCGACCTGCTGCATTCCGCGAGGCCATTCAGGCACTGGGTGGTTCCCGGGGGCGCTGAGTCCGGTCCCTTGGATTGAGCTTAGTTATCCAGACACGTCGCATCCCTTTTTCGGAGTTTTAGGGTGAACAACGATTCGGGCAAATTCAGAGTCGCTATCGTCGGGTCGGGGCCAGCTGGCCTCAGTGCGGCCGGACGCGCAGCGGAACTTGGGATGTCTCATGTCCTGCTTGAGGCCACCGGGGTCATCTCCAATACGGTGAACTTCTGGTACCAGAAGGGCAAGCATGTGATGGACGAACCGACCAACATGCCGCTCCGAAGCAGCATGCGGTTTGCCGAGGGAACCCGGGAAGAAGTTCTGGAAGCCTGGGAACAGGATATCCAGCGGCTGAAGATCAATATCCGATTCAATGCGGCCCTGAAGTCAATTGAAGGCGAGGCGGGTGCTTACACGCTGACGCTGAACTCAGGCGATGTGATCGAAGCCGAATCCGTAGTTCTCGCCATCGGGAACATGGGGAACATCCGAAAGCTGGGCATCCCAGGTGAAGATCATCCGGTGGTGGGTTATAAGCTCGATGACGCATCGGCTCTGCAAAATAAGCGGATTACGGTGGTTGGTGCCGGTGACTCCGCGCTGGAAGATGCCTTGGCGCTGGCCAAGCAAAATCAGGTGACCCTCATCAATCGCCGGAATGGGTTTGATCGGGCCAAAGGTCGGAACGCTGCGGCAATTCAGCGGGCGATTCAGAATAAGGAAATCACCTGTATCTTTGAAGCAGCGCCTGAGGCGGTGGTCGAAAGTCAGTCGGGTGCCCCTGCAGATATCCAAATCGAGGCCAGTACCGGCTCGATTACGGTTCCGACCGACATGGTCATCATTCGTGCGGGCGCTATGCCTCAGCGCAAGCTGCTGGATAGCATGTCGCTTCAGTTCCCTTCAGCCGATGAAACGGCCTTTCCCGTTATTGGCGAGGGCTATCAGGCCAGCCGGGCCGGAATCTATGTGATTGGCGCTTTGGCCGGATGCCCCCTGATTAAGGAAGCCATGAATCAGGGGTATGAGGTCATTGAGCACATCGATGGCCGACCGATTGATCCGGCGGATCAGGAACTGGTTGAAAATGTACTCAAAAGCCTTCCGGGGTTTCAGGCGGTTCGAGAATCACTCAAGGAACTCAAGGAACGCGCAGACCTTCTGAAAGACGTCACCGACCTGGTCCTTCGCGAATTCGTTCGAGAGAGCAAGATCAGTTTTGTCCCCAAAGGGACATTGATGTACCGCCCTGGCGAATATTCCTCGAATATCGGCCTGATTGTCTCGGGGCGGGTCGCTCCGTCCCTGAGTGGCCGTTTGGATGATGTCGGTCACGCCTGGAGCGTGGGCGAGCTTCTCGGGATCGTTACGCTCAAGTCCGGCTTGCCCTGGGGCGTTTATGCATTTGCCGTGGAGGATACGGTTCTTCTTGAAACGCCCGTCAAAACCGCAGGCAAGCTTTTCAATAGTGTTACCTCAATCAAGCAGACCGTAGAGCGCGTTTTCCTGCGGCGCCTGATATTTAGAACCTTCATCGGCATTATTCCCAGATTGGAGATCCGAGAAGAGATTCAAGAAACAGACTTTGAGGGCCTTCTGGATCAGGGCGAATTACTTCGCTTTAAACCCAATCAGCGAATCTATGCCGAAGGCGATCCAACCGATGCCTTCTATATCATCCTCAAGGGGTCCGTTTCTCTTTCAAGGCTTCAGGATGGCAAAGATACCATCCAGCATTTGGTGACCGCTGGCAACTGGTTTGGCATCGATGAAATTTACCTGGGCGGTAACCGGTTGGATACCGCAACGGCATCAACTGCGACCGAAATTTTCAAGCTGGGCTCGCGTTTCTTCCATGAAACCATCTCCCGATTCCCGTCGATTCAGCAGGGGGCTGAGCGTAAGGCCCGAAAAATGTTGCTCAAGGAGCAGCAAAAAAGCCATGAGGAGACCACGAATGCCGTGATCGGCTTTGTGGAAGAGACGGGTGTTGTTGATGGGTCCAATGTGCTGGTCATCGACGAAGCACTTTGCGTCCGCTGTGACAATTGTGAAAAGGCCTGTGCTGAGACCCATGGGGGCGTTTCCCGACTTAGGCGCAAGGCTGGCGAGACCTTTGCAACGATCCACGTGCCAACAGCCTGCCGGCACTGTTACGAGCCGGGCTGCATGAAAGACTGCCCAGCCAACTGCATCAGCCGACAACCCGGCGGTCAGGTTTTGATTGACACCAATACCTGCATTGGTTGTGGCAATTGTTCAGCGAATTGTCCATTTGGCGTCATCCAGATGATCGCTCCCGAGCCGCAGCCGCCACTGGATCTATGGTCGTGGTTGTTTTGGGGGAAGGGCCGAGCCCCGGGGCAGGAGACCGAGCATTTGCATGGTCCAGGAACCGTCGTCAAAAAAGCCATGAAATGTGACCTTTGTCACGGTCAATCCAGTGGTCCGGCCTGTGTTCAGGCCTGTCCGACTGGGGCAGCCATTCGATCGGCACCCGATACCCTGGTGACGATTTTCGAAGAATCCCAACTGAAGTAGTGATCCATTCCGAGGGCATTTCGAGTGAACCGTTCATTCATCGACAAGGATAACTATTTCTTCCTGAAAGCCGCGAGTCTGCTCTCGTTGGCGTCCATCGTCCTGTATGTGGTGCATGATCCGGTCGGTCCCCCGAGCGGCAATTCATGGCTGGGATATACGCTGGGGACGATCGCGGGTTTGATCATTCTGTGGCTGTTGTGGTTCGGTGTTCGGAAAAGAACCTACATCAACAATCGATACAGTCTCGTCCAATGGCTGTCAGGTCATGTTTGGTTAGGCACCAGTCTACTGATTCTGGCCACACTGCATTGCGGATTCCAGTTTGATCCCAACATGCACACGGTTTTCTACATTGTGATGGTCCTGACGGTTCTCTCTGGCATGGTAGGCGTTTACTTCTATATCAAGGTCCCGGCTACCATTTCCAGAAACCTTGCCAAGACGTCGTCCGTCCAGATGCATGAAGACTTTGATCAGATTGCCCGCGACGCGCTTCAGGTGGCCCGCGACATCGATCCGGATGTGCACGAACTGATCCTGTTCAGTGTCGACCGACTCTTTATTGGGCACCGGCTCCCGAATCGAAAGGGTCTACATGAACTCGAAAAGGTCGGCGCCTCGCTGGTGGCGCGACGGGGTCGGGTGATGACCAGTGCGCCGACTGAAGCGACAGAGACAAAGGGATCAGTCGGTTCTGTTGTCCCAAAGAAGAATTCCTTTGAAGCGACCCGCTTGCATGCCTTCGTGATTGATCTCTGTTTCGATCGCTCCCCGGGTGAAAAGCTCCAAAAACTGCTCGATTTGATCAACGATATGGTGGATCGACTCACCCGCCTTGAAAATGATCGTGTCGCGAATCGCCGGATCCGGATTTGGCTCTTGTTCCATGTGCCGCTGTCGCTGGCAACAGTGATCGGACTTTTTGTCCACATCATTTCCGTTTTCTACTACTAGTCCTGTGGGTGCCTGAACGTGAAATTCCTCATTCGTCTCTCACCCGCGAGCGGTTCCCAACAGGATGCCAAGCTTGAACTGGATGCCGATGCGCTAACCATCGGATTCGCCCAAGACAACCACCTTGTCCTCGATACGCCTGGCGCTGCCGACCATCATGCACGCATTTCCGGCAAGGATGGCCAATACCGCATTGAAGCGCTCACGGATGGAAAGGTGCTGGTTAATGAGCGCTCCGTGGATCAACACGTTTTGGTCCCGGGGGATGTGATTCGAATCGGGAGCAGTCTCCTGCGGGTCATGGAAAATGGTCGCAATCAGGAGTTTCGTGGCGAAATGATTGCCCCGAAGGACCTAAAAAGTCCTGAGCTTAAGGGGAACTTTCTTCGTTGGGGATGGGATGGGCAACACATCGCTTACATCCGGCCGCTGATTTGGGTGGCGGTCGTTACCGCGTTGGCATTTTTCCTTCTAATTCCTTTGGCATCCATTGAGATTCCGGCCGTTGACCGATTCCTGAATCGCGGCGGTCCCTTGATGCGTTCCATCAGTGGAGACTCATGGAGTGTGGGCCCCGTCAGTCGCTACCACATTCGAATTGCAAATGATTGTGAAAAGTGTCACGCCGGCGGGGCGTTCACGGATATTCCGAATAAAGCGTGCGAGAGTTGTCACGATGACATCAAGAATCACGTCAATGTCGAGCAAATCAAAGGGATAACGGAGCAAATGCCGCTCTGTGGCGACTGTCATCAGGAGCATATTGCCGACAACTTCCTGGTGATGGGGGATCGCGTCGAACAGTGTCTCCAATGCCACGGTGACATCAAAAAAACCTACAGCAAGAGCGAACTGCGCAATATCCCGAAAAGCTTTGGACATGAATCGCTTTTTGGTGGACATCACCCTGAATTCAAGGCCAGCGTGGTCAACAACCAGGGCAATGACAAGGTCAGCATTGAACGCATCTCCATGGCCGACAAGGAGAAGTTGGTCGAACAATCCGGGCTTCGCAAGTTCTCTCATAGAGATCACATGGCGAAGGAGGGCGTTTTGGCACCCGATGGCAAAGGCGGGGCAGAAGTCATGAAGCTGGAATGCTGGAGTTGCCATAAATCAGATCCAAATGATGGCCATATGAGTACGGCGACATTCAATGACAACTGTCATCAGTGTCACAAACTCACCTTTGATCAGCTGTCTCCCAACGTTGAGTTGCCGCACGGCAAGGCGGAAGACATCTACGGCTTCCTCAAGGACTTTTATGCAAAAAGCCCCAGAGGGTCTCTGATCGATTTGCCACCGAACCATCCGGACGGTGAGCGGACGCTCCCCGGAAAATTGATCAGTCGGGGCGCTGTTGACTTCAATGCGGGAACCTTCACTTTGGACCAATACGCCAAGGCGATGGGCCAGCGAACGTTTGAGAACGGCGTCTGTTCGGAATGTCATTCAGCAGAAAAGCCGAGTGATGATTTTTCAACATGGCGCATTGTGAAGCCGAAGATTTCGACCCATTGGTTCCCTAAGGCCAAGTTCAACCACAACGCGCACGACATCT
>JBEBBO010000175.1:0-3548 GCA_041158345.1 Pseudomonadota bacterium | reverse complement strand
AGCCGCTTATCGAAGTCGACGGACGCCGTGAAGGTTTCCACGAACTTGTCGGTGGCCTCACTGAACCGACCACCCCAGGGCTTGGCTTCGCTACTCATTGATCTCTCGCTGGAATTTAAGCTGAGAATTATAGCGCGAAGCGAGAGACTCTAGCCGGCTGAATCGGTGTCTTCCGTTCGAAGGAACTCCGCCTTGGGATTTCCAATCAAGGCCCTGAATTCGGTTTCCACAAAGTCTTTGAGTTCCTGACGATCTTGGCGCTTGCGCCGGGTTCTTGACCCATGACTCCCCGCCACCGGCGCCTCTCTTTGCGGGCTCGCCTGAAGGGGTAACTCAAAGAAAGAACCCCGATCCACCCCGTAATTGGTCGACCAAAAATCTTCGTAGGCACTCCCCGGATCCCCTGGCCGAAGATGCAAGGTGATCTGATTGTGCGTTTTGACCGCATAAATGCGCGAAATCTCGAGCGCCTCTGCGACCGCCTTGATGCCAATCAAGCTTGCTGTAGCAGAATTGATTTGGCGATTGAAGAGGGAGGCCTCACGGCGAAGCTCGCGATCCCCATAGGCCTGGGATCCCCCAATGAAGAGCACGGCCTCGTCCCGGCCATCAAAGGGCCTAGAGGAGACCACTGAAAACGTCATGCGATGGAGAAGCTGCGCTTGAAACCAGTACTCCAGAACGAGATCGCCCTCCCAACAGGGCGAACCGTCCACGTGGGTTCTGACGGGCAAATCCAGCCGGAACTCTCCCCTTTGCTCCGCCTCGGATCGAACGGCAAAAACGATTGCTCCGTGATGAAGCCCCTTGAAAAGGTCCCTCGGAAACCGCGCATTGATGAAGCGACAGTGATGATCCAACTGTAAAAGCCGGATAGCCCCTGAAAAATCCCGAGAAAGATAAGGCGCGGTGAATTTTCGAAGATAGATGGGAAGAAGGCCCGTGGTGGCCACCGCCTTCGCATAGGGGGACCCCAAGAAGGCGGCTCGATACTGCTGATACTGGGGCCAATTTCGAAGCAGGACGCCTAGCCGTGCCAGCCTGGCCATCCAGCCGCTCTGTTTGTTTTTCTTATACTGCATGGAATACGACTGATTGATACCTCAAAGGAATATCCAACTAATTCCTATGACCGGAATAGTCTATCAACGCATAACTTGGGCCGTTTCCTTGGTTATGGACCCCCCCGCGAATTAATTTCGGGCCTTTCGGTGCTTAAATCGCTTACAGAACCAAAGGTTTCTATGCGCCCGGAGCTTTGGTAGGATCAGCGAAAAATAGCGATAGTCGACAATGACACAACCAACTCAACTTCCGGCCTGGCGGGCACTCGAAAAGCACCGACAGGAAATGGCAGGGGTCCATATGCGGGATCTCTTTGCTGCCGACCCGCAGAGGTTCGAGCGGTTTTCGCTGAACTTCAACGACATCCTCTTCGACTTCTCGAAGAATCGGATCACCGAGAAGACGCAGAGCCTGCTTGAGCAGCTGGCAGAGGAATCCAAGCTTTCCGCCAAAATCGAAGCCATGTTCCGCGGTGCGCGGATCAATGTGACGGAGAATCGAGCGGTCCTCCATATTGCCCTGCGTAATCGCTCCAACCGACCCATCCTCCTGGATGGGGATGACGTCATGCCCGATGTGAATCGCGTCCTGGGGATGATGCGACGTTTCACCGAAGCCGTTCGCTCCGGTCGATGGAAAGGTTGCACCGGTCGCTCCATCACCGATGTCGTCAACATCGGCATTGGGGGATCCGATCTTGGGTCGCGGATGGTGGTCAAGGCGCTGACCCCTTACGTCGACCCGGGTCTTCGCGTTCACTTTGTCTCCAATGTCGATGAGGCCGACCTGATTCAGACGCTGAGAGGCCTCGACCCCGAAACGACCCTCTTTTGTGTCGCTTCGAAAACCTTCACCACGCTCGAGACCATGGCCAATGCCAAGTCCGCCCGGGACTGGCTCCTCAATCAGGTCAAGGACACCACAGCGGTAGCGCGGCACTTCATCGCCATTTCCACGAATACCGAAAAAGTGGCGGAATTCGGCATCGACACCGCCAACATGTTCGAATTCTGGGATTGGGTCGGTGGACGCTACTCCATCTGGTCTGCCATTGGGCTTCCGATTGCCTTGGCCCTCGGTATGGATCGCTTTGAAGCCATGCTGGAAGGCGCGCACCGAATTGATGAACACTTCCGCACTGCGCCTTTCCACCGGAACATTCCCGTGATCATGGGGCTTTTGGGCATCTGGTACGACAACTTCTTTGCTGCCGATGCCTATGCCATCCTGCCCTATGACCAATACTTGGAGTACCTTGCGGACTATCTCCAACAAGGGGATATGGAAAGTAACGGGAAAACGGTGGATCTCGAGGGGCATCCCGTCAACTACAGTACGGGCCCCATCATCTTCGGCCAACCCGGCACGAACGGTCAGCATGCGTTCTACCAGCTGATGCATCAGGGGAGCGCACTGATCCCGTGTGACTTCATCGCGGCCGCCCAGAGCCACCACAATCTCGGCGACCACCACGAACTCCTGATTTCAAATTTCATCGCGCAGACCGAGGCCCTCATGCTGGGGAAGACCTTTGAAGAGGCCAAGTCTGAACTCAAGGCCGTCGGCGTGACCGGCGAAAGACTGCAGGAACTGGCCGCCGCCAAAACCTTCCGGGGCAACCGTCCGTCGAACTCGATCCTTTACAAAAAGCTGACGCCGGAAACACTGGGGAGTCTCATCGCCCTCTACGAACACAAGATTTTCGTCCAAGGTGCGATCTGGAACATCAACTCCTTCGATCAGATGGGAGTGGAGCTCGGAAAGCAGCTGGCCCGCGCCATCTTTACGGATCTTCGGGACAAGGAATCGGTGCACTCCCACGACAGTTCCACCAACGGACTCATCAACCGCTACAAAACCCTCCGAGGCTAACCCCCCATGCGTGAACTGGTCGTCACTCTCAGCCCCGATGACCTCGCCCGCGAGGCTGCTGGCCGGCTGATCGAACTCATTGCCGATGCCATTCGTCAGCGCGGCCGCGCCTCCATTGCGCTGTCTGGCGGCAGCACGCCGAAACGGCTTTACCAGCTCCTCACCCAGCCCCCGTATTCGCTGGCCATCGACTGGTCCAAGGTGCATCTTTTCTTCGCGGATGAACGCTTTGTCCCCCACGACGATCCTGAGAGCACCGTTCGACTGGTCCGGGAGACCTTGCTGGCCGGCGTTTCCGTTCCTGAGGCCCAGTTTCATACCATGCCCACCACAGGCGGCTCCCCGGAGGCGTGTGCCGGTGCCTATGAGGCGCTCTTGAAGGATCATTTTGGCAGTGACGACACGGCCTTCGACCTCACCTTTCTCGGTATGGGTCCCGATGGTCATACCGCATCACTCTTTCCAGGCTTTCCGGTCGCAGCAGGGCTTGTCGCCCCCGTCTATGACTCCCCCAAGCCCCCACCGGTTCGACTGACGCTGACCTATGGTGCGCTTCGAAACTCCCGCGCGATTTGGTTCCTGGTCACCGGCGCCGACAAGGCGGAACGCCT
>JBEBBO010000174.1:0-20874 GCA_041158345.1 Pseudomonadota bacterium | reverse complement strand
CTATGAAGCTCGACGCCGGGATGGTCTTCGCCTCCGACTCGAGAACCAATGCCGGCGTTGATCAGATCGCCTGCTTCAAGAAAATGCGAACCTTTGTGAAACCAGGGGATCGCTCCATCGTGATTCTCAGTTCAGGGAATCTCTCGATTACGCAAAACGCCCTTAATCTCCTAGAGCAGCAAGCCCGTCAGGCTGAAAAGAGAAATATCTGGAACGTTGAATCCATGTTTGATGTCGCTCAGATTCTTGGTGAATGTTTGCGGGCCGTTCGTCAAAACGATGGGGCATATCTCGCCCAAAACAACGTGGATTCCAGCGCCAATTTCATCGTGGGGGGCCAGATTGGCGGCGAGAGGATGCGGTTATGCCTCGTCTATGCCGAGGGTAATTTCATTGAGGCCAGCGAGGAGACGCCGTTTTTTCAGATTGGTGAGACCAAATACGGGAAACCTATTCTGGATCGGGTCATTCGGGCCGACACCTCACTTGAAGATGCCATCAAATCCGTGTTGGTGTCCTTTGATTCCACCATGCGGAGTAATCTCTCCGTTGGTTTACCCATCGACCTTGCATGTTATCGCGATGGGAATCTCCAACTGGACCTCGAATATCACATTACCCAGGATGATCCCTATTTTTCTCAAATCAGTCGTCGGTGGAGTGAGGGGTTGCGTGGGGTATTTGCCTCCCTCCCTAATCCTGACTGGTTAGCCCCATCGGAGCCCTCCGATGGCTCTCCCTTCTGACGCTACATCGGAGAGTTAGTGAGCATCAAGGTTCAACTTAAGCACAAGACGCATTATCGTTTTGACCGTGCGGTTGTCGCATCACCTCATGAAATTCGATTAAGACCCGCACTACATAGCCGAACCCCGGTCTCGGGCTATGCCCTCGACATTCGACCGCAAAACCACTTCATCCATTGGCAACAAGATGCCTTTGGCAATTTTGTTGCGCGGGTCACGTTCCCCGAACCGGTGCGTGAAATCTATATCGGCGTTGAATTGGTCGCGGATATGACCGTGATCAATCCCTTCGATTTCTTTGTCGAGGAATGGGCAGAGTTCTACCCGTTTGAGTACTCGGCGGATAATCAAAAGGAACTTGCACCTTACCTTGAGCGAGATGCGGCCGGTCCTCACTTCCACACGTTTCTTGATGCGATAAGGGCAGAGATTCCTGAAAAGATCACGACGACCAATCTTTTGGTCATGCTCAATCAGAAGGTTCAGGAACGCATTCGTTACATGATTCGGCTGGAACCGGGTGTCCAGTCTCCTGAGGAAACCTTGTCCTTGGGATCAGGTTCCTGTCGCGACAGCGCTTGGCTTTTGGCGCAATTGCTCCGACATTTGGGCGTGGCCACCCGATTTGTCTCGGGGTATCTCATCCAGTTGGTTGCTGATATGCCACCCCTCGAGGGGCCCGAGGGTCCCTCAGAGGATTTCACCGATCTTCATGCCTGGTGCGAGGCCTATGTGCCAGGTGCCGGCTGGATCGGAATGGATGCCACATCAGGGCTTTTAGCCGGTGAAGGGCATATTCCCTTAGCCGTCTCGAGTCTCCCAACGGCGGCTGCACCAGTGATCGGTCTGACGGGAATCTGTGAGGCAGAACTCGATTTCAGTATGGGGATTACCCGGATCCATGAAGATCCGCGCGTAACGCTTCCCTACACCGAGGCCGTGTGGAAGGACATCATGGCACTGGGTGATCAGGTCGAAGCCGATCTGCTCTCGGGTGATGTCCGATTAACGCAAGGGGGGGAACCTACGTTTGTCTCAGCAGACAATATGGATGGACCCGAGTGGAATACGGACGCTTTGGGGGATGAGAAATGGGCCAAGGCCAATCAGTTAATGGATCGTCTGGGTGATCGATTCGCGAAAGGCGGGCTGGTCCATTACGGGCAGGGGAAATGGTATCCCGGCGAACCGCTTCCCCGATGGGCCCTCAACGTTTTTTGGCGAGAAGATGGGGTTCCGCTTTGGGGGCATCAGGATCTTCTTCGTCCAAAACCGGAACCTCAGAACAAAATCGACGTAGTTAAGTTTTCGCGGTTGTTGGCTGAAAGCTTAGGTTTACATCCGGGTTATCTTATTCCGGCCTATGAAGACCCCTGGCATGCACTCGATGCCGAATCGCGATACCCGGAGAATATTGATCCCCACGATCATCCTTTGACAGATCTCACCTCACGCAATGTTCTCGCCAAAGCCCTTCGCGAAGGGCTAACCGAGGTAGTGGGCTATGTCTTGCCGCTGAAACCACACGCAGAAAAAAAACGGTGGCGCTCCAGTCGTTGGCCTTTGAGGCAAGAAAGGCTTTATCTGATTCCGGGCGATTCCCCGATGGGGCTTCGTCTTCCCTTGGCCAGTCTCCCTTGGGTTCTGCCTGAAGATGTTGAGCCTGAGTTTGCACGCGATCCGTTTGAACCCCGCGATGCGCTAGAAACGTCCTTTCAGCGCAACGAGAAACCTGAGCCTCCAAAGGAAAACGTCGATCCGCGCGAGGTCGTCCACACGGCCTTAGTGATTCAGGTGCGCGACGGCGTTCTGCATGTGTTCCTGCCGCCACTGACCCTGCTTGAGGATTTTGTTGAATTAATCGCTGTGATTGAGCGGGTATCTGAAAGCCTCAGCCAATCGCTCCGGCTTGAGGGATACGCACCGCCTCGGGACCCTCGTCTGAAAATGCTTTCAGTGACCCCCGATCCGGGTGTGATAGAGGTCAACATTCATCCCTCGGCCGATTGGCGCACGTTGGTCAGTCGTACGCGGGATCTTTATGAGGATGCGAGAAAGACCCGATTGATTGCCGAAAAGTTCATGCTGGATGGCCGGCATACCGGCACGGGAGGCGGTAATCACATTACGCTGGGCGGGGCAACGCCGACGGAAAGCCCATTTCTCCGTCGACCGGATCTCCTAGTTAGCCTGATTCGGTTCTGGCAGCGACACCCATCACTGTCCTATTTGTTCTCAGGGCAATTTATCGGTCCGACGAGCCAGGCGCCCCGGGTAGATGAGGCGAGAGACGATAACCTTTACGAACTTGAAATCGCGTTCCAGCAACTGGAAGCGCATTGCGAAATGGGTGAGGAATCGACAAAACCCTGGCTCGTCGATCGTCTGTTGAGAAACCTGTTGAGTGATATGACCGGGAATACTCACCGGTCAGAATTTTGTATTGATAAGCTCTATTCTCCAGACAGCGCGACTGGCCGTCTTGGGCTACTGGAGCTTAGGGCATTTGAAATGCCACCGCATTATCAAATGAGCCTGGTCCAGGCGCTCCTACTCCGATGCCTGATCGCCCGTTTTTGGCGCACACCTGAGCGAAGGCCTCTGGTTTACTGGGATACCGCACTGCATGACCGATTCATGCTGCCTTTCTACATTGAGTCTGATCTTAAAGAGGTCGTCCATGAATTGAGGCTCGCTGGCTATCCTTTTGATGAGTCTTGGTTACAGCCCTTTATGGAATTTAGATTCCCGCGCCATGGCACCGTGGCGGTCGAAGGAATCGAGCTGAGCCTAAGGCAGGCCATCGAGCCTTGGCACGTTTTGGGTGAGGAGGTTTCCGGAGGAGGGACTGCCCGGTACGTGGACTCTTCCGTCGAGCGACTTGAAGTCCGTGTAGAAGGGCTTCTTTCCCATCGCCATGAGGTCCTTTGTAACGGCCGAAAGATACCGCTGCATCCCACCGGAACCCCGGGTCAATTTGTCGCGGGTGTGCGCTTTAAGGCTTGGTCGCCGCCCTCATCATTGCATCCGACCATTGGTGTTCAGGCCCCTTTGGTTTTCGATGTGTACGACAAATTGGAAGGGATCTCTCTCGGCGGTTGCACCTATCACGTCAGCCATCCAGGTGGACGAAACTACGACACATTTCCCGTCAATGCTCAGGAAGCTGAGGCCCGACGAAGGGCACGCTTTTGGGAGCACGGCCACGTCCAAGGAAAAAGGACGGTGGCTGATGAACCTCGTAACCATCGGTTCCCCTCAACCCTGGACCTCAGGTGGGAACCCTCGAACCGGAGATTACCCTCATGACTTACTCCACACGCCTTCCTCGTTACGGGGATAAGCAAAACTCTGCTTTCTATGAAGAGTACTTGCAGAGGCTACTCGAGGATCGGGACCGCAGCGGCTTGACGGAGATGATTGGTGGCATCGAAGCCATGCTGATCAGTGTCGAACCCGGAAATTCCGTGGAGTACATTGCAGAATTGGCTTTGATGTCGCCCTATGAGTACCTAGTGACCTTGGACAGCGAGAAGCATCTCACCCATGTTCTACGCATCGACATGCAATCCCCGGATATCCTGCTTCGCGAACCCAAGGAGATGTCGTATTCCGATATTTTTCGGAGTCTGAACGATCTCTATCCGGTTGGCGCCCGACGTCCGCACTCGAGATATTTAGGTGAAATCCTGCATTGTCAGGATCGCCATCAGCTCGTGGCCATGCAACAACAGCGGGAATTTAGATTCTTTCAGGTCGGACAGTTGGCGGATCTTGATTTTCCGCTCAACGTGAGCATCTCCAAGCCCTCACCCTACACGCAGAATGTCATCGGCTACATGGAGAGACCGCTCGATAGTATTCGGGTCTACCAGCACGGCAATTGCATCATTCTTCCGCAGGCTCAGGCCGCAAATGATCGCGGTAAGGAAATGCAGGAACGCATTGGCATCAAGGACTTTCTCTGTCCGGTGGATCATCTGGCTACCCGCGTTTACAGCCAGAACCGTGAGGTGGCCATTCTCGAGTACTTGGCCCTGTCCAGTTATTACTATTGGGGAAGCTACGATATCAAGGATCAGAACTCATCTACGAACGTTACGAAGAGTGCGCATGCCTTGCCGGAGTCGCAAAGTCCTGCCAAGGTCTTTACCGCCAACAATCATCCCTATTGCGTAAATCATCTGGATCGCCTACCCAGTCCAACAGAGACCTTTGTTAGAAACTACGGACCCAGACTCCATCATATTGCTGTGGAGGTCAAAGATGGCCAGTTGGATGGGCGCGAGTATATTGATGTCGTCGTTGATGCGATCGCCAGTCAGGGCAAGGGCTTCCTTTTGGAAACGATCGGATCCCGCAGCGAAGGCCTCAAACAGATCTTCTCCTCAGCATCTGACTTCTCTTCACTCATCATCGAATATGTCCAACGGTTTGGTGATTTTGAAGGCTTCTTTACCAAAGACAATGTCGCCAAGTTGACCTTCGCAGCAGGTCAAGAAGAGGGTGTCAAAGAGGATCTGTACTGATTCCAAAAGGTTCTCAATGTCATAATAGGGGCCCTTCATCTGAGTGGTCCCTTGTTTAATTCAATATCAAACGACCCATCCATTCTGGATGAGTTACTCATTCAAGACTTAATTGGTCTTGCCGAAAGGGCGGGCCATGACATTTTGGCGTTTTATGATCAGGCTGCCGTATCTCAGCTGAAGGCAGATTCATCCCCGTTAACCGCTGCGGATCTCGCCAGCCATCAGCGCATTCTTGAGGGCCTCCATCGCCTGACGCCTGATCTTCCTGTGCTCTCTGAGGAGTCGGCTGTTGTTCACCCTTCGGAACGCCAGCAGTGGTCAACCTTCTGGCTGGTCGATCCTCTGGATGGCACGAAGGAATTTCTTAACCGCAATGGCGAATTTACGGTCAATATCGCACTGATCAAAGATCAATACCCTGTTTTTGGCATCGTGCACCTGCCTGCTCAAGGTCTTACGTATGTTGGCAATGGACAGCATGGCGCCTTCCGGATGGATGCAGATCAAAGGAAATGCCCCATTCAGATCAAAAGTCCGGTTTCCTGTCCGTTAAGAGTCTTGGGTTCTCGGTCCCATCCTGCGCCGGATCTTGAAGGTTACCTCAATCAACTGGGTCCCCTGGTATTGGAACCTGCAGGCAGTTCCCTCAAGTTTTGTCGCGTGGCAGAAGGCAGTGCCGATCTTTATCCGCGTTTTGGACCCACATCAGAATGGGATACAGCGGCTGGCCAGGCTGTACTTGAAGCGGCCGGTGGTCGTGTCATCGATTTGAATGGGGCCCGCCTTCGGTACAATCACAAGTCAAGTTTGCTGAATCCGCACTTTCTCGCATTCGGCGATGTGGGGCGAGATTGGTTGATTCCCCAGGAAACGACGTTCAGCGCGTCTAAATAAGCCCGAGTCAGGACATGAAAATCATAATCCTTGGAGCCGGTCAGGTCGGTAGCAGTCTGCTACAGAGTCTTGCGAGCGAAAAGAACGACATCGTCATGGTGGATATCCGCCAGGAAATTCTTGAGAAACTTCAAGACCGCTTTGATATTCGAACGGTGCTCGGTCATGCAGCTCATCCGCCGATTCTTCAGGCTGCGGGTGCCCGTGAAGCGGACATGCTGATTGCTGCGACCAGTGACGATGAAACCAATATGTTGGCTTGCCAGATCGCCGACATTCTTTTCAAAGTCCCGCGAAAGATCGCGCGCGTGAGATCGATCGAGTATTTCGCCTACCCAGGACTATTCTCGCCGGAGACAATCCCGATTGATTATGTGATCAGTCCAGAGCAAATTGTGACGCAATTTATCGAGCGGCTGCTTTCTCATCCGGGGGCTAGTCAGGTCCTTGACTTTGCCGAGGGTCGGGTTCGGATGGCTTCATTGCAAGCGGTTCGCGGTGGACCTATGGTGGGACGGGAAATCCGTGAACTGCACGAGCATGTTCCGAATTTTCATGCACGAATCGCGGCCATTTTTCGAAATGGTCAACCGATTGCCCCTAATGGCAGCACGGTGATTCTGCATGGAGATGAGGTCTTCTTCCTGGCTTCACGTGAGGAAATCAAGGGCGTCATGTCCGAATTGGGGAAGACTGAAAAGCCATACAAGCGACTGATTTTCGCCGGGGGTGGGCATGTGGGTAAACGCGTTGCGTTGGCACTTGAAAGCCGTTACTCGATCAAGGTGATCGAGCGCGATCCTCAGCGTGCCAAGAAGATTGCCGGCCAATTACAAAATACGACTGTCCTGGTTGGCGATGCGTCCGATCGCGATCTTCTGATCAGTGAGAATGTCGAAAGCGCGGATGTCTTTTGCGCCATTACCAACAACGATGAGGCCAATATTCTCTCGGCCATGCTGGCCAAACGGCTGGGTGCCCGTAGGGTTATCGCCCTGGTGAATAACGACGCGTACTCGGAAATAGTGGATGATAAGCAAGTTGATTTGGTGATTTCACCACAACAAGCGACCATCAGCGCGCTTCTCCGCTACATCCGCCGCGGTGACGTGGGGCAGGTTCATTCCATCCGTCATGGCGCATCGGAAGCCATTGAAATGGTGGCACATGGTCAGGTTGGCGTCTCTCGCGTAATTGGTATTCCACTCAACGAAATCAAACTGCCGGAAGGCATCGTCATGGGTGCCCTCGTTCGTGATGATGAGGTCTTGCATGTTCGCCACGACACGGTGATTCAAGAGGGTGACCATGTGATCATGTTCCTCTTGGATAAGCGCCTAATTCCCGAAGTCGAGCGGCTTTTCCAAGCTGTCGACACGATTTAACCCCTGTGAGGAGAGTTTCTGGTGACTGAGATTCAAAAACTGGCTCCAAGAGCGGCCTATGCTGCGTTGAGTTCAGATTCTGATGCCGTGTTGATTGATGTGCGCGATCCGGTCGAATTCAGCTTTGTCGGGCACCCCATGGGTGCTCTCAACATTCCTTTGAAGTTTGCCCCAGGCATGGCAACGAATCCGGACTTTCTCGCGTTGGTGAGGGCGACGGTACCCGATCTAAAGACACCTATTTTCCTACTCTGTCGGAGTGGTCAAAGATCCATGGCGGCAGCAGAGCTTCTTTTGGATGCGGGATATCAGAACCTCACCAACATCGATGAGGGCTTTGAGGGGGGAATCGATGACGCGAAGCACCGCTCTACCATCAATGGTTGGCGATTCCATGGTCTTCCCTGGCAGCAAAGCTAGGGTCTTAGGACTGAAGTTTTAAAAGGCTATACAGGGTGTCAAGATGGGGCGTCTTGACACCGACGCGGTGAGCGGCTCGGACCGCATTACCTAGAATTACTTCGACCTCGGTCTGGGCACCGGCAGCCTTATCGCACGTCATGCTCGGAAAGTAAGGGGGCATACGATGCGTGCCGTTGATTTGCTTTTCAATAATTCCATTAGGAAGGCAATGGCCTAACTGGTTCGCCGTGTGATGGATCTCTTGCATGACCTGACGGACCAATTCCTCTGTGGTGCCGAGGACTGCTGCAGTATGTGTGTTGCTGATCGTGCAGAGTGCACTGAAGGAGGCGTTCCAGAGCGCTTTTTGCCAACGGACCCTTTCCAACTGTGTTGAATATTCTGCGCTCGCTCCCGTTGATACCCAACGTTTGACCAAGGTCTCGCCCATGGACGATGGACCCGCCGGACAGCGTCCTATCACCAGATGCCCATAAGCCTGATGGTGGATATGCCCGGGGCTGATGCGGGTTGTACACACAAAAGCTACGCCGCCAAGCACCTCATTGTGAGGAAACCCGTGGGCGAGTTCTTCGTCGACCTCGAGGCCATTGGAAATCGAAACAATGGCCGTTTTTGGACCAACGACCGGTCTTAAAAGTGACAGCCGGTCGCATTGGGGTGTCAACTTGACAGCCAAAAGCACGATGTCGGGCGGCTCTCTTAAGGGTTCACCGGGCCGGATAACCGCATCGGGTCTGAAGGTCCAATTGCCAAGGCCTACACTACTTTCGATCCGGATACCGTGCGTTCTGACTTGCTCATAATCACTTCGGCATTGGGTGGTGATGCGGGACCCTGAACGTGCCAGTAGCCCCCCATAGAGTCCCCCGATTCCGCCGGTACCAATCAGGTGAACCTGCATCAGGGGTCGTTATCGATAATGGATCGAACGAAGGGGATGGTCAGTCGCCTGGCTGCGGCCATCGAGGCGCGATCCAGTTGATCCAGTTGGCGAAGCAGGCTTCCCAAATCCCGTTGGACTCGGCGAACGAGGTAGTGAGCCACGGCCTCGCTCATCTCGAGGCCCAGCGCACTCGCATGCCCGATGAGCGCTTGAATGGACTCAGATTCTGAGAGTGGCTTGAGTGCGATGATGGGGCCTGATGCGAGACGGCTGTGGAGATCTTTGAGTACAAAAGGCCAACTGTCTGGTGGCGTTCTGGCCGTCATGACCAGATGCGCCTCACGATCCTTGAGCGCATTAAAAAGAAGAAAAAGAGCGTCTTCCCATGCGGCATTACCAATGACTGACTCGATATCATCAAGGCAAAGACAGTCAATTTCACCCAGTCCGTCAATCGCCAGCGGCCCTTGTTCCCTGACCATTTTCATGGGAAGGGTCATGGCGGATTGCCCACGAGTCGCCGCCGCCATGCAACACGCTTGAAGCAAATGCGTTTTCCCGCTCCCGAAAGGCCCGTGAATCAGGACGGGTGAGGAGCCAGACCCTTGGGCGACGCATTCAAGGTGACGGACCACCTCACCATTCGGCCCCTGCAAAAATCTTGCGAACGTGTATTCAGGATCGAGACCGAAGGGAAGGGGAAGTTGCTGGCTCACGGCCAATTAGGACTGTCGTGTCGGCTTGAGGGCTATCGCGGTCCGACTAATGCGCGCACCGAAGGCACGGCAAAGGGCACGCTCCTCGGCAGTGAGTTCCTCTTTGCCAGACCCTGAGAGTCGGCTGGGTCCATAGGGGGTGCCACCGGAACGCGTTTCACTCAAGGCTTTCTCTTGACTCGGAATGCCAACCACCACCATTCCATGATGGAGTAGGGGGAGCATCATGGAGAGTAGAGTGGACTCGTGTCCACCGTGCATGGATGAAGTTGAGGTAAAAACGCCGGCCGGTTTTCCAGTCAGGGCACCCGAAAACCAAAGGCCACTCGAACTATCAATAAAGTGCTTGAGTGCAGCCGCCATATTGCCGAAATGTGTGGGACTTCCCAGGATCAGACCGTCACAATCTCTCAACTCGTCGAGGGTTGCATAAGGCGCGCCTTCGGAAGGAATGCTGTCGTCCACTTGAGCCGTTGTTGGTGAAACGTCCGGAACCGTTCGAATTTTAGCGCTGACGCCTTCAACTTCTTCAACGCCACGGGCAATGTGGTTGGCCATCTCGGCCGTTGCGCCGTATCGGCTGTAGTAAAGAATGAGAATTTCAGTCATGGTCTTGATGGTCTTAATCGTCGAAGCAATAAAATTAAAGGATCGTCAGGACGGATTCAGGGGGCCTTCCAATCACGGCTTGTTCTTCGCGAATCACGATCGGCCGTTCAATCAGGGCAGGATGCGACACCATGGCCTGAATGATTTGATCATCCGTAATGCTGGAATCATCGAGTTTGAGTTCCTTGTAAACGGCCTCTCCCTTTCTAAGTAGCCCCCGAGGACTGAGTCCAAGCGCTTTGATGAGCTTGCGTAATTCTGCCTCACTGGGCGGTGTTTTGAGGTATTCGATCACCAAGGGCTCAATGTGCCTGGATTTGATAAGGTCCAGTGTTTGCCGGGATTTCGAACAGCGGGGATTGTGGTAGATGGTTACATTCATCGGTGATCTTATGACGTCAGACCTCAGGGTGCTGGGAAGATTCAAAGTTCAGCAACTCTCTTAAAACGGTGGTTGCATAGGTCCCGGCGGGGAGATTGAATTGAAGACGTAAACTCCCGTTCTCGAGAGGTTGAGCGCTCAGCTGTTCAGGCACGAGACGGTAGGGACGTCTGAGGCTTTCAAGCCGCTCTCGCTGGAGTCCTTCATGGAGTTCAGTGAAACGCGCAAGGATTCGAGTTTCGATTTCCAGTGCCCTTTCCCTGGCGGTCGAAGGCTTCTCACCCACGAGTGGACCACTGGGGTGAATCCGCATCTGCTGGATTCGATCTTGAATATCTAAATCGTCGGCAGCCGCCTCAAAGTGGCTCTTGGAGTCGGGGAACATGTAAACATCCCCGGGAATGGCCAGATTCCAGGACCCCTCCATAACCCGTTCCGACAAGATCTGATTAAAAATCTCCGAACGTGCTGCAGAGAAGAAAAGGCCACGGAGATTGGGGTTGATGCGCGTGCTGGGATTACGAATCAGATCCAAGGCCCGCTCAACGTTATTCCCATCCCGCCCAAAACGTTGAGGTCCAAAGTAATTCGGAACACCCGAAGCCGCAATCGCATTGATACGCGCCAATAAGGAGTCTATCGGTGGGTCGATATCCCTGATCGTGAGGGTGAATCGGTTCTCCTTGATGGCGCCGCGTCGCAATTTGCGGTCATTTCGGGTATGCGCCAATACTCTGAATTGATCGCCCTGACACTGCGACCAATCAGGATCCTCTTGTCCTGGGAGTTGAACACTAAACCACTGAGAAGTTCTGCCGTGTCGATCCTTCAGGCCCGCGTATCCAATATCGCGGGGTTTGGTTCCCGTGAAGCGGGCAAGTTGGCGAGCTACAAAGTCGGTGTTCTCACCCCACTTCTCGATATGGACAAAAGCATGCTCACCCGACCCCGAGGGTACAAAACTCAGAATCTCCTCAACGATAAAATCTTCAGGCGTGGTCTTGATGGTGCCACGCGCCATGGGCGAGCCATGCACATAATGAAGTTGGGCCGTGGGATCCACTGCGTAGACTCAGCCTTTGGATAACAGCGCAACGGCATAGGACGAGATGCCTTCACCACGGCCTTCAAAACCCATGCCCTCGGTCGTCGTGGCCTTCACGTTGACGGCATCCACATCGATCTCGAGGTCCTCGGCAATGGTCTCACGCATTTTCGAAATATAGGGCGCAAGTTTTGGTAACTGGGCGACCACCGTGACATCGACATTTATGACACCGTAGCCACGTTCTTTGAGTTTTTCGATCACACCACGCAGGAGAATGCGACTGTCGATACCTTTGAAGGTCTTATCGGTATCGGGAAAGTGGCGGCCAATGTCACCCATCGCTGCGGCACCGAGAAGGGCATCACAAAGGGCATGTAATGCGACATCGCCATCAGAATGAGCGGCAAGGCTCTTCTCATATGTGACAGGCACGCCGCAGAGCACGAGTTGTCCGCCATCGGTGAAGCGATGGGCATCATATCCTTGTCCGATTCTTAGCATTGGTTCTCCAAATAAAAAGCGGCCAGAGGGAGATCCTCGGGTCGAGTGATTTTGATGTTATCGGGTCGTCCTTCAACGATGCGGGGCTGATATCCCCTGAGTTCAATGGCACTGGCTTCATCGGTGACCGCGTTACCGCGTTCGGCGGCTTCTTCTAAAGCCGTCTTCAGAAGGCCATAACGAAACATTTGCGGCGTTAATGCGCGCCAGGTCGAACTTCGATCTGGGGTCCCGATGATCAGTCCCTGTTCAACGGTTTTCAGCGTATCGCTGACGGGCACGGCCAAGATTCCACCCACAGGATCATGCTGAAGGGTTTCGATCAGTTTCAGGACGTCTGCAGCCGTCAGGCAAAGTCTTGCGGCATCATGGACCAGAACCCAGTCATCGGGTGCGGCCAAATTTTCCAGGCTTTTGAGTGCCGAATAGACCGAGTCGGAACGCTCACGCCCGCCGGCCGCGCGAAGGATTCGGGGATCCCTTGATATCGGAAGATCACTCCAATAACCATCCTCTTCGCCTAAGGCAACGGCAATGGCGGAGATCTTGGGTACGGATAAAATACGTTCGAGGGTGTGCTCCAGAACGGTTTTACCCCGAACTTCGAGGTATTGTTTGGGCACCGTGCTTCCCATTCGCTTTCCGACACCGGCAGCGGGGACAACAGCCCAGTATTGATTGCTCATGATTCACCGATGGGTTCCCGAGAGGCAATAGGTTGTACCTATGCCACAAGGACATCATGGAGGGGAAATCGCCTCATCCGGTTTGATGACAGGCGACTGCGGCTTGCTTTTCAGCTTGGCCTTGGATTTGGTTCGTCCTTGATCAGTCTTTGCAGACCCGTCACTCTTGGGTGTCGGAGTCTGTGACTCTTTGTCTTGGTAGACTTGGACGAAGGTCTCACCGGGCTTAACCAGCCCGAGATCGTGTCGTGCTCGCTCCTCGATGGCGTCTGTACCGTCTCTGAGATCGGCTACATCAGCCGCAACGGCCGCATTCCGAGCACGGCGCTGTTCACCTTCCCGACGTAATTCCTCGATACGTCCGAGCGTTTCCTTGTACTCGCTGACGCCACCGTCCCCCCACCATAAACGGTACTGGAGGGCGGCGGTGAGCAAAGCCAGGAAGGCAATCAGCTTAACCAAGAGGCTACCCTTGGTCTTTTAGAACGCCCGCTTGAAGGCGGACTTGCCAGCGTACTTGGCCTTGGGGCCGAGTTCCGCTTCGATCTTCAGAAGGCGGTTGTACTTGGCAATACGATCAGAGCGGCTCAGTGAGCCGGTCTTGATCTGACCTGAACGGGTGGCAACCGCAAGATCAGCAATGGTTGAGTCTTCCGTTTCGCCGGAGCGATGCGACATGACCGTCGTATAACCCGCTGCATGGGCCATGTCGATGGCTTCCAGCGTCTCGGTCAATGACCCAATCTGGTTGACCTTGATGAGGATCGAGTTGGCAACCTTGGCTTCAATTCCCTTCTTAAGGATCGCAGGGTTGGTGACAAAAAGGTCATCGCCAACAATCTGAATCTTGTCGCCGAGTTTGTCGGTCATGATGCCCCAACCGTGCCAGTCACCTTCGGCAAGACCATCTTCGATAGAAATGATCGGGTATTTGTCGACCCATGCTGCGAGGTAATCAACGAATTCTTCAGAGGTGAACTTCTTGCCTTCAGATTCGAGGTGGTAGAAACCGTCCTTGTAGAACTCGGAGCTTGCGACATCGAGCCCCAGGAAAATGTCTTTTCCAGCGACATAACCTGCATTGCTGATCGCCTCGAGGATGACTTCGATGGCTGATTCGTTAGACGGCAGGTTAGGCGCAAAGCCACCTTCATCACCAACCCCAGTGGCAAGGCCGCGATCGTGGAGTACCTTCTTCAAGGCGTGGAAGACTTCGGCGCCGTAACGGATGGCTTCACGGAAATTGGGCGCACCGACCGGCAGAATCATGAATTCCTGCATGTCGACACTGTTGTCGGCATGTGCGCCACCGTTGATGATGTTCATCATCGGCACGGGCAGAAGGTATTCGCTGTCATTGTTGAGGTAAGCGTAAAGCGGTTTGCCTGCCTCTTGTGCAGAGGCGCGCGCTGCGGCCAGGGAAACCCCGAGGATCGCGTTTGCGCCAAGGCGGCCCTTATTATCGGTGCCATCCAGATCAATCATCTTCTTGTCGAGGGCCTTCTGATCCGCAGCGTCAAGACCGATCACTGCAGAGCGGAGCTCACCGTTGACGTTGGCGACTGCCTTCGTGACACCCTTGCCCAGATAGCGAGACTTGTCACCGTCACGAAGTTCGATCGCTTCGCGCGAACCCGTTGAGGCTCCGGATGGAACCATTGCGCTACCTACGGCGCCAGACTCAAGAATGACGTCGACAGCGACCGTCGGGTTGCCACGCGAGTCGAGGACTTCGAGGGCTTTCACATCAACAATTTTGCTCATCGGGCTTGATCTCCTGTGATCAAAAAGAAAGGGTGGAATAACGTGTCAAAGCAGGGGTTGGCTTTTGACGGCGGAATCAATGGTTTTGAGGGTCTCAAGTAACTCTCTCATGCGATGAAGTGGCCAAGAGTTCGGGCCATCGCTGAGAGCTTTCTCGGGATCGGGATGGGTTTCCATGAAAAGCCCTGCGATGCCCACAGCCAGGGCCGCTCGCGCAAGGGCTGGAACAAACTCGCGTTGCCCCCCTGAGCAGTTGCCTTGACCGCCGGGGAGTTGGACCGAGTGGGTCGCATCAAAGACGACAGGGCATCCGGTCTCACGCATGATGACCAGCGATCGCATATCGGATACCAGATTGTTGTATCCAAAGGAGACCCCACGCTCGCAGGCCATAATTTGCGTGTTTCCAGTAGCCTTGGCTTTGTCGACGACATTCTTCATGTCCCAAGGCGCAAGAAACTGGCCCTTCTTGATATTCACCGGCCGACCGAGACGAGCAACACTCTGAATGAAGTTGGTCTGACGGCATAGAAATGCAGGGGTCTGCAGGACATCGACAACAGAGGCGACTTCCTTAAGGGGCGTGTCTTCATGTACATCAGTCAGGACCGGAACGCCAATTTGACGTTTCACTTCAGAGAGGATCCTTAGACCTTCATCGACACCAGGCCCCCTAAAACTAGTACCGGAAGACCGATTGGCCTTGTCAAAGGAGGACTTGTAGATAAAGGGGATGCCGAGGCTTTGCGTCAGTTCTCGAAGGACCCCGGCGGTCTCAATGGCCAAGCTTTCACTTTCAATGACGCAGGGACCCGCAATCAGGAAAAACGGGTGGTCAATACCTGTTTCGAAATCGCAAAGCTTCATGCGTCACTCCGTTTTTCCACGTGATCACGTGCGGCCCGAATAAAGCCGGTAAACAGGGGATGCCCCTTGCGAGGGGTTGAGGTGAACTCCGGGTGGAACTGGCAGGCAAGGAACCAGGGGTGCCCGGGAATTTCTATTGCTTCGACCAGTTTTCCATCCAGCGACGTACCGCAGACCTTGAGTCCTTTGGACACCAGACTGTCGAGGTAGGAGTTGTTGAACTCGAAACGGTGGCGATGACGCTCGACGACCTCGGCGGATCCGTAGACTTCTCGACCGAGACTCCCTTCAACCAGTTTGCAAGCCTGTCCGCCCAGCCGCATCGTGCCCCCAATGTCGGAATTTTCTGAGCGATGCTCGATTTGGCCTGACGCATCCTGCCATTCGGTAATGAGTGCGATCACAGGGTGGGGCGTTTTTGCATCGAATTCCGTGCTGTGTGCACCAGCAAGGCCAGCCATGTTCCTTGCAAACTCGATGACAGCTACCTGCATTCCAAGGCAGATGCCAAGATAGGGAATTCCAGACTCGCGCGCATAGCGGACCGTTCTGATCTTGCCCTCGACACCTCTCTCACCGAATCCGCCGGGAACCAGGATCGCGTCGATGTGATGCAGCATGGACTTGGGATCTTCTCCAATGTCCTCGGAATCAAAATAATGAATTTTGACTTTGGTCCGAGTCTTGATTCCAGCATGAATCAAGGCTTCGGACAGTGATTTATAGGCATCGGTGTGATGGACGTATTTGCCGACCATGGCCACGTTGACTTCACGATCCCAGTGAGTCAGTCCATCAATGACGGCTTCCCATTCGGAAAGGTCAGCGCAGGGTGCATCGATACGGAGTTTCCTGACCACGATGTCGTCTAGATGCTGCGCGTGCAACAGAGAAGGAATGCGGTAGATAGTATCGGCATCAACCGCAGTGATCACTGCCGCTTCACTGACGTTAGTAAACAGCGCGATTTTTCTGCGCTCTGATTCAGGAATCATCCGATCAGAACGACAGATCAAGACGTCGGGCTGGATACCGATGGTTCGCAATTCCTTGACTGAATGTTGCGTCGGCTTGGTCTTCAGTTCACCGGCCGTACCGATGTAAGGGACCAATGTCAGATGGATGAAGAGGGTTTGCTCTTCGCCCAGTTCAACCCGCATCTGGCGGATTGCTTCAAGAAAGGGTTGAGACTCAATGTCACCGACGGTGCCACCAATCTCGATCAATGCGACGTCATAGCCTTCAGCGCTGAGCTGGATGACCCGCTTGATCTCATCGGTGATGTGCGGAATGACCTGAACAGTTGCGCCGAGATACTCACCGCGACGTTCCTTGCGGATCACATTTTCGTAGATCTGGCCGGTGGTCCAATTGTTGACCTTGCCCATGGTGCTTTTGAGGAAGCGCTCGTAGTGCCCAAGGTCAAGGTCAGTTTCGGCGCCATCGGAGGTCACGAAGACCTCACCATGCTGAAAGGGACTCATTGTTCCCGGATCCACATTGATGTAAGGATCGAGTTTGGTCATGGTGACCTTGAGTCCACGGGCCTCGAGGATGGCCCCCAGTGAGGAGGCGGCAATTCCCTTGCCCAGCGAAGATACGACGCCGCCGGTGATGAAAATGTATTTGGTCATTCGGGATGATGGAGTGTTTTGCGATCCGGAGGGCGACTGGAACGTCCCACGAACTGAAGCTGGATGTCCGGACCAGACTAGTTTCTTATTTTACTTCAGCTGAGGCCCTGAGTCATGGTGATTGGCCAACCTTCTGCATCCTGTTGGGTTAACATCAGTCAATTGATCATCTCCTGGGAGTGTTCCATGCGATCTATTGCTCTTGTGTCCATGCTTGTCCCCTTGGTTTCTGCCACCCTTTCTGGGTGTGTCTGGGTCGATCTGAAGCCCAAGGGTGAAGAGGTCAAGGTTTTGACCGCCCAGGAAGCTTCTCGTTGTAAGCGAATTGGTCACGTGGAGTCGACTACCGCTGCTGAAATTGCCGGTATCCCGCGTGATGAAGAATCACTGAACAATGAGTTGACCCGCTTGGCCCGAAATCATGCCGGTGAATTGGGTGGCAACGGCGTCGTTGCGATCGGAACACCCAAAGAGGGCCAGCAGACTTTTAACGTCTATCGTTGCCCAGCCGCATCAACGCGCTAATGCGCCCAAGGGATCAAGCCCCTCAGGAGGGATCCAGATGGGGCAGGGGCCTTTGGGGTCACTATCGCCTCCAAAAAATGCCCGGTTGGACCACAAATGTCCCACCCAGGCGAGCTCATCTCCCACATAAATCAGCGGAATTCTCTCTCTGATCCAGGGTGGGATCCCACGCTCCTGAAACAAGTCTCTGAGTGAGTGATGTCCCTCACGCCTTGAAAGCGGCATTTTTTCTCCACCCGATCTGTATCGCACTTGAATCGGGGCTGAATCCCATGGTGTGTGATTTTCGTACCGGGAGTCACATCCGGTCATGGTCAACGTTCCGTTGTCCCCTGGAAGCGAGAGGGCTTTTCGCCAATCCGGCCAAATGCACGGGACAGGGGGGACGAAATGGGGGATTCGATAGACGATGCCCCGGTACCTCACGAGATGGCTGCCATCGGCAAGCGTGATGCGGGGGGTCCTGTCTCTGCCCGCATCGAAGAGTTCCTCAATGATGGTCTTGGTCATTCGCTCAGATGGCATCCGAAGTCCTAAGGCTTCAAACCAACCTCTGATGGCAAGTCGAAGCTCAAAAGGATGAAGCAGCCCCGCTTCGCGCAGCACAAAATGACCCTGAGGGGCGATCTTTTCAGCGAGTTGTCTTTGTTGCTGGCGTTGATGATCTGCGGCATCGGCCGCATGTCTTGCCGTTCTGGATAGCACCCGAGACATCGCAGGCCAGCGCGCTCTGATGAGTGGGAGAATGTGTTCGCGGAGGTAATTGCGATCAAACCGTGCATCCCGATTGCTGGGATCCTCCACCCAATGAAGTCGTTGCGTTTCGGCATACAGCAGGATTTGCGCCCGATCAAAATCCAGCAGCGGCCTTACCAGCGTTCCCTGACCCAGTGGAGCAGAGTCCGGCATGCCAGAAATTCCCTCAAGTCCAGCGCCGCGGAGTAGCTGCAGGAGAAGCGTTTCAGCCTGATCATCCTGATGGTGGGCCATCAGCAATAAATCCTCCGGTTCGAGGAGATCATTAAATGCCTGATAACGGGCATTTCGTGCGGCCTCTTCAGGGCTTTGGCCACGTTGGCTCTGCGCAAAGACCTTCAGGATGGTCAATGGAATGTGATAGCTCTCACACAGGCTTTGGCAGTGGAGGGCCCATCGCGCTGCTGCCTCTTGCAGTCCATGATTGACGTGGACTGCTTTCAACGAAAGCTGAGGGTATTGGTGGCGTATGTTTGCGCACAGATCGAGGAGAACGACGGAGTCTCGTCCTCCACTCAAGGCAATCCAGGTCGTTCTTGCTCCCTGGAATCGTTCCAGCCTTCGGGCGATGTGGTCTGGATGAAGCAGAGGATCAGTTAGGTCAATGGCTAAGCAACGGCCTCTTCGAACACACCGTAAGACATGAGTTTCTGGTGGCGTTCGGAGAGAAGTCGTTCTTTGGGAACCAAGAGAAGCTCCTCGAGGTTTCGCTTGAGAATCGATTTCAGGTTATCTGCCGTCTTTTCTCGATCGCGATGGCATCCGCCCAGAGGTTCGGGAACGACTTCATCAATGAGACCCAGATCCAACAGCCGATCAGAGGTGATGCCCATGGCTTCCGCTGCAAGCTCGGCTTTTTCGGCACTTTTCCACAGGATGGATGCGCAGCCCTCAGGTGAAATCACCGAATAGGTGCTGTACTGGAGCATCAACAAACGATCACCCACGCCGATGGCAAGGGCTCCGCCGGAACCGCCTTCACCAATGACCGCGCAAATCACAGGTGTGTTGAGCGTTGCCATTTCGAAGAGGTTTCTCGCAATGGCCTCACTCTGACCGCGCTCTTCAGCATTGATCCCGGGATAGGCGCCAGGGGTGTCAATCAGGCAAACGATCGGCAGCTTGAAGCGTTCAGCGAGTTTCATCAGACGCAG
Organism: Pseudomonadota bacterium; assembly: GCA_041158345.1. Taxonomy (GTDB): domain Bacteria; phylum Pseudomonadota; class Gammaproteobacteria; order Methylococcales; family Methylococcaceae; genus UBA6136. The sequence continues at coordinate 1,366 of JBEBBO010000174.1, read as the reverse complement.
CGCCTTTCGATAGCCTTCAGGACGCGGCATACCGAAGTTGCGATGAATCTTTTCCTTGGTGTCCCGACCTTTTTGATGGCCGATGAGCATGACTGGAATCCCATCCAGTTTGGCAATGCCGCCGACAATAGCCGGGTCATCAGCAAAGGTCCTGTCACCGTGGAGTTCCTTGAAATCCTGAAAGATCAGGTCCACATAATCCAAGGTATACAGCCGTTGGGGATGACGGGATAACTGAGAAATCTGCCAAGCGCTGAGGTTCGAAAAAACCTGCTCGGTGAGCTTTCGACTCTTTTCCTCAAGCTTGGTAATTTCCTCGCTGATGTTGATTTCATTGTCGAATCCCACACGGCGAAGTTCGTCGATTTTGGCCTGAAGGTCGGCGATGGGTTGTTCGAATTCGAGGAAATTGAGATCCATGCGTGATGCCCCGTAAAAGCTGACCGCCTATTTTAGCACTTCACTCAGGAAATCTTGCGCTAAACGCCATGATCTTTCATCCGTTAGGGGGTTGTAGATCGTCCCAAAGGCCTTGTCGTTAGCCTCTGGGTTTGTAAAAGCGTGCAGGGTTGCGCCGTAAAAATGGATCTGCCAATCGGCGCCACGTTGTGTGAGTTCTTGTCCCAGTGCGATACCTTGTTCAGGGGTTGCCATGGGATCTTCAAATCCATGGAGGACCAAGATTTTGGCTTGTATGGCGGGCTTTGGCGTCCCCTCAGGCGCCGAGAAAATGCCGTGAAGGCTAATGACGCCGCGAAGGGAAGCGCCTCCCCTGGCCAGGTCAAGCACGCAGAGCCCCCCAAAACAATACCCCAAGGCAGCGACTCGATCCGCATCAACCTCGGGTTGTACCTTGAGTGTATCGAGAGCACAGAGCAATCGTTCGAGGAGATGCCCGCGGTCTTTTGCAACCTCGTTCATGAGCTGATTACATTCCTCACGGCTCTGACCGACCCGACCCTCACCATAAAGATCAATGGCAAATGCGGCGTAACCGAGTTTGGCTAGGATATCCGCGCGCTCCATGGCCTGTTGATTGCAGCCGGCCCACGCTGGTGCGATCAGAATTGAGGGTAGGGAACCTTTGGCCTCCTTAGGGTAGGCAAAGTAGCCTTCTAGGGTTACACCTTGATGCGCGTACCGAATTTTTCGCGTACTTAATGTCATTGTGGCCTCTGGATTTTTCAAAAGGTCTTGATGTGAGTCGGGAAGACTTATCTCTGCGCTGCCTGAGCTGCTTGGGCGCATTCGATCTGCAGCATTTCCCTTTTTTGTTGATAACCCTTGAGATCAAGCTGACCGGCATCGGTATCCGCAGCGAGCTGAGCCAGTTGTTGAGCACAAAGGCGTGCCACTTTTTGGATCT
>JBEBBO010000173.1:0-5617 GCA_041158345.1 Pseudomonadota bacterium | reverse complement strand
CTCTGATCGATTTGCCACCGAACCATCCGGACGGTGAGCGGACGCTCCCCGGAAAATTGATCAGTCGGGGCGCTGTTGACTTCAATGCGGGCACCTTCACTTTGGACCAATACGCCAAGGCCATGGGTCAGCGAACATTTGAGAACGGCGTGTGTTCGGAATGCCATCTGGCAGAAAAGCCCAGTGATGATTTTTCAACCTGGCGGATTGTGAAGCCGAAAATTTCAACCCATTGGTTCCCCAAGGCCAAGTTCAACCATAACGCGCACGACATCTACGAGTGTGGTGGCTGTCATGATGCAGCGCAGTCAGAGAGCCCCAAGGAGGTCAACATTCGAGGTCAGGAGAGCTGCACCGAATGCCACAGCTCCGAAAACTCCTCCTGCCTGAAGTGTCATACCTTCCACTCGGAGGGGCATTTCAAGATGAATGGCGAGCCGCTTTTGCCGAAGAAAGAGGAGATCAAGCCATGGCATGGGCAAGCCTTGATGTCACCCAAACCAGCGGACCCCGCTGGCGCTGAGGTTAACAAGTAAACCCTATGAAGAAGATCAGTTCTCTTTTTCCGCGGTCCATCCTCTCAGCCCTGATGGTTGGTGCTATGGCCCTCTCATCGGGCGTGGGCGCTACGCCTGTTTCCAATTGCACCGGTCAGTGTGCGAACGCCAGTACTTATTTGACCGCTGATATGGTCAATCGCATCATCACTCAAGCCTTCAATGAGGCCAAGGCACAGGGTGTGAAGGCAGTCACTATTGCGGTAGTAGACCGCGTGGGTAATGTTCTGGGTGTTTTCGAGAGTAATGCCGCGATCGCCCAGGGCCAAAGTCAGGGGCTACCCGTTGGTGGTCTGGTCACCATCAATTCCGGACGATTCAATACCGCACGACCGAACTTTATCTCGTTGAATGCCCTTTTGGCGACCCCCATACCGACGGATTCCTCCTTCCAAACTGGCGTTGGAGGAAAGATTCCGGGCGTTCGATATCAAGGCGCAGGCCTTGAAAATGTCCAGGTTCCAAGCTCGGTTGCCGCTATCGCGAAGGCCATTACAGGGGCATATCTTTCGAGTGAAGGCAACGCCTTCTCAACGTATACCGCAGCACAAATTATTCAGGAACACTTTAACCCTGGCGTGACTAACCAGCCCGCAGGGCCTCTGTATGGCGTTCAGTTCAGTCAGTTGCCTTGTGGCGACTTTGTAACCCAAGATCCAACGCTCGGTGTAGGTCCGCACCGTTCACCCTTAGGATTCTCCGGTCAGCGCGGGGGACTTCCCTTGTATTTGCGTGGGACGCCGGTCGGCGGGATCGGGGTCATCGCCACCAGCCAATATGCGATTGAACTCAACATCAATACGCCTGCAGTCAGCGTGGATGAGCAGATTGCAATTGCGGGGAGTTATGGTTTTCTGGCGCCATCCAATCGGCGGGCCGACGTCATTCACGTCGGCGGTCTGACATTCCGCTATACCTCGCTGAATGATGACCAGATCGCATCGAACCCTGCAGCCGCAGGATTGATCACTGATATCATGCCCTCGCAAGGAAATTTTGTTGCTGTCCCGGGGTATTTTGAGGCCACGAATGGTAGCTCGACGCCCTTGGCTCGTGCCGGAACCGCATTCACACAGCCCGAATCGGGCATCGTGCCCGCAACGGCCCCCTTTACGGGGCTGAATGCCTACATGATGTCCGATTCAGCTGGCAACAATCGCTATCCGCCAACTGATGGAGCGCCCAATAATGGGCAGCAGTTGACGGCGTCCGATGTCACAACCCTTTTGAAAAATGTGGTGGGTGTCGCCAACAGTGCGCGTGCCCAGATTCGCCAGCCACTACCAACCAATGCCCGACTCTCCGGGGCTGTCGTTGACCTGGAAGGCAATATTCTCGGGATCCTTCGCTCCGAGGATGCGCCCGTCTTCAGTACAGATGTTGCGCTTCAAAAGGCGCGGACGGCTGCATTCTTTACCCAGCCGAATGCGGCATCCCTGATTTACGGGACGCCAACGCTGGCATCCTATGCTTCGAATGCGCAGCGGGTCATCCCGAGAGCGACCCGAGGGAAATTTCTGGAAGATGGCACCGCCATGACGCCCAGAGCCATGGGAAATCTGGCACGACCCCTGTTGCCTGACGGAATTTTTGACACGCCGAATGGCCCTTTCAGCATCGCGTATCAGCCCACGTCGATTTTTGTTCAGGGGTTCAATCAGTGGAGTCCCTTCAATATTGGGATCCAACTCGATTTGGAGTACAGCAATCTGCTTTATGCCATTGCCAATCCCTTCACGACAAACCCGCAGAACATTCAAAACTGTGCGATGTCATTCTCCAACCTGGGCTCCAAGGTTTTGGCCAATGGACCTCAGTTGTTCGCGGGGGGCGTACCGCTCTACAAGAATGGTGTTTTGGTTGGGGCAATCGGGACCTCGGGTGATGGAATCGACCAAGACGACATGGGAAGCTTCCTGGCGGCCTACCGAACCGGTTTGACGACCAGACCCCGTGTCGGTCTCCCGAAGACCAGCATCCGCTCCAATCGGGTCAAGTTCAATGATGGACGCCAAACGGTAGCACTCCGTTTTGTTGAATGTCCTTTTGCGCCGTTCCTGGACAACAACACCCAGAAAGCATGCTCCGGAAAATAATCCGGTTGAACCTGAACGAGGCCATACAAAAAGACCTCGGCAGGCACTGACAATGATAGATGCGGACACATAACTTATGAGCAAGCACATCCACCAGAAGACCCATGCGAAGGATCGCCTCCCTTCGAGTGCCATGGCGTTTCTTGTGGCTGCCTTGCTGTTTGGGGCAACTCTCCCGGCGCAGGCGATTCCTGAGTTGGCGCCACCTTCAAAGGCAGAAAAGCCAAAGGCATCCGAGCAGCGTGATATTCCCGGTGAAAAGGCTGTCGCAGACGAAGATCCAGATGATGATTTCTGGATTGAAAACTGGATTGGGAGCGATAAGAACAAGCGGCTTATCCCTGGAACCGGAAAGGTCACTCAAGGGGGAGCCGGCTGGATTGACAGCAACCCCGACAGTGGACTCAAGCCGGTTGATTCACCGGCGCCCCAAGTGCGATCGGATTTTCTCCCAACGCCGGATCGCTGGCGTTTGGCCAAAGACCTCAATTTGGTCAACGAATCGATTTGGGATCCCTACAACCGCAATCCGCTGAAGGGCGATAACCCGGTTTTCGATGACTGGTTTGTCAATGTTCTCGGTATTTCCGACTCGCTTTTTGAGGCCCGCGAGATTCCAACACCGGTATCTTCCCAGGTGAGTGCCCCGAACCTGGACAACAACGGCCAGTTGGATCTTCTCGGCCGGGGTTCCCAGTTGATGTTTAACCAGAACCTCATCTTGTCGATCGACATGTACAAGGGGGACACCGTCTTCATGCCCCCGGAATGGGAGTTTCGGGTCACGCCGGTCATCAACTACAACTACACGCATGCGCAGGAGTACGGATTCCTGAATGTGGACCCGAGAAGAGGCGAGGACCGTAGCATTTACTGGGTCGGCCTCCAAGAGTCCTTTGTTGATTATCACATTCAGGATGTCTCGTCTCGATATGACTTTGACAGCATCCGTGTGGGTATCCAGCCGATGAACGTTGATTTCAGAGGCTTCCTCTTCCTGGATAACGCCCTGGGTGTTCGCCTTTTCGGTAATCGCGACGATAACCGCTGGCAATACAACGTCGCGTGGTTCCGCCGTCTTGAAAAGAACATCAACAACGGTCTGAACGATATCACGCAGGCCCCGCGGAACGATGACGTCTATCTGGTCAATGTGTTTCGTCAGGACTTTCCATTCCGTGGATTTACCTCCCAGCTGGCGGGGGTCTACAACATGAACCGGGAAGGCAACAATCCGAATTACTACGACCAGAATGGGTTCCCTCAAAGACCTGCGTTGATTGGGACCAATCAGACGCGGAACTATGACATTGGCTACGTGGGTTACAACGGCGATGGGCACTTCGATCGATTTAACCTGACGACATCTTGGTACTACGCTGCAGGGACAGAGAACCGCAGCACCTTTACGGGTAAACCCGCTGACGTGAGTTCTTGGTTCACCGCCAATGAAGGCTCCGTTGATTTCGACTGGAACCGAATCCGAATTTCGGTCATTCACGCCAGCGGGGATAAGAACCCTTACGATGGCATTGATCAGGGTTTTGATGCGATTTTGGAAAATCCTCAGATTGCGGGTGCGGATACCAGCTTCTGGATTCGTCAGGCCGTCCCCCTGATTGGGGGCGGTTCTGTGGCTGTAGCCGGGCAAAACGGCCTGCTGCCCGATCTTCGCTCTTCCAAGATATTGGGTCAGTCGAACTTTACGAACCCGGGTTTGAATCTCTTTGGTATCGGCACCGATCACGAAGTTCTCCCAGAGCTCCGCTTGTCCACCAATATCAACTATCTCTCTTTTGACAACACCTCCTCGTTGCAGGCGGCTAGAAACCAGGGATCCATTCCCAGCAGCATTGGGTGGGACGTTTCGGCGGCGGTCATTTACCGGCCCCTCTTCACGCAGAACGTTGTCACGCGGTTCTCAGGCGCCACGCTGGTTCCCGGGGATGGGGTCAAGGCCCTTTATGGGGACCGCATGTTGTACTCATTCCTGGTTGACGTGATTTTGACCTACTGATTTCAATGCTGTTTTAAGCTTCTTACACTGACGCATGCCATGACACGATCCAGCCTATTCCAGTTTCTCCTGCTCGTCCTCCTGGGGATTGGTGCTGCTTTGGCCAGTGAAGGTGAAGAGCCGGTCGAGCGTGAATATGTCCAGGCTAAAGACGCTCCGGGGCATCAGAGTCAGGCGGAGGCCGATGCCAAGAGTGCGGGCTGTATTTCCTGTCATACCAAGACCGATCGCAACTCCATGCATGACAACGAAGCGGTGACGCTCGGTTGTGTGGATTGCCATGGCGGTAACGAGAAAGTCGTCGCATCGCTGGCGCTCAGTCGTGACAGCAGCCTCTATCGGAGCCTGATGGATCAGGCCCATGTTCAGCCCCGTTTTCCGGAGTTCTGGAACTATCCCAGTAGCCGGAATCCTGAAATCTCTTATGCAAGGCTCAACTACGAGAGTCCTGAGTTCGTCCGTTTCATGAATCCGAGTGACTATCGCGTCGTTCGTCAGGCTTGCGGCGCCTGCCACACCAAACAAATCCAGGCGGCTGAGCGCAGCATCATGTCGACTGGGGCAATGTTGTGGGGCGGTGGCGCCTACAACAACGGGATTCTGCCGTTCAAGAAGTATGTCCTGGGTGAACACTACCAGGCGCTGACGGGTGAGGAGCGAAAGGAGGCTGAGGAATCGGGAGCACCTCTGAGTGTTTCGGGGATCTTGAAGGCGAATGTGGCACCGGACGCCAACATGGAGTCGAAGGGTGTTTTGCCCCTGCTAGCGCCGTTACCGGCCTATGAAGTTCTCCCTCCGGCGGATATCTTCCGTGTTTTTGAGCGGGGTGGCCGTTTGATCGGCAATACCTTTGCCGAAGTAGGTCTTCCCAATGAATCAGGGTCCATCCAGCGCCTCGAAGAACCCGGTAGACCCGATATTCGTCAGTCCAATCGTGGCCCAGCCAC
>JBEBBO010000172.1:0-6858 GCA_041158345.1 Pseudomonadota bacterium | reverse complement strand
GGCCGCTTCCACTAATTCGTTTGGAAACACCGCACGTCTTTTATGACTTCGACGCCAAGTATCGCGCCGAGACGACTCAATATCACTGCCCCTGTGGATTGCCTCCTAAAACGGAGGAGGAAATCCAGTCTCTGGCCCAAAAAGCCTGCCATATTGTCGGCGTACAGGGTTGGGCGAGAGTCGACCTGATGATAGACGCAGCCGGTAAGCCCTGGTTGATTGAAGTCAACACCGTTCCCGGCATGACGGATCATAGCCTTGTTCCGATGGCGGCCCGAGAGGCGGGGATCAGCTTTGATGCGTTGGTCTGGCGGATTCTCGAAACCAGTTTTCAGCGCGGGTAAGCAATATGGCCAGAGTTCGCCGTTACCAGCGTAAATCCAGTGTACGTCCCTTAAGGGTGATTCTGGGTGCGTTGATGGGGCTGAGCGTTCTGGTGGGTTTTTATGAGCGTGATGCGGCGGTTCGGGCGTTTGAAAAGTCGACGCCGATCCGGTTTGTTCGGGTGGAGGGTGCCTTTGAGGGCTTGGAACCTCAGCAGTTCGAGACGGCTATCCAACCGCTGATCCAAGGCAGCTTTCTGACGACCAGTTTGGCTGCGCTGGAGACTGCCGCTCGTGAGGTGCCATGGGTCGGCGACGTAACCGTGAGCCGCGTCTGGCCGGATACCCTCGTGTTTCAGGTCGACGAACTGGATCCGGTGGCCCGTTGGGGGGATCGCCAGCTGATCTCTTCGACCGGAGAAGTCTTCAACCGACCGGCATCGAAGGTCGATTTTGATCATTTGCCGGTGCTGAAGGGCCCGGTGGGCCGGGAGCGTGAGGTCTTGGCGATGCAGGGGCAGTTGGATCAACAGTTTGCTGCAACCGGTACCCGCGTGGTCAAGCTTAGTTTGAGCGAACGTTTGGCATGGACGGCAACGCTGGCAAGCGGCCTGGAGATTACCTACGGCAATGTCTCGCCAGTGGAATCTACGGCGCGTTTGCTGGAGCTCCTGCCGCACTTGCAGGAACAGCATCAATCCGAGATCAAAACAGTGGATTTGCGTTATCCGCGGGGATTTGCAATCAGCTGGAAGGCGCAGCCGGCGGTTACGCCCGCTGCTGCCGGATCAGAAGGGCATGGCTAGCGCGCGGTGACCATGCAAACAAGAATACATCACGAATTCAGGGGCGGGTTCTCATTACATGGCTAAGAAATCAGATCGCAATCTGATCGTCGGATTGGATATTGGTACCTCCAAGGTGGCCTGTATCGTGGGTGAGATCAACCCAGATGGCGATATCGAAGTGGTCGGGCTTGGGACCCACGCGTCCAAGGGATTGAAGAAGGGGGTTGTGGTCAACCTCGAAAGCACGGTCCAATCGATTCAGCGTGCGGTCGATGAAGCGGAGCTCATGGCGGGCTGCCGGATTAATTCCGTCTATGCAGGGATTGCTGGAAGTCACATCATCAGCATGAACTCCCATGGCATCGTTGCCATCAAGGACAAAGAGGTGACCCAGGGCGATGTCGATCGAGTCATCGATTCCGCTCGAGCGGTCGCTATCCCGGCGGACCAAAAGATTCTTCACATCCTCCCGCAGGAGTATGTGATTGACCGGCAAGAAGGCATCAAGGAACCCGTTGGCATGTCCGGCATTCGGCTGGAAGCGCGCGTTCACATTGTCACGGGCGCCGTCAGTGCGGCCCAAAACATCGTCAAGTGCATCCGCCGGTGTGGCCTTGAAGTTGAGGACATCATTCTTGAACAGCTGGCCTCCAGTGCGGCGGTCCTGACGGATGATGAAAAGGATCTGGGCGTCTGCCTGGTCGATATCGGCGGTGGAACCACCGACATTGCGGTTTTCACCGATGGCGCCATTCGTCACACGGCCGTTATTCCGATTGCGGGCGATCAAGTCACCAATGACATCGCTGTCGCACTGAGAACCCCCACGCAATTTGCCGAGGAGATCAAGATCAAGCACGCCTGTGCACTGGCGCAGTTGGCGAGCCTTGAGGATCTGATTGAGGTGCCCAGTATCGGCGAGCGCCCGATTCGTCAGATTTCAAGGCTCAATCTGGCTGAAATTGTGGAGCCGCGTTATGAGGAGTTGCTGCTCCTCGTGCAGGCAGAACTTCGTCGGAGCGGTTTCGAGGACCTGATCGCGGCCGGCATCGTCCTCAGCGGGGGCAGCGCCCAGGTTGAGGGTTTGACGGAGTTGGCAGAAGAAATTTTTCATGTTCCGGTACGGATCGGCATGCCGCAGGTCATTACCGGCTTGAATGAAGTGGTCCGTAATTCCGCCTATGCAACCGGGGCGGGTTTGTTGATGTTTGGACGGCAGCAGCACCAGCATGGAGAGCATTTTGGGTCCGTGGGGCCAGGATTCCGGGGGATGTGGAATCGCATGAAGACGTGGTTCTCAGGACATTTTTGATATAACAATTCAATCAGGGGTGGTGAAATGAAATTTGAAATTGTGGATTCCTACAGTCAAAACGCGGTCATTAAGGTCGTCGGCGTCGGTGGCGGCGGCGGCAATGCGGTCAATCACATGGTCAGCAGCAATGTCGACGGTGTCGACTTCATCTGCGCCAATACGGATGCTCAGGCACTGAAGAGCCTTGGAGCCCGTTCTGTCATTCAGCTGGGTACGGCGCTGACCAAGGGGCTGGGTGCGGGAGCCAACCCTGAGATTGGCCGTCAGGCCGCTCTCGATGACCGTGATCGCATTCTGGAAGTTCTGGAAGGCGCGGACATGGTGTTTATCACGGCGGGCATGGGCGGCGGCACCGGGACGGGTGCAGCGCCTGTGATTGCGGAAATCGCCAAGGAGGCGGGAATTCTGACCGTTGCCGTCGTGACCAAGCCTTTCGCTTTCGAAGGCAAACGCCGGAAGGAACTGGCGGAAAAGGGCATCGATGAGCTCTCCCAGTTTGTTGACTCGCTGATTACGATTCCGAACGAAAAGCTGTTGCCGGTTCTGGGTCGCGACGTCTCCCTCATGAAGGCTTTTGCCGCTGCCAACGATGTGCTGTTGGGCGCGGTTCAGGGTATTGCGGACCTGATCACCCGTCCCGGTTTGATCAACGTCGACTTTGCTGACGTCAGGACGATCATGTCCGAGATGGGGTTGGCCATGATGGGAACCGGCGTGGGACATGGCGAAAACCGTGCGCGCGAAGCCGCTGAAGCGGCGATTGCAAGCCCCTTGCTGGAAGACATCAACCTTCAGGGTGCTCGTGGCATCCTCGTCAATATCACGGGTGGCATGGATATGGCCATTGGCGAGTTTGACGAAGTGGGCAATGTCGTTCGTGAATTTGCATCGGATGATGCGGCGGTTGTCATCGGCACCGTCATTGATCCGGATCTTCACGATGAGATTCGCGTTACGGTGGTCGCTACGGGTCTCTCGGGCGCACGTGCCGCCAGTGAGCCGAAGCTCACCATCGTTCACAAGAACACGGGTGAAATCGACTACACCGAGATGACCCGTCGTCCGGCTGTTGCTCGAAAGCATTCGCAATTGGAGCCCCGCGCTGAATCGAAGAAAGAGCGCGAAATGGATCTCGAATACCTCGATATCCCTGCCTTCCTTCGTCGTCAGGCGGACTAAGGCGAACCTGGCCGGGTCACCTTGAGGGTGGCCCGGTGGTCCCGGTTCTGGCCCTCCAAGGGGGGGGGAGCAGGCCCGGAAACACAAACGTGATCTGGAGAACCCGGATGATCAGGCAAAGAACCCTGAAGAACATCATCAAGGCCACCGGCGTCGGTCTACATACTGGCGAAAAGGTGTATCTGTCCCTGAGGCCCGCGGCCCCAAATACCGGCATCGTCTTCCGCCGGGTAGATCTTCCTGAGCCGGTCGACATCCCTGCCACCCCGCAAAACGTCGGTGAAACCACCCTGTCAACGACGTTGATCCGGGACGGCATCAAGGTATCAACGGTCGAGCATCTTCTCTCAGCGCTTGCAGGACTCGGGATCGATAACGTTTACATCGATGTCAGTGCAGCCGAAGTGCCGATCATGGATGGTAGCGCCGGACCCTTTGTGTTTCTGATTCAGTCCGCAGGGGTTGAAGAACAAAACGCGGCCAAGCGCTTCATTCGCATCAAGAAACCGGTCAAAGTCCAGGACGGTGACAAGTGGGCGATGTTCGAGCCATACGAGGGCTTCAAAGTCAGCTTCACGATCGACTTCGATCATCCGGCATTCAGTGAGGATTCACAGACGGCGACCATCGACTTCTCTTCAACGTCTTTCGTGAAGGAAGTGAGCCGCGCGAGAACCTTCGGATTCATGCGCGACATCGAGGCGTTAAGAAAGCGGAAGCTCGCGCTCGGTGGCAGTATGGACAATGCCATTGTGGTCGATAACTATCGCGTGCTGAATGAGGACGGTCTCCGGTATTCCGATGAATTCGTCAAGCACAAGATCCTGGATGCGATTGGTGACTTGTATCTGCTTGGACACAGTCTGATTGGTTCTTTCACGGGCTTTAAGTCGGGTCATGGTCTAAACAACCAGTTGCTGCGTCAGCTCCTGAGCCAACCCGATGCGTGGGAAGCGGTGACTTTTGAAAATGAGCAGGTACTTCCGATCTGCTACAGCCAGTTGGCAGGTGCCCTCGATTAAGAGGACTTGCCCGCGGTGAAGAGAGGCGCAGCCCTTAGGGTTTGCGCCTTTTCTTTTTGAGGGTATCGGTGAGGCGCAAGAAGGCATCCCGGAGGGGATCTTCCGGCATGTGGTCGGTCATGCTCCCCAGGTGATCGATGACCGATTCGGTGGGCGGTGTCCTCGGTTTTGGGATGGGCAGGGATTGCGCCGATGGCGGGCGTGTTCGTGTCCGGACTTCTTTAAGCTCTGTTAAACCCGTGGCCCTTAGGAGCGACATCAGTCGGGGTGCATGGAAGCGACCGAGGTTAGCCGCGGCGCTACTGGACCACTCCAATGTCAGGTTGCCGTGCCTGAACCCGCACCCCACGAGCTGATCCCCTAGGGCGCCGGGAAGAGCGTCCTGAATCTGTTTCTTCAAGGCGGCCTGTTTCAAGGATTCGGCCAGAAGACTCCCGCCAAGCCCGGATTGAAGGAGGGTGGTGAGGGTTTTTGGAGCCTGAGCCATCGGGTTTTGAAGGGGGGGTTACCGGCTTAACGGTCGTCAGGTGGACGTGATTTGCGGTATTATTCCACGATTAACTTACCCGAAACCGGAAGCTCACCGTAATGCTAGGCAACCTTGTCAAGATGGTCGTTGGGAGTCGAAACGACCGCATCGTCAACAAGAAGAAGAAAATCGTCAAGCGCATCAATGCGTTAGAGGCTGAAATCAAGGCCTTATCCGACGAGGCGCTCAGTGCAAAGACCCAGGAATTCCGTGACCGTCTGGCGGCGGGCGAAACCTTGGATAGTCTTTTGCCGGAGGCGTTCGCAACGGTGCGTGAGGCCTCGTGGCGCGTCCTTAATATGCGCCACTTCGATGTCCAGCTGATTGGTGGCATGGTCCTCCATGACGGCAAGATTGCGGAAATGAAGACGGGTGAAGGCAAGACGCTGGTGGCGACCCTGGCGGCCTATCTGAATGCGCTTCCTGCAAAGGGTGTTCACGTGGTGACGGTAAATGACTACCTTGCACGCCGTGACTCGGAATGGATGGGACGGCTTTATAACTTCCTGGGCCTCTCGGTCGGATGCATCCTGAGCCAGCTGGATACCGAAGAGCGCCGCGAAGCCTACGCGGCAGATATTACCTACGGAACCAACAACGAGTTTGGCTTCGACTACCTGCGTGACAATATGGCGTTCAGTCTGGATCAGCGGGTCCAGCGCGAACGCAGCTTTGCGATTGTGGATGAAGTCGACTCGATCCTGATTGATGAAGCGCGGACGCCTTTGATCATTTCAGGTCCGACGGAAGATCGGAGCGATCTCTACCAAAAAATTCAGGTCCTGATGCCGGCCCTCGTCAAACAGGAAGTCGAGAATGGGCCGGGTGATTACTCTCTGGATGAGAAGGCCCGTCAGGTTTTTCTCACGGAAGAGGGTCACGAAAAAATCGAAAAAATGCTCGTTGAAACCGGCTTGATGCAGCCGAACGAGAGCCTGTATGACGCGGTGAACATCCGCTTGATGCACTATGTCAATGCGTCGCTTCGCGCGCATGCCCTGTTCCAGCGCGACGTGGATTACATCGTTCGTGAGGGTCAGGTTATCATCGTCGATGAGTTCACCGGACGTGCCATGACCGGACGTCGCTGGTCAGAAGGCTTACATCAAGCGGTTGAAGCCAAGGAACGCGTTCCCGTCCAGAATGAAAACCAGACGCTGGCGTCCATTACGTTCCAGAATTACTTCCGGCTCTACAGCAAGCTTTCCGGAATGACCGGGACTGCGGACACGGAAGCGACGGAATTCCACGAGATCTACAAGCTCGAAGTCGTTTGTATTCCCCCCAATCGAATCATGGCGCGACAGGATCAGGGGGATCTTGTGTACCTCACCGTGCGTGAAAAGTACGCGGCGATCGCCGAGGATGTGAAGTCCTGTGCGGCCCGGGGCCAGCCGGTCTTGGTCGGTACGACCTCCATTGAAAACTCGGAGCTCATTTCCAATCTTCTGCGTCAAAAAGGCATTGAGCATAAAGTGCTGAATGCGAAGCATCATGAGCAGGAAGCGCATATCGTGGCCCAGGCCGGTATGCCGGGTGCCGTCACGATTGCGACCAATATGGCCGGTCGTGGTACGGACATCGTGTTGGGTGGCAGTCTGGAAGAAGACACCGTCGGTCTGGATCCCAATGATGAAGCCGCTCACGCGGCAGCGAAAGCCGCGTGGGAGGCAAGACATCAAACCGTCGTGGCGTCCGGTGG
>JBEBBO010000171.1:0-6102 GCA_041158345.1 Pseudomonadota bacterium | reverse complement strand
CGGATCGTAATTGGAATCTTGGTCGGCCCCTTTCGTCTAGGCCTGCCAGGCTTCCTTGCCGTCATGTTCGATACCCCTTCATGGGTGGGGTCGTTCTGTCCAACAAAATTCATTTTTCCCTGAGAAAGTTGAGCGCTTAGAAAGCTACCCCAGAGGCTTACATCGTTGGATGCACAGCCACAGGGCACGGAACAAATGCATGCAATGCATAAATCGTGCCTATTTATGCGGATAGTTCGAAAGCCCTTATCTCGGTTAGATCTCGGTGGGATTTATTCCATTTTGAATGCTTGAGGGCGTGTCCTAGAGCGGGTGCTCGAAGCGAGATGCGCGGGATTTTTCATCGCCATCTACGGCAAATCCCGTAGTACAAAAATACATATCCCGTACATACGGACTGAAAAATTCAAGAATATTTCCTGTAAATACAGCAGGTTCCGTTTTGGCACGGTGGTTGCAGTAGGCGATCTCGGCAATGACTTTGTTTTTCATTGCTTACAACGGTCTTGCCGCTGTGTCTGATTCCTGACTGGGCAATCTGGATCATGGCGGCTTTTTTGAATTGCATGTCTGGAGATAAAAATGACATTGAAAGTCACTGCGCTGGTCATCAGCACCGTCGCACTTACCTTGGCTTCTGGAACGGGTTTTGCTGGCGGTCGCTATGCGAATCCACCGGTTGGAATGGTGGAAACCTATGACCTGTGTGTGAAGGGTCTTGAGGCTGCTCAGAAGGGCGATAAAGACGCTGCGCTGGAAAACACCAAGAAAGCTCGCAAGATTTCTATCGAGTCATACAAGGAAATCAGCACGATGCCGATGGAGATCGCCGCCATGAGCACCAAGAAAGCGCTCGCAGCCATCGACTCCGGAAATGTCGCTGGAGCGGTCCCGGAACTCGAGCATTGCGTCGGCAAACTCAAGAGCGAAATCGATTTCTACAAGAGTGAAGGAAAACTCTAAGTCATTTGTAATTGATATTTGGTAAGAGCCCGCCTACTGATATTTCGGCGGGCTCCCTAATTTGCAGGATGAATCCTCTGGAATCACCTACTTAACGATATGCGGAAAGAGGCTGGAATGACCCGTTCTCTAAAAATGATCCTTGCGTTCTTTTTGATACTGATTCTGACTGGTTGCGAGGAGGGTCCCTTTGGCAATACTCCGCCTCAAGGTCGTCCTGATTGGATGAAAGACCGAAAGCCTGCGAATGCGAATAACGACTGACGCGGTGTATCTCGGGGTGAAGCAAGTAATAAAGTTGCTTTTATTACGTTCCGAGCTATGACCATTTGTTTTTAACGGCCATGGATGCAAAAGCCTCCAACTTTGGGCGCCGCCTGTCTGATCGGTCACCCTACTCTCAACCGCTTCTTGCCTCACCGAGAGGGCAATTCGTTCAGGGGTGGATGCTGATCATCGCGGCAGCCGCTTTGATTCATTCGATCGGCCACGGGCTCCCCCGCTCCGGAGAACCCGCGATGAGTCTCATGGGCGCGCCGATCAAGAGCATAGATCTTCTTCAAGACGGTTCCAGGACCTACGCGCTGGTTTTTGGCGCACTTCCTGGGGATGATCGCGAACGGCTGGCTTATCTGGAATCCAAAGATCGGGGTCTGACATTTGGAGCCCCTGCATTCATTGATCTTCAGGGGGAATCGGTTATTTCCAATCGAGCCAATATGGTTCGGTTGATGCAAAGGGGAAATCAGCGCATTGCGGTCTATCAGGTCAAAGGGCGGTTTCCCGGCAATGGCCCACTTCGAGTCGCCGTCTCAAATGACAATGGTGTCCACTGGGTGTCAGGTATTCAGCCAGTAACCGGTGACCCCATGGAAAATCAGGGCTATCCGTCTATCACGATGGATGAGAAAGGTATCGCACATCTCTTTTGGCTGGATGATCGGGACGAGGTGGGGGAAACCGTCGGACTGCGAATGGCCTCGTCCAATGACGGCGGGCTGACTTGGCACAGTGAGCGCACACTGGATGACCAAATCTGCACCTGCTGTTCAATGAATGTTGTGGATCTTCCAGATTCCCATATGGCTATTCTCTATCGGGATCATGCCCCCAAGGATATGCGGTTGGGTCTCCTTGATTCGGACAGTTCGCGCTGGTTGCAAAGGTCTCGTGTCGGCGCCTATGACTGGCGGTTTGACGGTTGTCCCCACATGGGCGGGGGCCTCCAAGGACAAAGGCTGAATGAGGGGTTCGTCCTTCATGCCGCGGTCTGGACTGGAGCAAATAACCGTCAGGGTATCCACTACCTCAGGTCCAAAGACTTTGGCGTCTCCTGGTCGGAAGATCTGCTCCTTGATGAGTCCGGTTCAGATCCTGATCTCGTGGCAGTAGAGGGTGAGCGCCTTGCGGTCGCCTACAGACAAGGGATTGGATCATCCGGCCGGATCATTGTTCGAATATCCGATGATGCGGGCCTTCATTGGAAGTCGCTTCGATCGCTCGGAGGCCCTGGTTTCAGGGTGGAGCGTCCTAAGCTCATTGCGGATCCCACCGGGTTGACCGTGTTTTGGACCGAGTCATCAGACGCCAATGGCCGTCGCCTTCGTCATCATTCTGCCTCTTGGAGCGATCCACAGTGAGATCAATAAATTTCAAGCGAGTGCTTCTAATTCATGGGCTCTTGTTACTACCTTTTAGCATTCATGCGCACGCGATTCTCGTGAAGGCAGATCCTCCCAAGGATGGAATGATCAGCCAGGCGCCAAAGGAAGTTCACCTGACCTTTAACGATGCGGTGGGCAACGAGTACCTTGCGCTTGCCGTAGTGGACTCATCTGGAAAACGTGTCGATGGCCATGATGCCAAATTGGATTTCACGGATCACGCGCAGTTGCGAGCCACGGTGGGTGGACTCAGTAAGGGAACATATATGGTGCGTTATCGAGTGCTTTCTGCTGATGGGCATGTTGTCAGCGGTAAGTATCACTTTTCTATTCAGTAGCAGATCAAAGGGTTGTGAATATGGCGAAGCTGGCTTTTAGGTGGATTACTCTTTTTCTCGTGTTGCTGCATTGCGGGCTCTCATCAGTTGAGGCTGCAAACAATGTCAGAAACAACAATGGACGAACCAATTACAGTGGCGCCTCGATGAAGTGTCTGGTGGCCAATGACTTTTATGCGGTCCATTTCTCGGCCATGCAGATTGGCCGACAATCTGGAGAACCCTCGGATTACATGAAGTATTGTCAGGAAGTTCCGATCATAGGGCTCACGTTCCTGACGTTGGATATGCTGGACCGTGATGTCAGAACGCTTCCAATTGCGCTCAAAGTGGTTCAGGAAGAACTGGATGCAAATGGTTTGCCCAACAATCAGAAGGTGCTGGTTGAAGTGCCTTCTAAGGTCTATAAAAACGGAACGGTTGATACCAAGTATGAGTTTACGCAACCAGGTCACTATGCCGTTATCGCGGAATTTGGTGAGCCTGACGGCTTGGTCACCGAGGATGATCGTTTGCGGATTCCATTTACTGTGGCCATGAGTGCTGCTCAGACAACTCCGTGGTTGAAGTATGCCTTTTGGCTATCGTTGGTGGGTCTAGCCGCGGCCTCAGTCTACTTCGGTTATCAATTCTATAAGCGATATTGGCCGAACTTGGTTCGAGGTGGCGTGATGTCAAGGGGGCATAACGGGTAGAGATCTTCGGCAGCTCTTTTCCTCGGATGATTTCAGTCAGATAACGTCCATTCAGATCTCTCGAGGAGGGTGAGTGTGAAGCGGGTGAGCAAGCAGATTAAGTGATGGCTGCGCAATGGATTGTGCTGGTTTGGGATGACTGTATTTTGACAATTCCTTTGCATATCAGCCGATAGTGTGGGGTGCCATATTGGCGAGATCTTGGTTGTACCTCTGCCTGGGCATGATCAGTTGTCATTCTGCGTTTGCCCACAGGTCTGTTCCATCATCGGCGTTGGGGAATTTAAGTCCCCCTGTATTCGCAATAGACGTGGCGAGCGAAAGGGAGCGGTTGCACCTGATAAGCATCCCTATCAGCCCCTTGGATCCCATGATCCCCGGGCTTGTGGAACGTATGGTTCAAGCGATGCAAATAAATCACGGGGATGGGCTGGCTGCAGTTCAAGTCGGGGAGCCCGTTCGATTGGTTCTTCTCAAGCGGAGGACGGACAAGGACAGTCCACTGGTTCTGGTGAATCCAACGGTCGTCTCCAGTTCAGATCAACGAGTCGGTTCTTGGGAGTTTTGTCTATCGGTGCCTTGGGGCTATGTATACGTTGAGCGCCCGAAGAGTCTCAGAGTGCGCTACCTGACGCTCGAGGGGCATACCGTCGTTGGGGACTTTGAGAATGGTGACGCAGTCATTTTGCAACAGGAACTGGACCATCTGAATGGAAAGCTTCTCAGTGATGTCCACTCAAAAAGTGAGTTCCTGTCACTGGAAGAGCTTAAGACTTTTAGCAATAAGCGGAAATGAATCCAATTGTTGGAATGGGGAGCAGGGGGTGGGTTATGCGGTATACAACAGTTTTTTTGATGGCGCTTTTTACAGCGGGCTGCGGTCCTGGAAGTGGGGGTGATGACGAGGGTTTGAAGCGGATAGCGATTTGTCAGGAGGTGATGAGAAAATACATCGTCGAAGCCCACTTATATGAGCGTGACTGGAAGAAGACGATCGCTAGCTGCAATTTGAGCCAATTTCACCGCACACTTGAGCAGTGGCAATGCGTGCTAACTGAAGTGAACGCTGGAAAGCCTTACGTTCAAGCTTCGGACCAGTGCGGGAGTACGCCGGTTCAGGAAGGCTTGAAAAACAAATGACAGGGTTACCTTTGATTCAGGAATAGTAACCCTTGGCCCGGAAGATTTGATATCCGGACGCACTGAAGAACGGGTGATGCGTCTCCTATGGCGCGTCACCCGAATTCGCGAGTGGTTAGTTCTGATAATTCCTGCCCACGTGGGCCAATTCCAGTGCTCTTAGAGCATTCTGGCAGTCTTCTGTAGCGGCTGAGGTCGCTGTGCTCTCCTGCGAATGAACGCAGGTTCGATTGATAGCTTTCGCCTCGACAATGTGGGCGACATACCAGGCTACGGTTCGAGGAGAATGATCCGCTTCAGAGGCTGAATCTTTCAGCAGACCGGCTGCGTTGGTCCAGTAGGTGGCAATGCCAATCGCAACGACCAGCCCTGCAAGCGCTGTGGAGTACCGAGTGACGGGTAGCGTGAGATTGAGTTGTCTGTCCATATAAGAATTCCTTTGTAGTCACACAAGTTTCAATAGTGCCGGAAGGATTGTTCTTCCGGGATGCCACAGGCTATAAGCAGGCAATATGCCAATTCTTGATTTATTGCTCATTTCTAGTATGTGGGGCATTACTTATGCTCAGGCCTGTCTGAACGAAGCTGAGTGCGAACGCAGCTAATGGGGAGATGCCACAGCTTTGCGCGATCCCCCGTGCATACATTAGGTGGTGCATAGGTGCTCGTGCCTGTTTGCTGCTGGTGCACGGGCTGGAAGAGAACGGCATGAAAACTGCTGTGAGTGAAGTGCGGTGGAGAGGGCTTCGGGTGATTTATATCCTTATCGTTCGTTGAGGATGCTTGGGCTTTTCCACCGTTGATGGGTTGAAAGAGGGGGACCTCCTTCAATCGATCTCAATACTCCATAAGCTAGGCCCGCATCGAGATTTCCGATGCGGGTTTTTTTAGCGTATGCCCGGCAGTGCCCACTAACCCGAAGGTTTAGTCCGATCTTTAAGTTCTTGGGGAAAAGAAGCGAGCGATCCACAGATTTTTCTGCACGAGTACGGCCCTTCAGGCAGTCCATCAAAGAGGCTCAGGCGTTTGTGAAAAATGATGGGAAATTGCCTTGGGATGGGCAGGGCGATGAGGGCTAGTTGACAGATAAGGACATCGTTGGTTTCTTCAAATCTTTTTTGGGCAAGAGCAATGAAAATTCTTACGCCATCAAGATCTATGGAGACCTTGAAGAGAAAGCCCAAAACATCAGACGACCCGCCACGACCGCAAATCGATTAAATCTCCGGCAAAAAGTGAGGTTAGCGCGTTAACAAGTTCCTAGAACAGATGATTGCAGCAGGTGAGGCTCTTCAGGAAAGA
>JBEBBO010000170.1:0-6317 GCA_041158345.1 Pseudomonadota bacterium | reverse complement strand
CGAGCGCTATTTGGAGGAAGCCCGAGCCGCAACGCGATTACCGGTGATTCGTAAGGATTTTATTGTCGATCCATATCAGGTCGCCGAGGCCCGCGCGATTGGCGCCGATTGCATTCTTCTGATCGTCGCGGCGCTTAACGATCAGGAATTGAAGCGCCTCTCGACGCTCGCTGCAGATTTGGGAATGGATGTGCTGGTGGAGGTGCATGATCGCCCGGAACTGGAAAGAGCGCTGGCCTTGGATTTACCCTTGGTGGGGATCAATAACCGGAATCTTCGAACCTTTGAAGTCAGCCTGAAGAACACTCTGGACCTCCTGGATCTCATTCCGAGTGACCGAACGGTCGTCACTGAGAGTGGTATTTTGGCGCCGGAGGATGTGGCCTTGATGCGAAGCCACGACGTGCATGCCTTTCTCGTGGGTGAAAGTTTCATGCGTGCGGAAAACCCCGGCGAAAAACTGGCCGAGCTTTTTGGAACCTAAGGGCATCGGACTTTTTCATGCGTCCTGATCTCAATCGCCTTGAAGCACTGGTGAGGCAGGTGGCCCGTGAGGAGCTCATGCCTCGCTTCAACAATACGCACTGGCAATACAAACCCGATGGCAGTGTCGTCAGTGAGGCGGATATCGAAGTCCAGCACCGTTTCGTTCGGGAGCTGGCGCATCTTTATCCCGCAGCGACCCTCCTTGGTGAGGAGATGGATGAGGCAACGCAGCGAGAACTGGCCAGTCGGGAGGACGAATACCTCTGGTGCCTCGATCCTCTGGATGGCACCAACAATTTCGCGGTTGGATTTCCCTATTTTTGCATTTCCCTCGCCCTGCTTAAAGGCTGTCAGCCCATCGCCGGGGTTGTCTATGATCCCAATCGGGATGAGTGCTTTTCTGCGTTGAAAGGCGAAGGCGCTTGGCTCAATGGACGACGACTCCGGGTGACGCCGGTTCGGGTTCCCCTGAATCGATGTGTGGCCATGATCGATTTCAAACGCTTGCCCAAACCCTTGGCGCGGGGCATGGCTGAACGGGCTCCCGTGGGCTCCTGGCGCTATACCGGCGCGGGTGCATTGGAGTGGTGTTGGTTTGCCGCCGGTCGTTTTCATGCCTACCTCCACGGTCGCCAAAAACTTTGGGATTTTGCTGCCGGCGCCCTGATTTTTGCCGAGGCGGGTGGGATTGCTGAGACGCTTGAAGGGGAGCCGCTATTTGCCCCGGGGGTACTCGGCCGTTCCGTTGTCGCAGCCCCTGATCCTGTATTTTTTGCCGAGTGGCGAAAAGCGATCGCTGAGCGTGAGGGCGGCTGACGGGGAAGGGTTCCATCGACCTGCGTGGGTACGTGCCTTCCTTTTGTTTTGCACTATGATTGTTCTGTCAGCCTCTCTTAAGGAGAGCGTCGCGTTCAAATGAATTGAAGAGGAGAGAGGATCCCATGAATCCGCGCATTACCCGTTTTGGACTGCCCCTGCTTTTTTTGGCCGCTCCCGCAATGGCTTCGGAGACGGCCAGCGCAAATCCACCGTCGATCGCTACACCCCCTGCAGCGCCCTCTTTGGGACAGCAGGCGGGATCTCCACCGGCATCCCAGCAGCCCAAAGCCGCATCGGGTGAGAGTTCCAAAGCGCCAGCGACGCCTTCACTGAAGGACTATTGCCGAGAACACACCTGCTAGTCAGCCCAAAGATTCAGGAAAAACACCATGCAACACCCTGTTAGCGCCAGCCTTATTCTGCTCACGTCTTTGCTCGTGGGCTCAGCGAATGCCGCGGATCCCCGTTGGACCTACGGGGACCAGAATCAACCCGGTGGATGGGGTGCACTGACGAGTTCTGCGACGCCTGCCCCCCTCAACTATCCCTATGCTGAATGTGCAATCGGTGCGACACAGGCTCCGGTGGATATTTCGACCGCCAAGACCGAGCGGATCCTCAATGGCTTGACGGTGAACTGGCAGAGCTTTCCCGCTGATTTCTACAACACCGGTTATGCCATTCAGGTGCAGCCCTACGCGGGTAACCTCAATGCAGGGACTTTGAAAATCGGCAAGGATGTTTACCCGCTGATTCAAATGCACGTCCATACGCCCGGTGAGCATTCCGTCAACGGCGCCCTTTACAGCGCGGAAATTCATTTTGTTCATGTGCGTGACGACGGCCGGGCGGCCGTGTTGGGGGTCTTTGTGACCCTGGCGAACGCCAGCAATGAGGAGTTCCAGAAGATCCTGGACAATATGCCGAATACGCCGACGATTGCGACCCACAACAAGTCCTCGGTCATCTTCAATCCCAAAAAATTGTTGCCGCGCAGTAACGGTGCCTTCTATACCTATAGCGGCTCGCTGACCACGCCGCCCTGCAGTGCTGGGGTTCTTTGGTATATCTACCAGACACCCTTGGCGATCTCACCGGGCCAGTTGGATCAGTTAGTGAAGTTCTACAACGGCAATAATCGTCAAATCCAGCCGCTGAAGGGACGAACCTTGGTCAAAAACAAATAAGAAGACAAACTGCAATTGCCCCCTAGGCTTTAGTCGGTCTGTGATGCGAGGCGTATGAAAGCGTTTCTTGATGCCCTTGAACGGTTTTTGACCTGGTTCTTTGCTATCGCGTTTGCGGTGGTCTTGATTTATGCAGGTGTTCGCTACAGTCATCACCGCGAGAAATCCAAAGATCCCTGGCTTCTCGCCCAAAAGGCCAACACCGTGGAGGCCTATGCGGCTTTTCTTCGGCAATGCCAGGGCTGCCCCAAGGAGAATGACGCGCGAAAAGCCCTCGACGATCTCCAGCATGGCCAGGGCTTGATCTCAAGGCTTTCAAAGGAGCACCTTCCGGAGCGAGCCACTATCACCTTGCCGTCATTTTCCAGTGATGGTCACCTGATTCTGGCGACCACCGGCAAGGGACCGGAGTTTTGGGAATCAGAAACCGGTCATCGCGCGTCCTTTGGCGAGAATGCCTTTGCGACCCCCCAGGGCCGGATTCGTGTGGATACGTTGTCCTTGGCGCCCGATGGCCGCCGTTTTGCTGCGGGGACGGGTGGTGAAGAGGGCGGGCGACTCTACATGTGGGAATTGAGTAGCGAAACCAAGATTTCCGAACAGGCCGTCGACGGTTATGACGTCAAGACCGTGCTCTTCTCACCGGATAACAACTGGCTGGGCTGGCGTGGCGACGGTCCGGTCGGCCTCTGGAATCCGGCCACGCAGAAGTTTTTCCGCGGTAATCATGATGGAGTCAAATCGATCGCGTTTTTAGAGAGTCGTGATGGCGGCGTTTATTTTTTGACCGCGGGCGACAAGGAACTTTGGGTCTGGGACACCGAAGGACTTGGATTGCAGCGTCAAGGGGGCGTCGATACCGAGCGTCCCCTGTTGGGCTTGAGTCAGGACGGTCGGATCGTCGCCCATACCAATGGTCGGGTGCTGGAGGCCTGGGATACGGAATCCCGTCAGCTTCTGGGTGAACTCCGCGACCTTGAGGGGACCATCGTGAAGTTTTGTCGCAACAGTGAGAATGGGCAGCTTCTGATCGGTACGGATATCGGATTGATCTATCTTTGGGATCCCGAAGGCTCGCCTTTGCCCATGGCTCGGGTGGCAGCCCATGAGGGTCCGATTGAAGATTTGGCCTGTGGTGCAGGCGGCCGATTGGTCTCGGTCGGTTGGGACGGTGCCAAAGTCTGGAATCTTGAGCGGCTTGCGCTCTCTCAAGAGCCGCAGGGCAAGTCGGCCGCCACACCCAAGGCCTCCCATTAGATCATTGCCACTGAAGCCCGCAAAGCCAATCGCGCGGCACATTCGGATTGAGGGGCAAGTTCAGGGTGTGGGCTTTCGCCCCTTTCTTTTCCGCTTGGCCCAACGCCATGGGCTTGCGGGTTGGGTGCTCAATCAAGGCGGTGTCGTTGAACTGCATCTTGAAGGAGACCCTCTTACACAGGCGGCCTTTCTAGCCGGTCTTGAGCGGGAGCGTCCTCATTCGGCTCGAATTTTGAAACTGGAGGTTTCAGAGTCGAGGGTAGAGGGCTTGATGGGATTTAGGATCCTTCAAAGTCACCACACGGCAGGGACACTTCGCGTCTTGCCCCCGGATCAAGCAGTCTGTACCGATTGTCTCGATGAGATTTCGGATCCACAGAACCGTCGCTACCGTTACCCCTTTACGCAGTGCACGCAATGCGGCCCCCGCTATACGCTGATTCGTGGCTTTCCTCTGGATCGGGAGCAGACGGCCATGCGGGTTTTTCCGCCTTGCGATCGGTGTCAAGAGGAATACGAGAACCCCAATAACCGTCGCTATCACGCGCAGAATATTTGCTGTCCCGCCTGTGGTCCAACGCTTCATTTCAGAGGCAGGGAGCCAGGCGAGACCGACGCCGATGACCCGATCATGGCTGCTTTGAATGTGATCAGGCAGGGGGGCGTTGTCGCGGTGAAAGGCATTGGGGGTTATCACCTCATGTGTGATGCCCAATCCGATGCGGCGGTTTTTGCTTTGAGGGAGAGGAAGCATCGTCCGGCCCGTCCTTTGGCCGTGATGATCCATCGAGCGGCGTTCAATCGAATACCGACGCCCTGGTCCTCGCAATTGGAGGGAAACGCGCGCGCCATTGTCCTGGTGCCTCAAAGGTATGCCAAGGATCTCTCCTCAAAGATCGCACCGGGACTTTCGGAGGTAGGCTTGATGCTGCCCGATTCGCCCTTGCACCATCTTTTGGTCGAGGGATATGAAGGGCCATTGGTGGTCACGTCTGCAAATCTCAGTGGGGCGCCCATCGTGACCTCCAACGAGGAAGCTGAGGAGGCGTTGAAATCGGTGGCAGATGGTTTCCTTCACCATGATCGAGCGATTGATCGTCCGGCAGACGATGCTGTTTTTCGCGCCATCGGCGGCTGCTTTCGGCCACTTCGTATGGGGCGGGGAATAGCGCCCCGAGCCATGGCCCTGCGAAATGCCGTGTCTGGGTGTCTTCTCGCAGTGGGCGGGGACCTTAAAAACACCGTGGCGATCGCCCACGAAAATCAGGTCGTCATTTCTCCGCACCTTGGGGATTTGTCTTCCTCGCGCGCCTTTGAGACCTTCCGCCAGGTGGTGAAGGACATGGGGGAGCTTCTCGGGCAGATCCCGAATGCGGTGATCTGTGATGCGCATCCCGATTATCGTTCGGCGCGCTGGGCAGAACAATGCGGCTTACCGCTCATCAGGGTGCCTCATCATTACGCCCATGCGTCAGCCCTATTTGAGGAAACGGGACAAAACCAGCCGATGCTGGTCTTTACCTTTGATGGGTTGGGCTATGGTCCCGATGGCACCTTGTGGGGTGGCGAAGTGCTCTGGGGCCAGCCGGGCGCTTGGCGACGCGTGGCAGGGCTTCGTCAGCTGAAACTGCCCGGAGGGGACCGGGCCAATCGGGAGCCTTGGCGACTGGGTCTAGCCCTGGCGTTTGAGAGTGGCCTCTCTTGGCCGAATGCGCCTTCGGGTTCCGAGACCTTGCTTCAGCTCCTTGAAAAGGGTGTTCCGATGCCTGAAACCTCCTCCATGGGGCGCCTGTTTGATGCGGCCGCGGCCTTGATCGGTGTGACCCATCGTCAGACCTACGAGGGTCAGGCGGCGATGATGCTTGAATCGGTTTCAAAGGCCGGCGCTGAGGCGATTCCCTTACCCATCGTTGAGGCGGAGGGGGTATTGCGCTGGGACTTCAGGCCTTTGACGCCGATCTTGATGGATTCAAATCAATCCATTGAAACCAGGGGATCCATCTTCCATGCATCAATCGCGCAGGCGGTGGTCGATTTAGCCCATCGGTACCAAAAAAGCCGTGGCATCAAGGCCTTTGGCCTGACGGGAGGCGTTTTCCAAAATCATCTTTTGACCCTCGAGATTCAGCAACGAATCCAACGTTTCGGGATCGAGGTGCTGATTCCAGAGAAGATCCCTCTCAACGATGCCGGACTCAGCTTGGGTCAGATTGTTGAGGCCCAAGCCATCCAACGTGAGAAAATAAGGGATTGAATGAGCCATCCGGAGAAAAGGTGTGATTGATCGCGATGCGTTAGCCCAAGAGCGGGGATCCCTGACGTGGCCAGAATTGGAACGGCATTTTGCCCGCGGGGTGGTCGTCGTTGTCGATCCCACGCTGGATCTTCTGGATGTAGCTCAAGCCATGGCGCGGGATGAGAGGGAAACCTTCGCCACCTGGATGGGGCAGGGCTTGGTCCTTCAGGCGCAAGACGCCCACGCCCGGGCCTGGCAGGCATCCTCTCAAACCCTGGAAGCCATCGTTGTGGCACCCTGGGTCCTGGTCAGCGAGACGCCGGGCGCCTCGT
>JBEBBO010000169.1:0-2769 GCA_041158345.1 Pseudomonadota bacterium | reverse complement strand
AATCTGGAGGATTATCTTGGGGTTCGCCGCTATCGCTATGGGCAGGCCGAAGAAAATGATCAGGTCGGTCAAGTAACCGGATTGGCATGGACTGAGGTGGGCGGTGAATTGCTGACCATCGAGGCCGTCATCATGCCGGGTACGGGAAAGCAGACATACACAGGCAAGCTCGGTGAGGTGATGCAGGAGTCCATCCAGACCGCCATCACGGTCGCCAGAAGCCGATCGGAATCACTCGGTATTGATCCATCCTTCTATCAAAAACAGGACGTTCATATCCACGTCCCGGAGGGCGCCACCCCCAAGGATGGTCCGAGCGCCGGTATCGGGATGTGTACAGCGCTGGTGTCTGCCTTGACGGGCATTCCGGTCCGTTCAACGGTGGCCATGACGGGTGAAATCACGCTGCGAGGCGAGGTATTGCCCATTGGTGGTCTCAAGGAGAAGTTGCTGGCGGCCCATCGTGGCGGCATTACCACGGTTTTGATTCCCAGGGAAAACGAGCGTGATCTCGCCGAAATCCCCAAGAATATCAAGCAGAACCTGACGATTGTGCCTGTGCGCTGGATTGACGAGGTTCTGACTTATGCCTTGCAGCGTGAGCCTGAGCCCATCCTCGGTGGCGCCAAGTCAGATGCTGCCGGGGTTGGCAAGTCGCCCGGGGTCGTGGGCCCCATCGTGGCTCATTGAAATTGGCCCCATATTCAAGGCCGCTGAAAAATCAGTGCCAATATCCTTAAACCCGCGTAAATCGCGGGTTGACACGGGTTTTGGTGGACTGCTAAATTGCCACGCATGGTTTTGAGAAGGGGCAGGGTGCGATGCCAATGGACATCGGCCAACTCTCATCCGAACCAGCTCAAAGCGTCAACACGAAATCTCACACCTTACAGGGGGATCCATGAACAAGGCAGAATTGATCGAAGCGATTGCCGATGCGGCTGATCTTACGAAAGCCGATGCGGGTCGCGCATTGGATGGCATGGTGAATGCCATCACTGACGCGCTGAAAAAAGGAGACACGGTGTCATTGGTCGGTTTCGGATCCTTCCTCGTTAAGGAACGCGCCGCTCGCCAGGGACGGAATCCGCAGACCGGTAAAACGATCACGATCGCTGCCGCAAAGATTCCATCCTTCAAGGCTGGCAAAGCGCTCAAGGATGCTGTAAACTAGCCAGCTTTCCAGGGTGCTTAGCTCAGCTGGGAGAGCATCGCCCTTACAAGGCGAGGGTCGTAGGTTCGATCCCTACAGCACCCACCATTTGGAGCGGTAGTTCAGTTGGTCAGAATACCGGCCTGTCACGCCGGGGGTCGCGGGTTCGAGCCCCGTCCGCTCCGCCAAAAATAAAAAACCCCGCAATTTACAGCGGGGTTTTTTTTTACCATTATGTCGTCTGATCCAGTGATACTGGGTAATCCCATTCCTCCTAATCTTTTCTTCGCAGGTTATTAGATATGCTCCAAGCGATTCGGGATCGTGCACACGGTATTTTTGCCTGGGTTATGTTGATAGCAATCGGTGTCCCCTTTGCCTTGTGGGGCATTCAGAACTACATCGATACAGGCAAGGAAAATCCGGCCGCGGTGGTCGGGGATCGTGAGATTTTTGATCGGGATGTCACCCGGGCTTACGAGCAAAGTCTAAACAATCTTGTTGGAATCGATGATTTTGATGAGAAAAAGCTGCGTGAACAGGCGCTGGAACGACTGATCAGCGAAGAAGTGATCGTACAGGGTGCGGAACAGCGCATGCTAACAGTCTCCGATACCGAGGCGCGTAGTTTTATACAGACACTTCCTTACTTCCAAACGGACGGGAAGTTTGACAAAGACAAGTACAAAGTGATGCTGTCTGCACAAGGCATGAACCCCACCCAGTTCGCAGCTCAGATACGTCGCGCCTTGATAAGTGAACAGTTTCAGCACGGTGTCGTTGACAGCGCCTTCGTCACCAAGGGCGAATTGGAAACGTTGATGCGGCTTAAAAACCAGGAGAGAGAGATCGAATACGCGGAAATTCCACTCCCTAAAGTCACACGGAGCTTCAGCGATGCGGAGATCGCCTCCTACTATCAGGCGCATCTTGCGGAATTCCGCAACCCTGAGCAGGTTTCCATCGAATATCTCGAGCTCAACTTGAACGAAATCGCCAAGGATGTCCAGGTCAGCGATGAGGAGTTGACCAAGCTTTATGAAGAGCAAAAAGCCAGCCTCGGGACCCCAGAACGCCGCAAGATCAGCCACATTTTGATAGCACCAGCGGCCAACAGTGAAGCGGCACTCAAGGCTGCCCAGGAGAAGGCGACTGGCATTCGTGACCGAATCCTTAAAGGTGAGGACTTTGCCAAACTGGCTCGGGAAGTTTCCAGTGACTCGTTGTCTGGCAAGGCGGGCGGGGATCTAGGATTCCTCAACAAGGATGCTCAGGAGGAATCTTTTACCCAGGCGGCTGAAAAGCTGAGTTCGGGTGAGGTTTCCGAGCCTGTCAAGACCTCGTTTGGTTACCACCTGATCAAGGTGACGGAGTTGGTTCCAGCAAAGCTGAAATCCTTCGTAGAAGTGAAAGAGGAGTTGCGGAAGTCAGCCCAGCGCAACGCCGCAGAAACCCGTTTTTATGATCAGGGACAGAAGCTTGCCGAACAAACCTTTGAACACCCGGGCAGCCTCGATACTGCCGCTCAGACGCTGGGATTGAAGGTTCAGCAGACAGGTCTTTTTACCCGTGAACAAGGTGAAGGATTGGGAGCCGAGGAAGTCGTTCGCAAGGCC
>JBEBBO010000168.1:0-7830 GCA_041158345.1 Pseudomonadota bacterium | reverse complement strand
GGGCGAAATCGTTCGAGAGCCGCGTGGACAAGGGGGCTTTGGTTATGACCCCTATTTTTGGGTCCCTGAGACCGGGTGTACGGTTGCGGAGATGGACGAGGCGTTGAAGAATCGGATGAGTCACCGTGGCGCTGCGCTTCGGGCGTTGCTGAATTCCCTGCGAGAGCGTCATGTCTGAACGACCGGGTTTGCTATTTGCCTATGGGTCACTTCAATTGCCTGAGGTTTTCGAGGCGGTGACCCGGCAATCACGTGATGGCTTACCTGCGTTGCTTGAGGGGTTTCGACGAACCAAGCTTAAAGGTTTCGGCTTTCCTGCGATTGTCCCTGTAGCCGGTATGGAAACTTCAGGGCTGGTCTACACCGCTCTTGAAGAGGATGCCTGGCGTCGGTTGGATGCGTTTGAGGATGATTTTTACGATCGGAAGACCGTGAGGGTTCGTTTGGCGAGTGGCGCCGTGCTTGAGGCGCAGACCTATGTGCTATCGCACCAGTTTCTCCACTTGAGTTTGGATGAATCCTGGTCATTGGATGACCTCGATACTGAAACGCTTCACAAGCTTTTGGCGCGGCTTTGAACCTTTGGATCTTTGGATCAGGTCAGCCGCCTCTCGATGGCCCCACACCGGGCACATCGAAACACAGTTACCAGTTTTCCCTGTTTGACGTCGAACTGACTCCCGGGGTCGGCCTCCCACTTGTGGAATCCGCTGCGGCAAAGCGTTTTCCCGGCATGTTTTTCTGAGGCTTTGGGCTTTTTAAACGGAATGACATTGCTCATGGCGTCGGGGTTTTAGCTTTCGAAAGCCCGGCTAGTTTCGTCCGCATGGCGAACGTTCTCCTCAAGTGATCCTGCGCAGACGGATTCACCAGACGTTAATTTCTCCGGTCTTCCGGGTGATGTCTTTCCTTGGATGAATGAGGGGCGCGGCGGTATTTTTGCTTGAAGTTTCGCTGAAACGGTCACGAAGAGTGCGACATCGCTTCGCAGGGTCGTAGGGTTTCGGGTATCCTTCATCGCCATCAGGGCTCGGCACGGCCCCTGTGCGCACGCGCGTAGGGACGGTCGAGTGTTTGTTTCGGTATAGTGATGAGTGAGGATTATGTCTGATTTCGAGCCCCGCGACATCGATCCGGGTCATTTCTTCGTCCGACTTTTTTACATTCTGGTCTATCTAGCGATCCTCGCTGTGGTCAGGTTCGTGCTCTGGGGTGTTCTTTTGATCCAGATGGTTTGCCATTTGATCGGAATGTCCCCCAATCGTGGTGCACAGAAAACCGGACAGGTCGTGTCTGAATACATTTATAAGATTTGGCTTTATCTGTCCTATAACACGGATGATCGTCCCTTTCCCTTTCGAAAGCGGACTTCCGATATTGATGAATAAATGATTGGCACACGCCAATCGCCATAGGAGGTGACGATGAGTACAGCAAACTTCAAAGTAAGCGGAATGAAGTGCGGTGGTTGTGAGAAAACCGTGCAAGGTGCTGCCGATGCCCTGGATGGGGTTTTGTCGAGTAAGGCAAACAGCAAAGAGGGCACCATGTCGGTAGAGTTTGATGAAGGTAAAATTTCTGAGGCCGCCATCAAGGCTGCGATAACGGCCAAGGGGTTTCCTGCGACCTGATGGGGTCAAATGACGGCAGCGCATCAGGATTTCAGCGGATGACAATCTTCAACAGACGCCCGGTTCGCATTGCGATCTCGGGAGCGGCAGGGCAAATCAGCTACTCCCTGCTCTTTCGTTTGATCGCTGGCGACCTTCTTGGACCGAATCAGCCCGTTGCGCTCCAGCTTCTCGAAACCGCGGCCGCCTTGCCTCAGCTGGAAGGGGTGGCCATGGAACTTCAGGACTGTGCCTCACCCTTGTTGGCGTCACTCTCGTGCAGCGACGATCCTGAGCAGGCTTTTCGCGATGCCGATGTGGTTTTTCTCGTCGGAGCGCGCCCACGAACCGCGGGAATGGAGCGCGGCGACCTTTTAGCCTCAAACGCCGAAATATTTTCCGCTCAAGGTCGGGCGCTCAATCGGGTTGCCAGCCGTAATGTCCGGGTCTTGGTGGTCGGAAATCCGGTCAATACCAATACGCTCATTGCCTTGCGCAATGCGCCGGATCTCTCTCCGCAGAACTTTTCCGGAATGACCCGACTCGATCACAATCGAGCTGTAAGTCTCATGGCACTTCAGTTGGGGTGCCGAACGGATGAAATCTCGGGTCTGATGATTTGGGGTAATCATTCGACCACGCAATTCCCCGATCTCCATCATGCTCACGCGCACGGTCGGCCAGCTCTCGATCAGTTACCTTCACAATGGTACGAGACGAGTTTGATACCCACAGTGCGTCA
The DNA here is from genome assembly GCA_041158345.1 of Pseudomonadota bacterium. Taxonomy (GTDB): domain Bacteria; phylum Pseudomonadota; class Gammaproteobacteria; order Methylococcales; family Methylococcaceae; genus UBA6136. The sequence continues at coordinate 5,478 of JBEBBO010000168.1, read as the reverse complement.
GCGAGGTGCGGAAATTATTCGTGTGCGCGGTAAATCGAGTGCAGCCTCCGGAGCCAACGCGGCGCTTGCGCAAATGCGTGACTGGATTCACGGGACGCCCCAGGGCGGCTGGACCAGTATGGCAGTGATGAGTGAAGGTCAGTATGGCGTCTCATCCGGATTGGTCTACTCCTTTCCGGTTCGAGTGACTGCAGGACGCTGGCAAATCGTTGAAGGCTTAGACCTTCATCCACAGGCCGAAGCCGGGATTCGAGCAAGCGAAGCTGAGCTCCTTGCGGAGCGCGAACTTATCCAGCATCTCTTGCCGAATTGAGCGGCAGAGAATCAAGAGAGCGCGCGAACCGGGCTCTCTTTGACGAGTAGGAATTCCAGCAAGGCTTTCTGGGCATGCAGGCGGTTTTCTGCCTCATCCCAGACCACACTTTGGGATCCTTCCAGAACCTCTGCGCTGACTTCCTCTCCGCGGTGCGCGGGAAGGCAGTGCATGAATAGAGCATCCTTGGCGGCGATCGACATCAGGTTTTGATCGACTTGATAGTCCTTGAAGGCAAGTTCTCGTCGCGCCTGCTCCTCCTCCTGTCCCATGCTCGCCCAGACGTCCGTGACGACCAAGTCTGCACCCTTTGCTGCTGCCCTTGGATCTTGCATGACATGGACATGCCCCTTGGCTTTGTCGAGATAGTCTCTGGAGGGCTCGTACCCCTCAGGGCAGGCCACTCGAAGCTCAAAGCCCAACAGTGCTGCAGATTCGATATAGGAGTGACACATGTTGTTCCCATCCCCAATCCACGCGACTGTTCGTCCTTGAATGTCTCCGCGATGCTCGAAGTAGGTCTGCATGTCAGCCAATAGCTGGCAGGGGTGGCTCTGGTCGGTGAGGCCATTGATGACGGGAACGCCTGCCTGTTCTGCAAAAACTTCCACCGTTCGATGCGCATTGGTTCTCAGCATGATGCAATCGACCATCCTGCCGATCACGCGAGCAGAATCCTCAATGGGCTCTCCGCGCCCCAGTTGGGTATCCCGTGGCGACAAGAAGATCGCACTGCCTCCGAGCTGGATCATGCCCGCTTCGAACGAAATCCGGGTTCGAGTGGAGGATTTCTCAAACAGCATCGCCAGCACCCGATTATTCAGCGGCGCGTAGGTGTAACGCATGGCCTTAAGCTCGATGGCGCGCTTGAGAAGCGCCCGGTACTCATCGGGAGTCAGGTCAGTGAGGTTTACCAGATGGCGGAGGGTCATGAAAGTCTCCCGGGGGCAAAGTCTGCCGTGAATTCAGTGATCAAGCGGATAACGGCATCGCAGAGCGCCTGCATTTCATCGTCGCTCAGGATCAGTGGGGGTAACAGTCGGACGGTCCGATCTGCCGTGACGTTGATGAGAAGGCCTTGATTCAGGGCGTGTGAGGTGAGATCGCCGCAAGGTGAATCCAGCTCAATGCCAATCATCAGGCCGCGGCCACGAATGTCGACCACTCGGGGGTTGCCGGCTAGTCCTTCCCTGAAGCGCTCGAGCATGTTTTTACCCAGTGTGGCTGCGCGCTGCACCAGGTTTTCCTGCTGCAGCACTTCAATCACCGTGAGGGCGGCTCGGCAGGCGAGGGGATTCCCCCCAAACGTTGAGCCATGCTTTCCGGCCGTCAGAATGCCGCTGGCAGGGCCGCCAGCAAGGCAGGCGCCGATGGGGACGCCGTTGCCCAGAGCTTTGGCTAATGTCATGACATCGGGCAGGACATCTTCATGCTGAAATCCAAACCATCGACCGGTGCGGCCCATGCCACTTTGGACCTCATCGACCATCATCAGCCATCCACGGGACTGGGTCAGTTCTCGAACGGCCCGAAGGTAACCCGGCGCGGGGGCACGAACGCCACCCTCACCCTGAACGGGCTCCAGAAGAATCGCAACAATGGATGGATCATTCAGTTGTTTTAATGACTCGATGTCACCGTAGGGGACCCGGATGAATGTATCGACCAGAGGCTCAAAGCCCTCCTGAACCTTGGGGTTGCCTGTCGCGCTCAGGGTAAAGAGAGTTCGGCCATGGAAACTTTGTTCCATGACGACCACGACAGGGCGGTCAATGCCACGAAGATGCCCATATTTTCTGGCCAGTTTGAGCGCGGCCTCATTGGCCTCGGCACCTGAGTTACAGAAAAAGGCATTTTCAAGCCCACTGAGTGTCGTCAGCTGTTCAGCCAGCTTTTCCTGAAGCCCAATGCCATAAAGGTTGGAGGTATGAACGAGTTTTGAGGCCTGGTCTGCGATGGCGCGAGCCACCTTGGGGTGAGCGTGACCCAGGTTACAGACCGCGATGCCGGAAATCGCATCGAGGTAGCGGCGTTCTTCGGTACTAAAAAGCCACGCGCCTTGGCCATAGACGAAGCTGACGGGCATTCGTGCATAGGTGGGCATCACCGAACTGTTCATGGCTGTTTCCCTCAGAAAACAAAAAAGGCAGTCCAGGGACTGCCCTTAAAAATTTGAAGGGGGGGATTTTATCAGAATGTCTAATTTTTATACAGCGCACATGTGGGGCCTGATGCCTTCTCAGATTTCAGCAAGATTCCCGCGGTCTTCGAGCCAGATCTTGCGGTCCGCCGCCCTTTTCTTTCCGAGCAACATATCAAGTCGCTCATTGGTCAGCTGCTGATCTTCCAGGGTCAGTTGAATCAGTCGACGGGTATCTGGGTTCATGGTCGTCTCCCGAAGCTGTGACGGATTCATTTCGCCCAGGCCTTTGAATCGTTGGACATTGACCTTGCCGCGAATGCCTTCGGCTTCGATGCGGTCCAGGACCCCTTTCTTTTCCGCTTCATCCAACGCATAAAAGACTTGCTTACCGACATCGACTCGATAAAGGGGAGGCATGGCGACAAAGACATGGCCTTGGGTAACCAAGCTCTTGAAGTGACGAACGAACAAGGCGCACAGCAAAGTAGCAATGTGATTGCCGTCGGAGTCAGCATCGGCGAGGATGCAGATTTTGCCGTATCGAAGGCCGCTCAAGTCATCGGAGCCCGGATCGACCCCCACAGCAACGCTGATGTCATGTACTTCCTGGGAGGCAAGAACACCGGATGAGTCCACTTCCCACGTGTTCAGGATCTTGCCGCGCAAGGGCATGATGGCCTGAAAGTCTTTATCCCTGGCTTGCTTTGCTGAACCGCCCGCTGAATCACCTTCGACCAGAAAGAGTTCCGTCAGATTGAGATCCTGCGAAGCGCAGTCCGAGAGTTTGCCCGGAAGTTGGGGCCCTGCGGTGATTTTCTTGCGTGTGACCTGCCGGCTTGCCTTCAAGCGACGCTGCGCATTTTCGATGACAAATTCGGCCAATCGCTCCCCTACGGTCGGATGCTGATTCAGCCATAGGCTGAAGGAATCCTTGGCGACGCCAGCCACGAAGGCCGCACATTCTCTGGAGCTCAGCCGTTCCTTGGTCTGCCCGGAGAATTGGGGATCGAGCATTTTCAAGGAGAGGACATAGTGACACGCCTCCCAAACGTCCTCAGGCGCAATTTTGATTCCGCGCGGCAAGAGATTTCTGAATTCGCAGAACTCCCTTACAGCTTCGGTCAGACCGGTGCGAAGCCCATTGACGTGGGTGCCTCCCTGAGCGGTTGGAACCAGATTGACGTAGCTTTCGGCAACAGGCTCCTGGGCCGATTGTGTCCAAACGACCGCCCATTCAACAGCCTCCGAGCGGCCTTCGAGTCGTCCCACGAAGGGGTCTTCAGGAAGACATTCGGTGGTTCCAATTCGATCAATCAGGTATTGGGGGAGTCCGTTTTCGAACAGCCAGGTTTCTTCCTCTCCAGTGGTTTCCTCACGAAGGGTAATGCGGAGTCCTGGGCAAAGGACCGCTTTGGCGCGAAGGAGTGCCTTGAGGCGTCCCACAGCAATTCGAGGGCTGTCAAAATAGTGGGCTTCGGGCCAGAAACGGACCTGAGTCCCCGTGTCCTTCTTGGTCGTGGTGCCGACTTCACTGAGCTCGCGGACTTTTTCGCCACGGGCGAAACCGATATCCCAGACTTTTCCCTCCCGTCGAATTTCAACATCCAGTCGGTCGGATAGGGCATTGACGACGGAAACGCCCACGCCATGGAGCCCCCCGGAAAAGCCATAACTTTTATTGGAAAATTTACCGCCGGCATGCAGCTTGGTCAGAATGACCTCGACACCGGAAATCCCCTCTTCAGGGTGGAGATCCACGGGCATGCCGCGCCCATCATCCAAAACTTGGACGCCGCCATCCGCAAGCAGGGTCACTTCGATATTTTTGGCAAATCCCGCTAAAGCTTCATCGACGCTGTTGTCGATGACTTCCTGGGCCAAGTGATTTGGTCGACTGGTGTCCGTGTACATCCCCGGGCGCTTTCGGACCGGTTCCAGACCGGAGAGAACTTCAATGGAGGAGGCGTCGTAGATCTGGTTCATGGCGCTATTGAAAGGCGAGCGGTGATATCAGGGATGAGCAGGCGGAGACTCAAAGGTCTTCCTGAAGACGAATCCGTCGCCGGTGAAGGACAACGTAACCAAGGCCCGTGACCACACAAAGCAGAACCGCGCCGAGCACGGCCTGGTGCGAGTATTGAACAATGAGCGCACGTTCGGCGCCGATAAAATAACCGATCCAGGCCAGCACGCTGACCCAGATGCCCGCGCCGATCAGGGTGTAGAGCGTAAAACGCACATGATTCATTCGGGCCAGGCCCGCGGGGATTGAAATGAGGTGTCGGATGACGGGCAAGAGCCGGCCGATGAAGGTCGAGATTTCACCATGGCGCTGGAAAAAGGCCTCGACCCGCGTGAAGTGTTCTTCCTTGATCCAGACATATCGGCCATATCGGACCAACAGCGGTCGCCCTAACCAGAGTGCGACAAAGTAATTCAGGTACGCCCCGGCCAAACTGCCCAAAGTCCCACTCAAAATGACCAGAGTCATATTCATTTGGCCTTGTTGGACCAGATAGCCCGCAGGGGGCATCACCAACTCGCTGGGGACGGGAAAAATGGAGCTTTCCATCGCCATCAAAAGAAAAATGCCGGGGTAGCCCATGGACCCGATGGTATTCAAGAGCCAAGAGATGAGGTCGTGCATGAGGGTGCGTTGGTTAAACGGTGATCAATGTGAAAAACCATGCGTCATGGGGTAACGCCGATCGCGGCCAAAGGCGCGGGGTGTGACCTTGACGCCGGGGGGTGCCTGGCGGCGCTTATATTCGTTGCGGTCAACCATGCGGGCCACTCGCCGGACGTCCTGTTCGGGGAGGCCAGCCGCAATGATATCCGTGATCGATTGATCTCGCTCGATATAGCGTTCAAGAATGTCATCAAGAATCGGGTATGGGGGAAGGGAGTCCTCATCCCGCTGGTCGGGTCGGAGTTCGGCGGAAGGTGCACGCGTAAGAACGCGCTCGGGAATCACCGGGCTGAGGGTGTTTCGGTAGTGCGACAAACGATAGACCAAAAGTTT
>JBEBBO010000167.1:0-3873 GCA_041158345.1 Pseudomonadota bacterium | reverse complement strand
ATTCGTTGGCATCGATCACGGTTGCTCGAAGATCCATGGATCCCTCCTTGTGCTTGGCGGGTTCCGGTTCCTTGAGAGAGAGATCCAGCAGCGTCAGATCAAATTTAACGCCATCGATCAGCGCCTTGTTGCCTTTTCGTTTTTCATGGCGAAGGTATTCCTCCAGCGTCAACGTAGCGCCACGGCGGGCATGGGCCTCGGTCCAATCCTCGGGTGAAAGATCTTGAAGCACCCCGATCTCGATGCCCTCAAGGACTCGCTGCCTCATCCGATCAAAATTCACCCGGTCGTAAACCACAAGGTCAATATCGGACTGAAGCGTTTGGGCACCGATCAAAAGTGAACCCGTCACGCCCAAGCATTCAAGGCTGACCGTTCCATCCAGTAAGAATTTAAGAAGGTTTTGGGCGGAACGGGAGATCGGGTCATCGGGTCTCTCTGACAAGATCTCTTGGGTTCGCTCGCGCGCCCTGTAGATTCGATGAACGTCGCCTAGTGCAACGCCTTGAAGCCTGATAGCCCGTGAATCTGAGTCAAAATAAAATCGCGACCCGTGATGATTTAGAACGCTTGGGGCTTCTGTCGTAGCGACTTTTTGAAGGCCGGCGTCGCTTCTTCGATAGCGAAGATAGGCCGGTATTCGCCCCGACTCCTCGATGCCTGAGAGGACTGCAAAAACCAGACCATCCGGGGTCTCGATAAAATCCTTGGCGTTGAGGAAAAATGTCGCGGCGTTCATCTGGAGAAAAGCATTGACCCCACGGGTCGGTATGAAAAGACTATAGTCCATCTTGGTCACACCGACGAGGCATCCCTTGCACTCTTCTCCCAGACCGCTCCTATTCAGTTGGTGGGCGCTCTCCTCGCTTTTGCTTCTGGTCCTCATGCTCTTGGGCGGCATGATTTTCCGCAATCTTGAACAGTTGGAGACCATGCGTGGGCATGTGATCTATGCCCATCGCATCCAGGCCGTCGCGGCAGACATTCAGGCCGCCCTGACCGACTTTTTTCTGGCTGAAAACCGGGAACACCACCGCGCCCAACTCGATCGCCTCACGACGGAAATCATCGACCTTGCCAAGAACGATCTTCATGTGGCACCCGAAACCCCCGAGAAACTCGAGGCGCTCCGGCAGGCCATCAGTCTTTTGACTCGCACCAAGGCCAATGATGAACAGCAAGAAGCGCTCCTCCTGCAAGCGTTGAGCTACACCAACACGATCATGGATGTCGAATCCTTGCATCGGGAAGTTCTTCTTGAGGATATCAGTCATGCAACCCGGACCGAGATTGGTCTCGTCTTTGCTACCGTCGTCGCCCTCTTGGTACTCATCGGGTTTTTCATTCGTTATCGCATTCTTTCGCCCTTAAACGATCTGCAACAACTTCTTTTGCGACTGGCCAAGGAGGACTTCACGCCGATCGAGACTCGAAAAATCGATCCCATGCTCCAGCCGATCTTTGGAAGTTATAACCTGATGGTCGATCACCTTGCAGAATTGGAGGAGGGGAAACGCCTTTATGCCGAGTCACTCGAAGCCGAGGTTCGAAGTGCCACAGCCGCCCTTCTCGAGCAACAGGGGGGTCTAGCGCGGAGTGAACGCCTTGCGGCCGTCGGCGAGCTTGCAGCCGGCATCGCGCATGAACTTCGAAACCCTCTGGCCGGGATCCAGATGAGTTGCGCCAATCTCCGTAAGGACTTCATCGATCCGGACATGATCGAACGCATGTCTCTGGTCATCGAAGAACTGAAGCGAATGGCCCGCCTTCTCAATGAACTTCTGGATCTTAGCAAGCACACACCCGCACCCATAGAAACCTTTGATCTCTCTGAATTGATTCGTGAGCTCGTGGCGCTTCTTCGCTATCAGATCCCGCCTGGCATTCAGCTGATCCTAGATCTTCCCCCGGCTTTGGGTTGTCGTTTACCCTCAAGCCGCATCCGACAATGCCTTTTGAATCTGGTTCTCAATGCCGCAGAAGCCATCGGACCAGGTCCAGGGCACATTCGCATTCGAGTCGAGGATCTGGGAAAAGGCCGTCTTCTGATCGCTGTGACCGATGATGGTCCGGGCTTTTCAGAGGATATGCTCAAAAATGGCATCCGCCCTTTTTCAACAGGCAAAGCATCGGGAACGGGGCTTGGCCTGGCCATGGTGCAACGCTTCGTCAGAGAGCTGGGCGGACAATTACAGCTGGATCGAAATGAACCAACGGGTGCCATGGTTATTCTCAAGCTGCCAGCGCAGAATGCATGAGTCATTCCGAGGGGTTACAATCCACGCAAGTTTCCAAGAAGGCAACGCCTCCTGCTGAATCCGTGCATCACCGATCCCTAAAACCGATCTTTCTGCCTGCCATTTTGCTGGGTGTGTTGAGTGGCTGTTCGCTCATCCATACCACCGTCGATATTCCGGTTCGCATGGTCAAGGCAGTTTTGCCCGGCGGCCAAGAGACCGAGGCCGTCGACCCGATTGAACTTCAGGAAGACATGCTCCGCTTCGCGGACAATTTTGTTCTCTCGACGTCCAAAGCGGCAGAGCAACTCTCCCGTAATCAACAACCCATCCGTCGATCAGAGCTCCTGACCATCAAGGTCGCTTTGGCCTCCGATGTCTACGGACTCGCATCCGGTTCTAACGCCCTCGCCAATCTCGTGGGTTTAACCGTTTTGGCCTCCGGTGCACGTCACCGGGTCGAGGATTACTGGCTACCCAAAGTCTATGGGGCTTCGGCAGAACCCATGCTGAAATCCCTCAAAGATCGGGAGAAGGAAATCTCGACGATCGCAGAACGGGTTCTCAACAAGGAAATGATGGCGGAACTTCGGGAAGCCATCGAGAGATGGCGGGATACCTCGCGAGAACCCAACGGGGATCTTGAAGCCTTCGCGAGTAATGCACTGGTGAATGATGTCACCAAGGGATTTGAGAAGAGCCGCCCCAACAAGATGCTGCCAAGCAGCGTTTTTGCGCTACTCGACATGGATCCCCTCGCGGGATTGGATCCTGCGACCCGCGAGTTGACGGAAACCCGCCTTTTTGCAGAAAGAGCTCTCTTCATGGGGCAGCGATTGCCCCAATTGATTGAATGGCAGATGGAGCTTTTGGCGCTGCGCTCCGTAGAGATCCCGGAGGTGGCTGGGATTGTCCATAACAGTTCCCAAATTGCAGGCTCTGGGGAACGCTTATCCCGAAGTCTGGAATCTCTTCCGGCGTTCCTGACCGCCGAGCGCGAAAAAGTGCTCAAAGCCTTTACCCAGGAGCGGCTGGGTCTTCAGGACCTCGCCACCGCGACCAAGGACACCTTCTCAGAAGGAACCCAGATGGCACAGGCCACGGATCAGGCTTTTAAAACTTACGATGGTTTGATCCAGCGGCTTCAAAATTGGCCGCCAGATCCCAACTCCCCGCCATTCGATATCCGTGAATGGGGAAAGGCGGCCGGCGAAATCAATCGCATGTCTTCGGAATTTCAAAGTCTCCTAAGCCAGATCCTGTCCCTCTCTGAAAATAATCGGCTGTCGGGGCTATCCCAGTTCTCCCGCGAAACCGGGGAGGCTCTCGTCGACTATGCCTTCCAAAAGTTGCTTCTCTTGGTCGGGATCTCCGGCGTTTTGATTACAGGCCTTCGGTTGGCTTATCTTTGGCTTCGGGTTCGATTACGCCTGCAAAACGTCTGATTTACGCTTTTTCGAAACTTTAGGGGGAAAAAAAGGTCTTTATTCTGAGGCCTTAAATCCCCACATCGCCTCTAAGGCCCCCTTCCAGAACTATCCGGATACCCCATGAGCACTCTTCCCCGGCAGAAGCCATTGATTCTTGCCCTTCTTGTCACTGCTGCCTTTGCTGGAGGCTATGCGCTCAGGCCGAT
>JBEBBO010000166.1:0-2774 GCA_041158345.1 Pseudomonadota bacterium | reverse complement strand
TTGTACGCAGCTTCAAGAATCGTCTTCTCCTTGATCAAGTCGATGCCGATGAGCAGGGTGTCACCCCGGGTTGCCGCAGCGCGAATGCTTTGAAGAAAATCTTGGGCTTGGTCAGGGGTGAAATTTCCTATGGAGGAGCCTGGGTAGAAGAACACATTGGGACCATGGATTATTGGGCTTAACGTTTTGAGGCCCTCACTGAAATCCATGTTCATTTGATCAATTTCGATTCCAGGGTGGCTTTTTCTGAGCCGAGCGAGAACGCCGCTGAGAAAGTCGCTCGCAATATCCACGGCAACATACCGGGAAGGTTTAAGACTTCCGAAAAGTGACTCAGCCTTCAAGCAATTCCCTGCGCCAAGGTCGATCAGGTTGGCACCCAACCCAGCCAGTCGGGCCAAATCGGCGTGAATCGCATCGAGAATCCGTCGTTCGGTTCGTGTCAAATAATACGCATCAAGTCGCGTAATGGCTTCAAAGAGCAGTGATCCACGGAGGTCATAGAAGTATTTTGAACAGATCACGGGCGAAGGGGCTAAAAGGCCCGAAGAAATCTCCAAAATTCGATCATCCGGGTTCAGGTTGATCGGCAATGGGTGAGAGGCGTAGGAGAGGGTTTGCATGTCCCAAGGGTCTTCCGAGTGGATGTCGTATTCCTGTTGACTCGTCTTGGTGCAAATAATTCAACGCCATCTTGAAACCAATGCGATTCCCTGAGGGTCTTAACACGTGTATTGGAGCTAAGGGTATGAATGAGTCGCAGCCCAGCCAATTACCGATTGGGCTCCATTCAGTGTTGGTGAAGCCCCTTGGGGTGTTTCGATCCCAAAATTCGCTCCGATCCAGAAATGAAGCCACTCCTAATTCATCGCAAACCGCATCAGGAGACAAAAATGTCCAGCCCCGAAATCGCTCAAAAAGCCCCCTATGTTGTAGAGGTGGAGTCCGGAAAAACCTACTGGTGGTGTTCGTGTGGAAAAAGTCAGTCACAACCCTTTTGTGATGGCTCACACAAAGGGAGCGGGCTCTCTCCCGTTGAATACAAGGCGAGCAAGGATGAGAAGGTTTGGTTCTGTGGTTGTAAACACAGTCTCAAGGGCGCCTTGTGTGATGGCCAACATAAAAACCTCTGAATTAAGAGAGGCTTGGGTGCGGATGGCCGGAGCGGACCAATGCCGGCTGTTAAGAAAACGTTAGGGCGTGATGTGGGTGGCGAGTCTTTGAATGAGAGCAGAACGTGCAATCTACTGGTTCAGAGCTGACCTTCGATTGGACGATAATCCTTCACTTTTGCAGGCCATTTCGTCCAGTGACACATTGGTATTCGCATACTGCCATGAACCCGATGAAATTCCGCTGAATTGGGGATTTCAGCGCACAGGGCCCCATCGACGTGCCCTATTGAATCAGGCCATCGAATCCCTTCGTTCCGCCCTCATGAGTCAGGGGCAAGTATTGGTTGAGTGCGTGGGGCTGCCCGAGATTGCTTTGAATCACCTCGCGTCAGAGGTGGGAACAAATCTCATCTTTTCCGAGGCAATCGAGGCACCCTTCGAGATAGAGAGCATCAGAAAGCTCAGGGACTCCGGGCTGACGGTCACCACGCTGTGGCAATCCAGCCTGATTGATCCACTGGATTTACCCTTTGATGTCGGGAATCTGCCGGATGTGTTTACGACATTCCGACAGCGGGTTGAGCAAGCCGGTGTCAGGCCACCAGCCCCTTTGCCTGCACCCATGAAATTGCCTGCACAGCCCAAGGGGTTTGTATGGGCGACTCCCCGATTTGAGGCTGAGAGGGCTGTTTTAGATGCAGATGCATCGTTCCCCTATGATTTGCCGCTCTTCCATGGGGGAGAGTCGGCTGGTCTGAATCATTTGAACCGCTACTTGGAACAGAGGCTTCCGGACACCTACAAGAAAACAAGAAACGAGCTCTCGGGCGTTGAGTTTTCGAGCAAATTTTCACCTTGGTTGGCGCATGGTGCACTGTCAAGTCGAAGGGTCTATCAGGCGGTTCAATGCTATGAGGCCCAGTTTGGCGGCAACGAAGGAACCTATTGGCTATGGTTTGAATTGTTGTGGAGAGATTACTTTAGGTTTCTCCATTTGAAGTACGGAAAGCGACTCTACTTTGCCTCGGGCCTGGCCGGTCATACGAGACCTCAGCACGATGAACAGGCTTTTAATGCCTGGTGCCATGGACAGACCGGTCAACGGTTTATCGATGCGGGCATGCGGGAGTTACTCCTGACGGGCTATCTCTCAAATCGGATGCGGCAAATTGTGGCCAGCTTTTTGATCCATGATTTGGCCTGTGATTGGCGGGCCGGTGCGGCATGGTTCGAGCGTCAATTGATCGACTTTGACGTTTATTCAAATCAAGGGAACTGGCTGTATATCGCGGGTTTTGGAACCGATCCCCGAGGAGGGCGGGTATTTAATCCAGAGAAACAGGCTAAAACCTATGACCCGTCAGGCGAATATCAGAACCGTTGGTTGAGTAAAACACCGCTCTAAGTCGCTGAAATGCATTGGGGATAGCGACGATTGGGTGAGCTGCGTATGAAAAGTACGATTGATTTTTGCATCAATCGACCCTTTGAGGCATTTCCCATTCGGAAAATGGGATGGGACTTTTGAAGATTAGCCGTGGTGCCGGAGGTCGGAATCGAACCGACACTTGGTTTCCCAAACCAGATTTTGAGTCTGGCGCGTCTACCAGTTTCGCCACTCCGGCTGAACCTTCAATCATAACGCAAACAATTGACTTG
>JBEBBO010000165.1:0-3308 GCA_041158345.1 Pseudomonadota bacterium | reverse complement strand
CAAAGATGATGCGGACGCCCTGATGCGGACTGACGCTGCCATCAATCGGATCCCGGTAGCAGAAGTCATCGGCCTCAGTGACCTCATAGTCCCCGAAACGTTTTCCGGGGAGCGAGGGGAGCTGCTCGTTGACCCGGGCCATGAAGGCTTCACCAATCGCGATCGGAATCCCTTCGTAGTCGTGCCGGGAATAGGCATCGCGGCCGTACTGTTTCCAGTGGGCCTCGACAATATCGGCGACGGATTCCTTTCTGACGGCCAGGAGGTTGAGCCAGGCGAGGACGGCCCAGAGTCCGTCCTTTTCTCGAACGTGATCGGAGCCGGTGCCAAAGCTTTCTTCTCCGCAAAGCGTGATTTTTCCGGCATCCAGCAGGTTGCCAAAAAATTTCCAGCCGGTGGGGGTTTCATAGTAGCCCAAGCCCATCGCCTTGCCGACACGGTCGACGGCGCGGCTGGTCGGCATCGAGCGCGCCACACCTTTCAGTCCCGAACGGTAGCCCGGGAGAAGATGAAGGTTGGCGGCAAGCACGGCGAGGCTATCGCTGGGTGTGACAAAGAAGTTCGCACCCATGATCATGTTGCGATCACCGTCCCCATCGGAGGCGGCGCCAAGGGTTGGCGCATCCGGCCGCGACATCCATTGAGCCAGGTCGTGCGCATGAACCAGGTTGGGATCCGGATGACCGCCGCCAAAATCTTCTAGGGGAACGGCATTGACCACCGCCTCCGCCGGCGCCCCGAGTCGCTCGACCAGAATGCGCTGGGCGTAGGGGCCGGTAATCGCATGGAGTGCATCAAAGCGGATACTGAGTGAGCCCTCGCGAAGCGCCGCCTGAATGGCATCAAAATCAAAGAGTGCTTCCATCAGCGCTTCGTAATCCTTGACCGGATCGATGATCTCGACGGTCATCTCGCCCACACTGACGGAACCCAGGCGATCCAGGTCGATGTCCGGCGTTTCGAGGGTGACGTAGCGCTGGATGGTCTTGGTGCGCTCAAAAATGGCGTTGGTAAAACCTTCGGGCGCCGGTCCGCCATTCTCGGTATTGAACTTGATGCCGAAATCCTCATGCGGTCCGCCCGGGTTGTGACTGGCCGAGAGAATGAAGCCGCCATCGGCGCCGTATTTTCGGATCACGCAGGAGGCGGCTGGCGTGGAGAGGAGGGCCCCCTGGCCGACCAAAAGCTTGGAGACCCCATTGGCGGCAGCCATGCGAATGATCGTTTGGGCCGCGGTCCGGTTGTAGTAGCGCCCATCGCCCCCAAGGACGAGTGTCGTGCCCTTGAGCTTTGGCATGGACTCAAAGACAGACTGGACAAAATTTTCCAGATAGTGGGGCTGAACGAATACGTCGACCTTTTTGCGAAGTCCGGAGGTGCCGGGCTTTTGGTCATTGAACGGTTGGGTCTCGCGGGTCGTGATCTGCATGGGGCCTCCCTTGGATCTGATGGACCGCCATTCTACGTGAAGACTGGCAAAACGCGTCGCTTCCTGAAGGGCGGCAGAAAGCCCTCGAAACGAATGAAGAAGGGATGAAAAAGGCATTAAGAACGAACAACTGGTGACAATGCAACCAATTGTGTGAAAATAACGCTGGAAAGTTTGTCGATTTCGCGGCAAACTAAAGGCTGAGTTGCCTTAGCGTTGGGGCTTTGTTCCGAGGCTGGGGTTGCTTAGACCGACCGCTTCAATTACCTAGAAGGAAACTGACAATGAATGCTACCAAGTTTGCAATCGTTCTCCTGTCTGCTGGCCTGACCGTTGGCTGCGCAAGCAAGTCTGACCTGGCTGCTCTGCAGACCCAGGTTGATGGCCTGAAGGCTGAACTCTCTTCTGTTAAGAGCACCGCTGACGAAGCTCTGTCTGCTGCTACCAGCGCTGACGCTTCTGCTCGCCGCGCTGCTGCTGCTGCTGAAGAAGTCAATGCGAAGCTCGACCGTGGCTTCCGCAAGGGCGCTCTGAAGTAAGGTCTTTTCGTTTCGCGAAAGCCTTATAAAAAAGCCCGGCTGGGGAAACCCGCCGGGCTTTTTTGCGTCTGTTGTTTGCTGGCGCTAGGTTTCGCGAGCAATGGCGCGATAACCGATGTCATTGCGCAGCGTGACGCCGGGCCATTGAATTTCACGGGCGCGAGCATAGGCTTTTTGCTGTGCGTCTTTGACATTGCTACCAAGGGCACTGACGCAGAGGACGCGTCCGCCGGACGTGAGGACACGATCACCCTCCGGCTTCGTTCCGGCATGAAAGACTTTGACCTCCAAGTCTTCGGTCTCCGGAAGACCCTTAATGGCATCGCCGGTGCGTATTTCGTTCGGATAGCCTTCGGCCGCGAGAACCACGCCGAGGGCGGGGCGAGGGTCCCAGTCGGTTTCCGCCTGGTCTAGTCGTCCTGCCAGCGCCTCAAGGCAAAGTGCCGGGAGATCACTTTTTAACCGCATCATGATGGGCTGGGTCTCAGGATCACCAAAGCGGCAGTTAAATTCCAGGACTTTGAGGCTGCCATTGGGGGCGACCATCAGGCCCGCGTAAAGAAAACCGGTGTAGGGGAGCCCGTCTGCGGCCATGCCATCCAGGGTCGGTTGAATGACTTCACGAAGCGCACGGTCATGAACGTCTGGGGTCACCACAGGCGCCGGTGAATAAGCCCCCATGCCGCCGGTATTGGGGCCAAGATCCCCATCCAGCAAAGCCTTGTGGTCCTGAGAGGACGCCATGGCCAGGGCATGGCGTCCATCGGCCATGACGATGAAACTGGCCTCTTCGCCCACGAGAAACTCCTCGATCACCACCCGATGGCCAGCGGAGCCAAAGCTATTGCCCGCGAGCATGTCCTGGACGGCTTGAATGGCCTCGGCTTCGGTTTGTGCAACGACGACCCCCTTGCCGGCCGCCAAGCCATCGGCTTTGACGACGATAGGGGCTCCCTGAGCCTCGATGTAGGCGATGGCCGCGTCGACTTCGGTAAAGGTCTGGTACGCCGCAGTCGGGATGCCATGACGCGCCATGAAGTCTTTGCAGAAGGCCTTGGATCCTTCAAGTTGAGCGGCACCTTGGGTGGGGCCGAAACAAGGGAGGTTCTGAGCCCTGAAGGCATCCACGACCCCAAGGACCAAGGGGGCCTCCGGGCCTACGATGGTCAGTCCAATGGCGTTCTTTTGGGCGAATGCGACTAACGCGGCGACGTCATCGGCAGCAATGGGGACGTTGGTAATGCCTTGCTCCCTGGCGGTTCCTGCATTGCCGGGCGCGACGAAGACCTGAGCGGCGAGAGAGGATTGGGCGGCCTTCCAGGCCAATGCATGTTCGCGGC
>JBEBBO010000164.1:0-3204 GCA_041158345.1 Pseudomonadota bacterium | reverse complement strand
TTCGTACCAACGAACCCACATGTAGAAAACGAAGTAGATGCCGAATGCAAAAGTCATCCAGCCCTTGTCGAGCAACGGACGATCCGCTGCGCTTACACCTGCAGTTGTAGCTGCCATAGTAGTTACCTCTTAAACGCTTGTGTTACTTAATAAATCACCGGTAATTGCCCGGTGACACATCATAGACAGGTCGGGGTGAAAAAAATTCACTTCGGTTGCAAAAAATACGCATCACGGAATTGTGAAGCTCAGAAAATGCGAATCAGGGCATCAACGCCGAGAAGCGCAAGGCTTATTGGAATTGCGATCAAGAGGAGGAAGAGAGAGGTGCCCAGTCCCGATTCCAGTCCCACGGGTCCTCGCTCCCGAGGCGAGTAGATGAGGAAGGCGTAGAGGGCCGCAAGCGTTTGGCTGGCCACAATGACCGTGAAAAGAAGAAACCAGCGTTCGCCAAAGACGAAGGCATGATGGGCAACATCATTCACAAGCGTCAACATCAGCGGGGTATAAAGTATCGAGGCAGGGACGGCTAGGCCAAGGGCCCTCAGCGTGGGAATATCGATCTCATCCAGTTTTCGGGAGATATATCGGAGAGCCAATGCGAAGATGGGCGTGGTTAAGGCCAAAAGTAGCAGAACATGGCGAAGGTCTTGGCCGGGGTTGGGGCTGGTCTGAGTGATCAGGCCGATCCACTCAAGCAGGACCGGATGGGCTTTATACGTAAATGGGTTCATGGTCTGGGTTCAAGGAGGCAAGGCGGTTTTCTGATGATCCCCCTGAATTGAGAGGGAGGGCTCAATGTACTACGAGGTGGTGAGGTGGAGAAAGGTATGAAAAAGCGAGGGTTGGCTAGGGCAAAGGTATGGATGATGTTCGCACCCCTTTTGATCGGGGCCCTCATGGGCCCCGCTGAGGCCGTGGAGCGTAGTCGAGGGCAAAGGCTGTTTCTGCCGGTCTATTCGGAGGTGGCCTATGGCGATCGTCGTGCGGTATTGAATCTGGCGGTGACCTTAGCCTTGAGGAATTTGGATCCCCTTATCCCCATTGAGCTCACGCGGGTGGATTACATCGGGAGTACTGGTGCCGTTATAAAATCGTTTCTGGCCGAGCAGCGCGGGCTCAAAGCGATGGCGGCCGAAACCTTCGTCATTCGCGAGTCGGATCGGACGGGAGGAGCGAGTCCGGGGTTTCTGGTGGAGTGGGAGAGTCGCGAGCCCGTCATTCCGCCCTTGGTGGAGGGTGTCATGGTGAATGGCGCATATAAGCAAGGAATGGCATTTGTGACCTCGGCGCGGGTCCTTTGGGACAAGCCTTAGCCGATTGGAGGGAGGGGGACTACTCCTAGTTTGGCCAGCGTCTCTAAAAATGCGGCATCCGGTTGGGTCCTTAGGTGAAGGCGGTCGCCACTTGTGGGGTGAGTCAGTTCGAGTTCGGTTGCCGAGAGCATGAGGGCGCTCGATTCAAAACGGTGACGAAAAAAACGGTTGTGGCAGCCGTCTCCATGGGTCGTATCGCCCACAATGGGGTGGAAGATATGCTTCATGTGGCGGCGGAGTTGATGTTTTCGGCCTGTAATAGGGTGGAGCGCCACCAGCGAGTATCGCGCGCTGGGATAGCGGCCGACGGGTTCAGGGATTTCAACTTTTGAAAGGCAGCGATAACGGGTGATCGCCTCTTTTGGTGCGGGATCAGGGTTCGCCCGTCTGTCGGTGGCTTCGTCCTGATCTTCCTTGAGTGGATAATCAATGACGTTTTCGTCCGCGCA
The DNA here is from genome assembly GCA_041158345.1 of Pseudomonadota bacterium. Lineage (GTDB taxonomy): Bacteria > Pseudomonadota > Gammaproteobacteria > Methylococcales > Methylococcaceae > UBA6136. The sequence continues at coordinate 1,439 of JBEBBO010000164.1, read as the reverse complement.
AAAGCCCCGAACCAAGGCCAAGTAGCTCTTATGGGTCCTCCTTTCTTGAAAGGCGTTTCCCAGGCGATGGGCGATGAGTGGATCCAACGCAAACAGGAGGATGCCGGACACCGGTCGATCGAGGCGGTGCACCGGATACACCCATTGCCCGATTTGGTCTCTGAGAAGGGCCATGCAATTTTCGTTGGCATGCACGTCAACCTGGCTTCGGTGAACCAAGAGGCCTGCCGGCTTATGGACCGCGACCAGATCCTGGTCGCGGTAGAGGATTTTCAGAATCAATAGCGGCTAGACCAGCGGACGGGTGCTGTAGCGGATTTGAAAAGCGTGACGTTTGCCTGGTGCAATGGTGACCGCATCATCGGCAATGTTGCCGGATTCGACGCAAACCATCTTAAGGTAGCCTGAGTCACCCAGATCACCGAGTTTTGCGGCCTTTTCGATCCAGGGGTTCCAGACCACTTTAGACTGAGCGCCCTCCGATTGGATCTGAATGATGCGATTGAGTTGTGGATCGACGATAGCGCATTCCGGAGAGGTTGATAGGTAGACCCGGTCCGTTTCGCCGGAAATTGTGATGTTGCCGACCTGCTCGATGCGCGCATCGGCCTGAAGTCGATCCAGATAGATGCTGCCGGAGAGGCCTTGAACTTCAATCTCGCGAACGTCACCCACGCCGAAGTAGGTGTGCACGGCTTCGGTAATGCTGATGGGGCTGTCGCCGAGATTCGTAGTTTCAAGAGATATAGAGAGTGATTGGCCGATGCGGTAGGTCAAATCGAGTCGCGCTGGGTGTGGCCAGAGGGGGGAGGCATCGCTGGCGGTCGTTGTGGTGGAGAAATGGAGAGTGTCCGACCCGTCCGGCTCGCGTTGATAACGCTCAAGGGTCCATGCGCGAGCCCGAACCAAGCCGTGAGCGGGATACTCAGGGTTGCTGTGCGGACCAAACCAGGGCCAACAAATCGGAGTGCCGCCGCGTGGTGGTTTGCCAGGAAGAAAGCGGGCGTCTGGCGAGCACCAGACAACCTCAGGTTCGCCCTGAGGATGCCAGCTGAGGAGTTGGGCGCCTTGCGTCAGGACGCGATAACGGGTGAGAGGACTGTTGCAGACTATTTCCTGAAGGCCTTCGCCGAGGGGTCGAAATTCGGCACCATTGGGCGCGGTCGGGCGTGAGGAGTTTGAGTTCATGTCGAGGCTCCAATGCTGAGTGGGATTGTGTCGGAGAGTGCGCAGTGTGCGTTGAACCGTGAGGAAGCTCAACACATCCTGTTCGGGTCCGGCTGTGACGGCGCTGCGTCGAGAAGAAAGATAACAGCAGTGCTTGACGTACCCAGTGAAGGTGTTCATAATGAGCGGCTCCTCAGGGCTGAAGCGGTTCTGGGGGACGCCAACAGGGAGTTGGCGGGGGGTTGACAGGACTGGGAAGTTCGGTAAAATAC
>JBEBBO010000163.1:0-3453 GCA_041158345.1 Pseudomonadota bacterium | reverse complement strand
ACCAACCCGAAGGACGCAGCACCGGGCACCATCCGTGCGGACTTTGCGGTCAGCATTGATGAGAACGCCGTTCACGGTTCTGACGGTCCTGAAACGGCCGCTCAGGAAATCGCCTACTTCTTCCAGCCGAATGAACTCTGCGCCCGGACCCGATAGTCCCGACGCCAAGATCAACCTGCTCGGGCTTGACCCGAAGGCCATGAAGGCCTTCTGTGTCGAGCAGAACGAGAAGCCATTCCGCGCCACGCAATTGATCCAGTGGATCCATCAGCGTGGCGTTGATGATTTTGGAGCCATGACAGATCTCAGCAAGGCCTTTCGGGCCAAGCTGGAGTCGGCGTGTGTCATTCAGCCCCCGGAAATCGTCCATGAGCAGGTCTCTTCGGACGGAACGATCAAATGGGTTCTGAGTACCGATGCGACGAATCGCATCGAGACGGTCTATATCCCCGAAGAATCCCGGGGCACCCTCTGCATTTCCTCGCAGGTCGGTTGTGCGCTCGAGTGCTCCTTCTGTTCCACCGCGCGTCAGGGCTTCAATCGAAATCTCGAGGCGGCGGAAATTATTGGCCAACTCTGGGTGGCGCAGCGTGAACTCGGAATCGGGGCGATTACGAATGTCGTCCTGATGGGCATGGGTGAGCCGCTTCTGAACTTCAATAACGTGGTTTCGGCCATCACCTTGATGCTGGATGATCATGCCTACGGTCTTTCCAAACGCCGCGTGACCCTGAGTACCTCGGGTGTGGTGCCGGCGCTTGAGCGACTTGCCGATGTGTGCGATGTCAGTTTGGCGGTCTCCCTGCATGCGCCGACCGATGAGCTTCGGGATGAACTGGTCCCCATCAACCAGAAATATCCCATCAAGGAATTGATCGCGGCCTGCAAGACGTATCTTTGTGGGGATCCACGCCGAAAAGTCACCATTGAGTACGTGATGCTCGATGGCATCAATGACTCACCCCTGCATGCCCGACAACTGCTGAGAGTCCTGAGTCAGTTGCCGTCCAAGGTCAACCTGATTCCCTTCAATCCCTTCCCGGGCTCCTCGTACCGGTGCTCAAGCCCGGAGACCATCCGCCGCTTCAGCGACATTCTTCAGGCCGGGGGTCTGGTGACGACGACGCGAAAGACGCGAGGGGATGACATTGATGCGGCCTGTGGCCAGCTGGTGGGCAAGGTCAAGGATCGGACCAAGCGAACCATTCGGCTTCAAGTCGCCGGCTAAGCGTATCCCTAAGGAAATCCCTTCATGAGTGAAAAGATTCAGGCCATCCGTGGCATGCACGATGTGTTGCCCGAACAGAGCCCCCATTGGCAGCGCGTCGAGGCCGAGTTGCGTCGGGTCATGGCGGCCTACGGCTACCAGGAAATCCGGCTGCCTATCGTGGAGAAGACCGAACTCTTCAAGCGGTCGATCGGCGAAGTCACCGACATTGTCGAAAAGGAAATGTATACCTTTGATGACCGGAACGGCGACTCCCTGACCCTTCGCCCTGAAGGAACGGCAGGTTGTCTTCGGGCCTGTCTTGAGCATGGGCTTCTGCATAATCAGATCCAAAAGCTCTGGTACCTCGGCCCCATGTTTCGTCACGAGCGGCCACAGAAAGGGCGCTATCGGCAGTTTTACCAGTTCGGTGTCGAGACCTACGGGTTGGCAGGTCCCGACATTGATCTCGAATTGATCCTCCTGTGTCGGCGGCTTTGGCGCGCTCTGGGTATCGAGAGTCAGTTGCGTCTTGAGATCAACTCGCTGGGGACTGCGGCGGAGCGATTGGAATACCGGAAGGGGTTGGTCGCTTATTTCAGGCAGCATCTGGATCAGCTGGATGAAGACAGTCTTCGCCGCCTTGAGACCAATCCGCTCCGGATCCTCGATAGCAAGAATCCCGACCTTAAAGCCGTGATCGCCGGTGCACCGGTCTTGACCGAGGCGCTTGGAGAGGTCTCTCGGGCGCATTTTGATCGCCTCCTTACCGACCTTGAAGCGCAAGGCGTGGCCTATGTCGTCAATCCTCGACTGGTGCGCGGGCTCGACTACTACTCGAATACCGTGTTTGAATGGATCACCGAGTCGTTGGGCGCTCAGGGCACGGTGTGTGCCGGGGGCCGCTACGATGGACTCGTCGAGCAACTGGGTGGGAAAGGGAGTTCGGCCATCGGGTTTGCGCTCGGCATGGAGCGGCTGATCGAGCTCGTTAACGAGACGACCGCAGCGGTTGAGATGCCCACGGCGGATGTCTACCTGATCGTTGCCGGGGACGCCGCAGAAAGGATGGGGGTTCGCCTCGCTGAAAATCTTCGCGACCAGTTCCCGAATTTGCGCCTTCAGATCCATCTGGGCGGCGGTGGATTCAAAAGTCAGTTCAAACGCGCGGATCGCAGCGGCGCTGAAATTGGTCTCGTGATTGGTGACGATGAGGCACGAGACGGTTTGGTGGGCGTAAAATTCCTAAGACGCGAAGCTGAACAGCAGAAAGTGGCGGAGGCGGACGTCGCCTCCCTGATTGAGACTCTAAAGATAACGACGAGGTCCTGATGGAAACGTACCTGACAGAGGAAGAGCGCCTTGAAGCCCTGCAGCGCTGGTGGAAGGAGAGTAAATCATCCCTGTTTGCCGGGGTGATCATCGGTTTGGTGATCATCACCGCCTGGAAGTATTGGCAAGGACACCAGCAGACCCAGCGTGAGGAAGCGTCACTGACCTATCATCTGATGGGGCGCGCGATCTCGGCCAAGCAGCCAGAGGAAGCCATCAAGATGGGGCAGCAATTGATCGAGAGCTACCCCTCGACCACCTATGCCGAGTTTGCTCGTCTCACTCTCGCGAAGCTGAAGGTTGAAGCGGGTGATCTTGAAGCCGGGAAGCTCCGTCTCGAAGAAGAGGTGAAGCAGGGCCATGATGAGACCTTGAAATCCTTGGCACGGCTTCGCCTTGCCCGGATCCTTCTGGCCCGTGGTGAGGCCGACGCAGGCATTGCGCTTCTCAAAGGCACCGAAGCCACTGCCGGTAAATTTTCCGCGCTGTTGGAGGAAGTTCGCGGCGATCTTCTGATTGCAGCCAAGCGCCCGGAAGAAGCCCGTTCGGCTTACGAGAAGGCGAAGGAGCTCGGCAATCGTTCACCGCTGCTTGATCTCAAGATTCACGACTTGCCTGCCGCCGGCTAATGCGATTTCTGGCCCCCTTGTTGGCGCTTTCCCTGCTGGGCGGTTGCGCCCAGATTAACGCGTTTAAGGATCTGGCCGGGGCGATTACCGACACGATCCGGGGGAGCGATAACGCGGAACCGCCCAAGGAGCTTCAGCCCCTAGAGCCCACCGTCAACATGACGGTGCTTTGGAGCAACCAAATCGGCAAGGGAAGTCTCGGACGGATCCTGAACCTGATGCCCGCGGTAACGGCAACGACGGTTTATGCTGCCGATCACAAGGGCGTGATTGTGGCCGTGGACC
>JBEBBO010000162.1:0-12948 GCA_041158345.1 Pseudomonadota bacterium | reverse complement strand
TGCCTGAAAGCGTTCAGCCAGGCATGCGAAATCCCCGAGCATGATCGATCTAAGAATTGGCAACAAAAAGTTTGGAGCGGGTGATGGGAATCGAACCCACGTAGCCGGCTTGGGAAGCCGGGACTTTACCATTAAGCTACACCCGCAGACTGGATTTTGGACTCCCGCTATCCCAACGGTAGGCTTCATGACATTATCCATAGCGTCCCGAACCAAGTCAAAATCATTACAGCCCCAAGCCCAGAGTAATCCATGGCCCTCCTCTCTATGAATACCCCCGTTTTCAGGCTGCCGGCCGCGACCTCCCATCGAGTGCGACGATTGGCATTCCTAGTCAGTGTTGTCCTGGTCGTCCAGGAACTCGTGGGCTGTACTCCGCCGATCGGGGTAAAACGTGTTAGCCCTGAAGAGGCTTACCAAATTGCCACACGAAGCCCCTTATCTGGGGATGAAAACAGCAATGCGGCAATGACCGTCATTCAACGCTTTGACTTGGTTGATCTCTATCAGCGTGATCCCGGCGCAGCACTCCATCAACTGCACCGACACGCACTAAACGATGACCGAAGAGACCTTCTTTTTGCTCTGGCAGAGCTCAACTACAGCTGGGCAAAAACCCTTCCGCCTCGTCCTGAAGCCACGTCAGGCAAACCCAGCGCAGCGAATGTCTATTTGCAAAGCGCGGTTTACGCGTACCTCTACCTTCTGGGAGACGGCAAAGAACCTTTACCGAATGCCTATGACAATCGGTTTCGTGAAGCCTGCGAACTCTATAACCGGGGGCTGGATCAGGCTTTTAGATCACCCACCGGAGACGCGCTTTATTTCGAGGATCGTTTGCGCACCCTTCCTGAATTTCGTCTCGCAATTGATGTGCAAACCGATGATCTTCGTTGGCAGCTGACGGATTTTGAGAAGCTTGAACCGACCGATGCCTATGATGTCTTTGGGTTCACCAGCCATAACCGAACACCCGGTCTTGGAGCTCCCCTGCTGGGTGTGACCAAAAAATCATCCAAAGCACCCAATGGCGGTGTGCTCCCCATTACCGCATTCCTTCAGATCAATGGGAATCTGAACGCACTCACACAAGGAAAGGCACAAGGTACCCTGGATCTCATTTCGAGCTACGACGATGTTGACGTGGTCGTCAATGGTAAGACCGTACCGCTCCAAACCGATTCCACAACCCCATTGGCCTATCGACTCAATGACAAGGAACTTTGGCACGCCGGATTAAAGCGATTCATTTTTGGCGATGACATCGAACGACACATTCTCTTTATCCAGGCCTATCAACCCGGAAGAATTCCGGTCGTCCTGGTCCACGGCACAGGCAGTAGCCCGGTGTGGTGGGCAGAAATGGTGAATACCTTGCGCGCGGATCCCTTGATCCGAGCCAAGTATCAGTTCTGGTTCTACGAATACACCAGCAGTCGTCCGGTCCCGGCTTCAGCGGCAGACCTTCGTGAAACTCTGACCAGCATGGTGCATCAACTGGACCCGGACCAGAAGGATCCCGCGATGCAGCAAATGGTTGTAATGGGGCATAGCCAGGGAGGCCTTCTGACCCATATGACCGCCATTGATTCCGGAGATCAACTCTGGCAATCCATAAGTGATCTGCCATTCGCTGACTTCAAGGCAGATCCGATGATCAAACAGGGATTCCAACGCGCCCTGTTTTTCAATCATCTGCCTTTTGTCAAACGGGTAGTCTTCATTTCAACCCCCCATCGCGGTAGCTTCCTCACCGATGACTGGGTGCGAAAGCTGACTAGAGCGGTCGTAAGCTCACCGGCCAACCTGATCATGAATATGAGCAGTAAATGGCATGACATTTCCAGCCAGCTCAAACTGCCCCCGGAACTGCGGGATGAAATGCCCACCGCGGTAGATGGAATGAGTTCCAAGAGTCCTGTCATGGCGAAAGTTGCGTCACTCCCTCTAGCGCCAGGGATTACCGCCAACTCGATCATTCCCGTCCTTCCAGAATTGGACATCAAATCCGGAAATGATGGGGTCGTCGAGTATAAAAGCGCGCATCTCGAGGGCGTCGAATCAGAGTTCATCGTTCGGACAGACCACAGCGCGCAAGGGCACCCCCTGGCCATTGACGAAGTTCGGCGGATCCTCCATCGTCACTGTGAAAACCTTCCCAACATTTGTGCCGATAGCCTACCCCAGGCAGCAAAATAACTTTGTCCGAAGGGTCCTCAGATCATTTGGTCTGAGGCGCCCTTGGGAGACGAAGAACCAGCGTGCCTGCCAGACGGTCGTGTAGACCCTGCTTTCGAGGGTCAAAGGCGATCCACAGGAATCCCAGGCCCAATGGGACCGTCGACACGAAGTAGCCGATATAGCGAAGCACTTCTTGCCTTCGACTCAATGGGCCCAGCGTTTGGGCATCGACGATCCGAAGCCGCAACAGCAATTTTCCCACTGTGCCCTGCTTTCTATCCCAGAGCACGATGACACCCACCATCGGGAGCACCCAACTGATGATGAAATCGGCAGGTCCCATGATAAGGCGCGGGTCGGTGAGTAGCGTGTCACCGTAAAAATAGTAGAGCGCAGGAATCATCCAGGCCGCCATCAGACCACCGTCAATCAATGATGCCCAAAATCTGATCCAGAACCCGGCGAATCCAGCCTCTCGCCATTGCTGCTCGGAAACGTCCTCTCTTGACACGTGACTAGCCCTCTTCCTGTGCGTCATTGCACCGATTTTGACGAAATTTTAAGCCCCTGACTTCTGTTTGAACTCTGATCGTTCCAGACGGTTGCTTATCGCCTCATGGATCCATGGCCTCAGTTTTGCATGAGTCCTGAATGTATCAACCGGATGAGAGCTGGATCATGGAGTTAACTGCGGAACATGGAATCGTCGACCCAAAAGACCTGGCGCGCAATCTAAGGCCAACGGAGAAGGCAGCTATCCCAATCTCGCCATCGAGGGGTGACCCTATCATTCCTCGCATATTTCGCTCTCACTCTCACGCCATCATTCCCGCAGGCAGGCAGATTGCAACAAGAATGATTTTGGGTCTGAGCATATTGATTGCTGGTCTTGTAGAAGCGAAGTACGTCCTCAATGGGGCCGTGCACACTGACTTTACGTGAGAGAGATAGGAATGGATACGCATCCGGTGAAACGTTTTCTTTCCGCGATTTTTGGCCGGTATGACCTGAGTGACTCACACAAGGAAAATGATCGACTTCTCGAGGAATATTTTGAACAGGTCGATGACATCATTCTGGCTCGTCAGGACTTCCTCACCGGATTGCTGCCCGCGAGCACGGCCATCACCAATCACGGTGACTACACCGATGCATGGGTTCGCGACAACGTTTACAGCATCATGGCAGCCTGGGGACTCGCCATGGCTTATCGCCGCAACGGATCGTCTCCAGATCGCGCCTACCTTTTAGAGCAGTCGGTCATCAAGCTCATGCGAGGCCTGCTGATGGCCATGATGCGTCAATCCTCGAAGGTTGAGCGTTTCAAACATACCCAGAATCCCATCGATTCGCTTCATGCGAAATACGGAACTCGAGACGGGCAGGAAGTCGTAGCGGACGATGCTTGGGGGCACCTACAACTGGACGCGACCTCCCTTTATTTGTTGACGCTTGCCCAGATGACTCACTCGGGACTGCCGATTATCGGAACACTCGATGAGGTCAATTTCATCCAGAATCTGGTGCATTACATCAGCCGGAGCTATAGAACACCGGACTATGGAATTTGGGAACGCGGGCACAAGTTAAATCATGGTGAACCCGAACTGAATGCCAGTTCTGTCGGCATGGCATTGGCCGCACTCGAGGCCATGGATGGACTGAATCTATTTGGCACAGAAGGCAGTCAGGCTTCCTTGGTCCATGTCGTCGCCGATGACATCGCCAGAACTCGGATAGCACTGTCAGCGCTTTTACCCCGGGAATCCATTTCAAAAGAAGTCGATGCCGCACTCTTCAGTATTACGGGATTTCCAGCTTTTGCCGTAACCGACCCCATTCTTCGGGCACAGACCCACCAACGCAGCGTCGACAAGTTAGAGGGTCGCTACGGTTGCAAACGCTTTCTCCTCGACGGCCATCAAACAGTGATCGAGGATCCTCATCGCCTTCATTACGAGCCTCATGAACTCAAGGCCTTTGCCGACATTGAAAGCGAGTGGCCTCTCTTTTTCTGCTATCAGTTCCTCAATCATCTGTTTGACGAGAACCCCGAGGCTGCCGCTGATTATCGTTCTCGAATTGAAGCGGTTGCCATTGAGCGGGATGGGAAGAAGCTAGTCCCTGAACTTTATTACGTGGCCCCTGATGACGTTGAAGCTGAACGCAAGGCGCCCGGCAGTCAAATGCGAGTCCCCAACGAGAACATCCCTCTGGTCTGGGCCCAGAGCCTTTTCATTTTGGGCAGCATGATTTCGGATGGATTACTCCATTTGGAGGACGTGGATCCTCTGGGTCGGCACGCTCCAAAGACAAAGACACTGGAAACTCGAGTTCAAGTGGCTCTTTTAGCTGAAAATGAGGCCATCAAACAGGTTCTTGTCCAAGCCCACCTTCCGGCGGCTACAAGACAGGAGGTGTTACCTCTCGAAATTCGAAATGCCAGCGAATTATCTCTGGCCTATAGCCAGGTGGGTCGAAACGACCGAATGGGCCTGAGTGGACGTCCTATAAGACAAATCAGAACCCTTTCAACGGCAAGACTCTACGTATTGGGTAATCATCCCGTCGTCTTTATTCCACAATTTCTGGACCAGAGTGGATTCTATTTGGCGATGGATAACCCGCTTCTAATCGATCGCATCAAAGCGGAACTGAATTACATCAGCACCCATTGGAGCAATCCCCAGGTGCGCCCTCTTTTGCTGATCGATGTGCATGCCAACACCTTGGCGGGTCCGGATGCACATCGCCTGCTCGACTTTTTGTCGGACCTTGCGGGTGAAAAGAATCCAAGCTTACCCGCGAGACTCATCCACCTTTCAGATTTTGCGGAAGACACCGCTTTCGAACGTATCAGTAAGCTTCACGATTTCCGACTCTCTGAAATAGGGCTCCTTGATAGCCCAGCGTTGGGGGTCCCGGGCAAGCACACTCTGGGTCTGCTCGACTTTGAAGTGATGGAGCAAGATCCCCCTGATGGCACACCGCTGGACCTCTTGCCCTTCTCCGAACTGGTTACTCGATTGAACCAGACTCGTTCAGCTTCCATGTGGCTGGAAATTCTGAGAATTTTGCATGAACGAGAAGACGACATAGCCGAACAATTCCCGTTTTCAATCCATGAGGCGCTTGAAGATCTCTATCTCCAAGCCGGCAATCATCACAATTGGCGATTAATTCGAGTCTCAGCCGCCTTACTCGGTAAATATGACATCAATCTGGAGCAAGCGGCCACAGAGATCTTGGTCCGCCAACATGGTTTAACCGTTGGGAAATCCTATAGCGGAAAAGCCACATTCAGGCGACCGGCAGACTCTTCAGAGCTTTTGGATGCCATACGCACGTTCAACCCCGGGAACCCAAGCCTTCAGATTTTGATTCAAGAATTGATCATCGCACTCGGCCTTTTGATCAAACAGGAAGCGTCCCTCTTTTCCAATTTAAATACCCTCCGGGTAGGCCATATCCTCGATGTCATCATTGCCCGGGAAAAACGAACTGCCGGTGGCTCACTCGATCAGGCCTTTGAGCGAATCCTCGGATTTGCTCCCCATCGGCTGTCAAAGGCATTAAGAGACACGCTAAAAGACTATGCTCAAAGCGAAACGGCACTCGAGAATGCGGAAAGTTTGACGACCGACTCAGAACCACGACCGGACTGGCTTGAAGACATTGGACTCCATTCGGAGCACGGTGAAACCAAAGGCGAATACTGGTTCCATTGGCGAGAACAGCAAGGTAGCGTTGGCCGAGCCGATAACGCATTTTTTGAAGGGGTCTATGCGCTACTCGGTCACTGTGAAGGCTTGATGATCGGAGGTAAATACAACACCCATCGACGGATCGACAGTCACGACATTCGATCCCATATGACCGCTGGCGAACAAACCTTCAAACTGAGAATTACCCATCTGCTTGATCGTATCCAAGCGCCTGAGTATCGGGAACTCACCGTCGAAACCCTCAAGGTTTTGAGTGAATTGGTTAGGGTTCACCCAGAAATCCATTTTGGAGATACCCTCGTCACCGATATTCTCATCGGACATGCCGTCAGAATTTGCTGGTGTCAGGACAAACCAGGGTCTGAAGTACGCTATGAAGAGGACGTCGTAGACGCCTGGAGCACGTTCTTGAGGCAGCCCCCATCAGTGGTCGCAGAGTCAATCGTCGGCGCTCTTTCCTATTTGAGCGCCGACAACCCACCCACCCATGAGGCAGTATGACTTAGCTGACCCCTGCAACAGCCTCTTTGGCCAGTGCGGTGACGGCGGCAAAGTCTCCTGCTCTGACTTTGTCGGCCGGGGCAAGCCAGGAGCCTCCCACACACGAGACGTTCTTTAGGGCGAGGTAGTCCCTGTAGTTGGCTGGCGTGATACCCCCGGTGGGACAGAATTGTATCTGTGGAATTGGTCCGGCAATGGCTTTGAGCATCGGAATCCCTCCGGCGGCCTCAGCCGGAAAGAACTTAAAGGCGTCCAGACCATATTCCATTCCCATCATCAGTTCAGAAATCGTGGCAATACCCGGGATCAGGGGAATCCCGGCGTCTTGGGCAGCTCCGAGCAAGTTGGGTGTTAGACCAGGACTGATGACGAAACGGGACCCGGCCTCACGACAGGCACGAAACTGATCTGGGGTCAAAACCGTTCCGGCCCCTACAATTGCCCCATCCACCTCAGCCGCTATCTGACGAATCGCATCAATTGCAACCGGGGTCCTCAGTGTAATTTCGAGAACGCGAATTCCACCGGCAACCAAAGCGCGCGCCAAGGGCACAGCACTTGAGAGATCATCAATGACCATAACCGGAACAACCGGTCCCTGCTGGAGAATCTGTCGCGCATTAAGCTGTTGGGAAGTCATCGAATCGGGTTCTCCTGTAACGATCAGTCAATAACGAAAAGGTTGCTTGCACCGGTCTCGGCGGTGGTAGCCCCTAAACGGAATCCACCAAAAAGTTCGCGTCCCATGCCGATGTGATGATTATCAGCCGAGCTCTGGTCAGGAATCCGGCCATCGAACTCTTCCTCGTCCACAAGGATGTTCACCACCCCAGCCATGATATCCAGATGAATGATGTCGCCATTGCGAACCTTGGCGAGCGGTCCACCGTTGATACATTCGGGATACATATGAATGGCAGCAGGCACTTTACCTGAGGCACCCGACATTCGGCCGTCCGTAAGCAACGCGACCTTAAAGCCCTTATCTTGGAGCAATCCTAAGGGTGGAGTCAGTTTATGCAATTCAGGCATGCCGTTGGATCGGGGACCCTGGAATCGGATCACCGCAACAAAATCTCGCTCGAGTTCCCCCTTGCGGAAAGCCGCCAGCATCTCTTCCTGATCGTCAAAGACCATGGCTGGTGCCTCAACGACATGATGCTCCGGAGAGACCGCTGAGACTTTTGAAATCCCTCGACCCAGATTACCGCGCATTAAATGAATCCCACCGATCGGAGCAAAGGGCGTATCAACTGGGCTGATGATGTCCGTGTTTCGCGATGCTGTGGGCGCCTTCGAATACACCAGCTCATTTGCTTCAAGCTGAACATCAAATACATATTGCCCAAGCCCCTTGTGATCGCCCACGGTGAGGATCTCCTCATGCAGCAGACCATGAGACAAAAGCTGGGAAATGACCGCCTGAAGTCCACCGGCATTTTGAAAATCGTTTACATCAGCCGGTCCATTGGGATAAACCCTGGCAATCAGCGGAATGATTTTGGAGAGGTTATCGAAGTCATTCCAGTTGATGATGATGCCGGCCATTCGGGCAATCGCGACCAAGTGCATGGTGTGGTTGGTCGAGCCACCCGTTGCCAGCAGACCGACGATGGCATTGACGATCGCCTTTTCATCCACGACATGGCCTATGGGCCGAAAATCGTCACCCGAAGCTCTGAACTTCAGAATCTGGGCAGCGGCCTTCGCAGTAAACTGATCCCGCAAAGGCGTATAGGGGTTCACGAAGGAACTCCCCGGGAGATGGAGTCCCATGATCTCCATCATCATCTGGTTACTGTTAGCGGTCCCATAGAACGTACAGGTGCCTGGGCTATGGTAAGAGCGAGCCTCACTATCGAGCAGTTCATCCCGCCCAATCTTGCCTTCCGCAAACTTCTGTCGCGCGCGGGATTTTTCTTTGTTAGTAATCCCGCTGGGCATCGGACCTGCGGGAACAAAGATGCCCGGTAAATGGCCAAATGAGAGCGCCCCCATGAGCAAACCTGGAACAATCTTGTCACAAACGCCAAGATAAAGTGCGCCATCAAACATGTTGTGGCTCAGTGAGATCGCCGTTGACATGGCGATCACATCTCGGCTGAAAAGTGACATTTCCATTCCGGGGAAACCTTGTGTGATTCCATCACACATGGCCGGAACACCCCCGGCAAACTGACAGACACCGCCATTTTCTCGAATGACTGACTTGATAAGATCGGGCGCATCCTTATAAGGCTCATGCGCAGACAGCATGTCGTTATAGGAGGAGACAATCGCGATATTCGGCTTTTCCTGGCCTTTCAGGTCATTTTTTTCAGCGATTTCACAGGCTGCAAACCCGTGCGCGAGATTTCCACATCCCAAGACTTTTCGGCTCGGCCAAACCGCCCTGGATGCCTCAATCCTTGAAAGATAGGCCTCGCGCGTCTTATGACTGCGATCAATAATTTCCCGGGTGACTTTTTCAAGCTTGGTATGCATCACTCCCTCTCAAATCGGTAAGTTCTTGTTGCAATCTGGCGCAACCCATTCTAGACGATGGTCCAGCACCAGACCCTATCTAAGCGAAACGGTGGAATCGCGGCACAACAATGACGCCGTTGTCAGAAACCGAATATCGTTCTCGATCCATCTCGAGATTGACACCAATCTGCATACCCGCGGGGACAGTTACCCCCTTATCGATGATGCATCGCTTAAGTATCGCTCCCTCCCCGACCGTGACCTGATCAAAGAGAATCGAATCCTCAACGGAGGCCCCATCTAGCACTCTGACCCGAGATGAAAGGATAGATCGTTTGACATAACCCCCAGAAATTAAGGCACCAGCCCCTAGAATGGAATCCACCAGAACCCCCTGATCGCCTGTTGCGCCCGGAACCATTCGGGCTGGCGGATTTTGTCCATGATAGGTTCTTATTCCCCAGTTTTCCTGATAGAGATCAAGCGGGGGTATGGGTTTGAGAAGATCCATGTTGGCATCGTAAAAGGCATCGATCGTTCCCACATCACGCCAGTAATGATCAGAGGTCACGCGACCCCGCTGGCCACCAAAAGCGTAGGCAAAGACTTTTCCGTTTTCAATCATTCGAGGAATGATGTCACGTCCAAAATCATGCGTTGAACCGTCAAGATCATGATCCTCAACTAAGGCATCAATCAGCACTTGTTTACTGAAAACATAGATACCCATGGAGACCAGTGCTTCTTCGGGACTATCGGGCATAGGCTCGGGATGGTCCGGTTTTTCATTGAATTTCACGATCTTTAAATCCTGATCGATCCCCATGACCCCGAATGCGCTGGCCTCGGCTAAGGGAACCTTCATGCAAGCGACCGTCAGATCCGCGCCATTTTCACGATGCGCTTGGATCATTGCTGCGTAGTCCATGCGATAGATGTGATCTGCAGCCAGAATCAATGCATCCTGGGACGGACTTCTCTCCAAAAGATAAAGATTCTGATGCAAGGCATCTGCCGTGCCTTCGTACCAGGAATCACTGGTCCGCATTTGTGGCGGTACCATGGTGATGAATTCACCGCATTCGGGACTGAAAATGGACCATCCATCGCGCAGATGCCGTTGCAAGGATTGCGATTTGTACTGTGTCAAAACCAGAATTTGGCGTAACCCAGAGTGAAGGCAATTTGACAGTGTGAAGTCAACGACTCGATATTTCCCGCCAAAAGGGACAGCGGGTTTAGCCCGATCGCGGGTAAGAGGGAAAAGTCGTGACCCCTGCCCTCCAGCCAGGAGAAGCGTGAGTGTCTGGCTTGGCATCGTAATGGTCCTCTGGGTGTCTTTTTGTTGTCGTCTTGGGCGCGGTTCATGAACGCTGAACTTCTTCAAAACTTGATACGCACGAACCATACCAATGCTTCATCAGGGAGCACTGGGCTGCTTATGACCTGAGAATTCGCTCTGTTTTGTACACCTCACAGGCAGCCCACGCCCCATTGAATGGCAAGCGCACCGGTTTTGGGCCTTAAGTGCCCCATATTGCATCGAATAGATCTCATCGAATTCGGAGATCATCCCTGTTTATAAGGACGCGACCGCGCTTAAAATCACGTCCTTTACAAGGGGACTATCCGAGGCGTCTCATGCGTATCCTGGTTGTCGAGGATGACCCTCAGTTGGGGGCGAATTTGGTCGAGGACCTATCCAGTCAAGGTTTCTCGGTCGATCTGGCCAGCGAAGGTCACGATGCGGAATTTCGTGGCTCGACCGAGCTATACGATTTAATTGTGCTTGACTTGGGTTTGCCTGGCCTCCCGGGACTTGAGATTCTCGCGCGCTGGCGAGCTTCAGGAGTCTCGATTCCGATCATCATTCTGACGGCTCGAGCGGCTTGGCACGAGCGTGTCGATGGCTTCAAAGCCGGCGCCGATGACTATTTGGGTAAGCCTTTTCACAATGAGGAACTGTTTGCTCGAATCAATGCCATTCTCAAAAGATCTCACGGCCATAGCCCCGGCCCGCTCCGAATTGAAGGCATCGAGCTGGACGAGGACACACAACGCATTCGAATCGATCACGGGACGTGGATTGAACTTTCAGGTACGGAATTCAGAATGATGCGGGCTTTCATGCTCCATCCTGGACAGATTCTTTCAAAGACCCATTTAAGCGAGCATCTTTTCCGAACGGACAGCGAACCGGATAGCAATATCATCGAGGTCTATATCACCAAACTGAGACAAAAAATCGGACACGATCGGATTCAGACCCGCCGCGGTCAGGGCTACCTTCTGGTTCAGAATTCATGATTACGCTAAGAGCCCGCCTGAACATTGGACTTGGCGTCATTCTCGCTTCCGGGTTTGGTCTGCAATGGGCCCTCCGCAGTGAGGCGCTCCCCGTGATAAGTGAATCCCAAATGGTTTCTCGCCTTGATGCCGATATCGAAGATATTCGGGAATCCCTGGACCTCGATGATCAAGGAAGAATTCTGTTCGATGTGAACCATCAACTGCCGTTTTACAGGCGACTCCACTCTGGCCATTACTATGTCCTCGAGAGCCGGCAGCAACGCATTAACTCCCCTTCCTTAGGCGAAAACGCATTGCCCACGGTAAAGCTTGATGAAAGCAAACCCAAACGATGGCATACCAATGGACCGGATGGTCAGACATTGCTCATGTTGACGCGAGGCATTGATCTCAAGGGAACGCCTGTCCAGATCTCAGTCGGCGAAGACCAGACTATTTTGAATCGCCACATCACTGAAATTGGAAGCCTGATGCTCATGCTGAATGGCGCCATCATCTTTCTTGCATTGATATTGCAATGGATATTTGTTCGAAACGCACTCAGCCCATTTGTCTTCCTTCGAAGAGAACTCGCAAGCATTGCAGCCTCCGCTGAATTCCTTTCAGAAGAATCTGCCGTCGACCTAATGCGGGCGCAAGAGATCAAGAAACTGGTTGGATTGATTCACCAACGACTGGATCGGTCACGGGATGCCATTGGTAATCTCGCCCATGCGCTCAAGAACCCTTTGACAATCCTCTTGCGCCTCACCGAAGACCCCTCACTTTCCAAAAATGAGTACGTCAGAGAGACGCTTTTGACCAACACCAACATCATGCTGAAAGTTGTTGAGGGAGAATTACGGCGAGCCCGGATGGCAGGCATTGGGCCCGCAGCACATTGTTTTAACCCGAAGGAAGAAGTTGAGGCCTTAGCGAAGGTCATTCGGTCGATGTACCACGACCGTAATCTCGTCTTCGATATCCATGTCCCCGACATTAACCTGCATCATGACCGCCATGACCTGATGGAGCTCCTTGGGAATCTAGTCGACAATGCCGCCAAATGGTGTCGGAGCCGCATTGATATCACGATGAACGTCACAGGGACTGATCTTCTCATCATTGTCGAGGATGATGGCGACGGTTGTGACGAAGCCACCATGTTGGAATTGCTACAACGGGGCGCCCGACTGGATGAATCCAGGGGCGGGCATGGCTTAGGCTTATCCATCGTTAAATCACTGGTAGAGCAACATAGAGGAAGCATCCAGTTTTCACGCTCTGGCCATCTGGGTGGACTCAAAGTGGTAACGAAATTAAAAGAATCTGAATATCCCCTCAAAGATTAAGGTTCATTTAAGGTTGACGTATTAGGATGATCACCAATCCATCAGACTTCAAATGGATCTCCTCTGAAGAGCCCGTCGGTCACAGACCCTCGGGCTTTTTTTTGTCTCGAATTCTGAAAGTCAATTTCCGATGCGAATCAGGCGAATGAATTGGTTCGTCAGCGATTCGCCTGCTCTTTCAGGAGATCTCGAATTTCCTTGAGAAGCAGGACTTCAGAGGATTCCTGCACCACAAGGGGTTCCGCTTTCTCTTTCTTAAGGGTCAGTGACATCAGTTTGTTGACCGGTTTAACGATCACGAAAAAAACCACGATCGATGTAATCAGAAAACTAAATACGGCGCCCAAGACGATTCCGATATCCAGTTCGATCAATTTATTGACCAGCTGCGTCTTGACTTCGCCGCCAGGAAGTTTCTCCGTGACCTCAACCAT
>JBEBBO010000161.1:0-3237 GCA_041158345.1 Pseudomonadota bacterium | reverse complement strand
GCGATCAGGACCCCTTCGGTCGCCGTCGTTAGAAGGCATTTCCCCTCGGTTTCGATGAGATGGCAAATGGCGGCAAGGCATCCGTCAGTCTCCGGTGCGATAGGCCAGACGGCCTCTACGCCCTCTAACGCATTCTTCAGGGCTGTTTTGGGCTCTTCGGCGGGTTGAACCCAGATCACATCGAGACGGGCATCGTTGATCGGGCTAGGGCACAGTCGAGCGTCTCTCATCAGCGTGACGCGATGCTCTGGAAGACACAACAAGTCCTGCACCAGGGCCAAGACCATGCGCTCACCTTCCTCGATCAACGGGGCGGCTGGGCTTCCGTTTCGGCCCCCCCCGGTGAGAAACTCATAAACCAGAATGTGCATGGATCCTGCGCGTGGAACTGATACCTGTCATCGATCTTCAAGACGGTCTTTGTGTGCATGCCCAAAAGGGTTTGCGACATCTTTATCGCCCGTTAACCCAATTTGGCGATGGTCGAGGGTCACCTGATGCGGTGGTTTCGGCTTATCTGGCTTTAGCGCCATTCAAAACCCTCTATGTGGCAGACCTCGATGCTTTGACCGGAAAGCCGCCCCAGTGGGCCGTGATTGAGAGTCTAGCGGAGAATTTTCCAGAATTGAGTTTTTGGATCGATGCCGCGGGAATTTCCCCACCCGCCGCACTGCGTCAACGGGTGACCCGGATCGTTGGCAGCGAGTCGCTGCCCCAAGGGCTTGAAGAAAGGCTATCGAATGACGGGATCCTCTCCTTGGATTATCGACACGATACGTTGCTGGGGGGCGGGGCCCTCCTGAATCAGTTCGATCGCTGGCCTCGGCGTGTGATTCTCATGAGTCTTTCATTGGTTGGAAGCCGGGGAGGTCCTGATTTTCAGCGGATTCAAGCCTTTCGTGCCGAACATCCTGCGACCCAACTTTTTGCTGCGGGGGGGATTCGGCATGCGCTGGATCTTCAAGAACTCGAAAGGCTAGGGGTCGCAGGTGCGCTACTGGCCACGGCGCTTCATGAAGGGGTTGTGGATAACGCTTTGCTCGAACGATGGGTCTAGACCCCAGTCTTTAGGCATAAAAAAACGCCGCCCTGGAAGCCAGGACGGCGTTTTCTCAGAAGCTTTGCTTACTTGTGCGCAGCGAAGGGGTGCTCAGACTGACCCTTCTGCTTTACAACGTCAGCAGCCTTCGGCTCGCCTGCAACAGCGCGCTTGATGGACAGCTTGGTCGCTTCATAGTTGTAGTCCTGGATCTTGGCATCGTCTTCTTCCAGCCAGTGGATGAAGACACCGACGCTGATGAACAGGTCATCGGCTTCTTCGACCGGAATGGTGCCGTCTTCAACGCAATCGGCAACGGCCATGGCCACGCCACGCTGTGCCGGTCCGAACATCTGAGTGGCCTGCTTGCCATTCTTGATGGTGACCTTGTTGAACATGACGGTCGCCGGCTTGCAGAGCAGGTTCGGTGCGACTACAGCGAGAAGGCTGGTGAAGCCATCCTTGTTGTTGGTGACGCAGTTAGCGAACGCGGTTTCTGCAGCGCTGCCACGTGGGCCCAGGATCAGGTCGATGTGTGCAATTTCATTGCCATCACCGAAGAGAGCTTCGCCGACGAGCAGCTTGTTGATCTTTGCCATGGATAAATCCTCGTTATGTGGATCGTTGTTGTTAAGGAATGAAAAGAATTTCTTCAGAATCGACATTGGCATGTCCCCCGGCAGTCACGTAAAGTCGAGCCTGCTTGGATATAGTTGTTGTATTTAAGCGCCGTTGCCTAAATCTCGTTCATTGGCCAATGGTCAAGTTGCGCCACCAAAAGCGTTGCAACCGTCAAGTCAGCCGTTGTGCCCGGGTTAATCCCATCCGCCTTGAACGTCCGGTCCAAAGCGAGAAGAGGTCCCAAGACTTTTTCTGGATCAACGGGTCCTGCAAGGAGTGTGTACACCAAGCTCGCCTCGCGCGTTACCTGGTCTGCACACGCCGTGCCGAACTTCCGTTCGACATGACTGTCTTTGTGTTGGCTGAGTAAGCCAAGAAAGACGGCCGCCGTTGCCCACTCTTCAGAGTCCCCAATGGACAATCGAGAATCATACAACGGAACGCTCGTCTGGAAAATATCTTCGAAGGAACGGGTGTATTGCCTCGCAATGAAATCGCGCTCCTCTGCAAGGGTCATCGCCTCCAGAATCGAGACCTTGGGGGCCTGATTGACATCGGCCTCAGGCGCATCCCCTAGCCCCCCGGGTTTGGCATGCGCAATCGCCTGGAAAAGCCATTCGGCGTCGCGATCGTCCAGACCGTTGAGCGTCTCGATGAGGCACTCCCGTAGCGTCTGCCCCTTTTTTTGTTGAAAAAAAGCCGCGATGAGGGGTGCGGCCAGAAGAATAATACCCAAGTTCGTATTACAGCCTACAGCCACGCGAGTAGCGGCAACGGCTTGGTAAATTCGCTCCCCAACGCAAAGCGATGTGTCGGTCAAAGGCGCAACGCTCACAAAGGCGCTGTGCCTGAAATCTTCAGCCTGCATGTCGTGCCCCGGCGCGTGATCGCCCACATTCCCGGGCTTGAGCGCTCTGATTTCAAGATCGCAGGCTTCGAGGTAAGCCGCTCGGGCCCACTCGATTTTCGTGGGATTTTTGTGGTTCACGAGATCTGTTGTGCAGGAATACGATGGGGTCCGGCCTGAGCTAAGAAATCTTCCACCAATCGATCGGCGATCGGCGTTTGGGTCACACCCTGCAAGCCTTTCCAGGCTGGGATACTGTTGACTTCAAGCACCGTCGCTCGCCCGTTTCGGTCCCGAATGATATCGACCCCGGCGTAGTTCATATCAAGTACTTTGACGGCATCTTCGGCCAGTCGAATCAGCAGGATTTCGTCCAGCATGACCGGCTCGCAGCGCGCACCCTGATGCACGTTATTCAGCCAAGTAATGCCACAGCGCCGCATGGCCGCGACGGCTTTGCCGGCAATCACGAAGACGCGGAAATCGTGCGAATCATCGCCTGAATCGACATACCGTTGCAGGTAAAAAAGCCCCTGATCCGGACTTAAGGTCTCAAGCTCGTGAATCGCCGAATACTTTCGAAGACCGACCCCTTGAGACCCAAAGAGCGGTTTTGTGACGATCGAGTGGCCACGGGCTATCTCGGATTCCAGTCGGGTTCGCGCCGCCTCAAGGGAGCCCGTCACCCACACCGGCGGGGTCGGAATGCCTGCCTGATGCAGGATGAAAC
>JBEBBO010000160.1:0-3176 GCA_041158345.1 Pseudomonadota bacterium | reverse complement strand
GCGCCCCCATGGTTCGTTCCTCGTATCACGCTGACCAGCAGGCCAGTCTTTTACTTTAATCACCACAAGCTGGCTATTCCTCAGCGCGTTCCGTTAACCCAGCTGATTTCTAACCGTCGTCCAATCGAGTAGGGGGCGGGATTACTCCCGCCGCCCTCTCACGCCACCGTACGTGCGGTTCCGCATACGGCGGCTCATGAAGAACAATGAAGCCGTTGTACCGTTTCCAGTACAGATACCAGTCCCAGCTGATCAAAGTATTTCTTCGGAAAAGCGAAGTTCATATGCGCTTTTCCGCTATTCCACCATGGCCCGCGACCGTTGGAGGCAGACTTTCTGGCCTGATCCTCCTTTAGTCCGGCCCTCCTCAGATTCGCATATCGGGTCGCAGGCCTTTTCCATTGCCGCCAGATGATGCATCGAAGCTTCCTTCGAACCCACTGGTCGAGTTCTGACAGTGCCTGCTTGGTCTCCACCCACTTGAAGTAGGCAGCCCAGCCCCGGAGTATGGGGTTGAGGTCGTGGATCGTTACACCAACACTCCTCCCGCGCCCCTTCCTCATCAGCTCCCGGATGTTCCCCATCAGCCTTTTAAGACTGGAGATCGACACCTTGAGTTTAGGACGTTGGTGCCACGAGAAGGTGTAGCCAAGGAATTTCCTCTTGTCCGGGGAATCGACCGCGCTCTTGGCCTCATTGACCTCCAGCTTCAGCCTCTCCGCCAAGAATCGGGTAATCCCCTGTTTAACGCGCTCTCCCGCCCTCCTGCTCCTGACGTAGGTATTACAGTCGTCGGCAAAGCGGCAGAACGCATGACCCCGCTTCTCCAGTTCCCGATCCAACTCCGTGAGCAGAATATTGGACAGCAATGGGCTCAAAGGTCCCCCTTGCGGGGTACCCTCACGCCGAGGCTGAATCAGCCCGTCGTCCATCATTCCGGCCTCAAGGTATCGGCGGATCAGAAGAAGCACCCGATCGTCTCCCACTTCTCTCGCCATGAGTCCCATCAGGATGTCGTGGTTTACCCGGTCGAAGAATTTCGAGAGATCCAGATCCACGACGATTCGTCGCCCCTCGGAGATATACCGTTGGGCAGCTTTGACGGCCTGATGAGCGCTCTTTCCCGGACGAAAGCCATAGCTTGAATCCGAAAAAGTAGGCTCGAAGAGGGGAGAGAGAACCTGATGCACCGCTTGCTGGATCAGTCGATCCGTTAGCGTTGGGATACCGAGCATTCGTGTCCCCCCTTGCGGTTTGGGAATGTCTACCCGGCGGACGGCATTCGGGACATAGGTCCCTGCCATCAGGTGGCCTTTAATCGCTGGCCAGTGCTTTTGCAGATATGCCTTGAACTCAGGAATCCCGATGCCATCGACACCTGCGGCCCCTTTGTTCCTGACCACCCGCTCATAGGCTTTAAAGAGATTGCCGCGTTCGCACACGGCCTCCATCAGCCCCATCGACTCCGCTTTCGTCCGCGGAAGGTTCGCCGCTGTCATCTCCGCACATCCTGTGTACTTCCCCGAATACTGTCCGGGACCCTCCACCGATGCCTCGTCTTCTGTCGAGATTCTGCGTTCATAGATTCCAACGAGAGGCCCTCGCCTACTCACGTTTCCTCACGTTCGGCCCTTCAGTGCCAGTGCACCTACTATGGCCTCTGCTGACTTCCTGATGGATATCCCAACGCCTCTCGACGTCGGTAGCACCAAGGCCACCATCAGGATCTCCCCGGGTATTGCGCAATCACCTTCCTGCTTATGCCTGTCGGATATACGTCGTGGTGTTCCGTGCAAGTATTGGGCTTTGTTGATAATGGCCAACTCACCCCACCGCGACGCCTCGTATCCGCTTCCTGTTCGTCAGGCCAGCGTTTTGCTTTCGGCTTCCTTCAGATTCGCAGTTACCCGCGACACCCTTGCCGTTCAGCTAACCCTTCCCCTTGCCGGGTAGGTAGAGGACTTTCACCTCCAAGTAATTGCGCCCTGCCGGGCGCACCATAAAAAAAGCGCGCCCCGTTTAGCTGGACGCGCCTTTCACGGAATGAGTTCCGTCAGAGCCAGTAGACGAAAATAAACAATCCAAGCCAAACGACATCCACGAAGTGCCAGTACCAAGCGGCTGCTTCAAAGGCAAAATGGTTTTCGCTACTGAAATGACCCCGGATACTCCTTAGCAGCACAACGGTCAAAATTATCGCGCCGATGCTGACATGCAGACCGTGAAATCCGGTGAGCATAAAGAAAGTGGAACCGTAAATTCCAGTACCCAGAGTGAGCCCCATTTCTGAATAGGCTTCGTGATACTCAACACCCTGCAAGATTACAAACAGGAAGCCCAACGCTACGGTTGCAACAAGGCCAATAATTAATTGCTTGCGATTATCCTTCAGCATACCCCAATGAGCCCAAGTCACGGTCGCACCACTGGTCAGGAGGATCAGCGTGTTGATTGCAGGTATGCCCCACGCAGCCATCGGCTCAAATTCACCACCCTCCTTTCCACCAATATGTCCGGGCCCATTGGAAGGCCAGACATTCTTGAAGGTATCCCAAAGATACTGATGCGTGTGGACCCCCAGGGCTGAACCTTCACCACCCATCCAAGGCAGCGCAAGGACGCGGCTGTAGAAGAGCGCACCAAAGAATGCGGCAAAGAAAAATACCTCGGATGTTATGAACCAAATCATACCCATCCGAAAGGATACATCAACCTGATGATTATAAAGTCCAGCCACGCTCTCGCGAATCACGGAGCCAAACCACACAAACATCATATAGGCCAAGATGCCCACTCCGATCCACATCATGGTCGGACCAAGGTCTGAACCATTCAAATAGTTGGAGAATCCCACCAGAAGCATAAATAGGCCGATCGAGCCGAGTATCGGCTGCGTTGCCTTGTGCGGTAGATAGTAAGAACCATGTAAAGCCATCTGTATTCCCCTTGCTCGGTAGCTTAAAGTCTTGGGCGCTCTATTGCTGCTTTTCGGTGATATCAAAAAACGTATAGGACAAAGTAACATCGGCCACAGCCTCTGGAAGCGCCGGATCAATAACAAATCTAACCGGCATTTCTCTTTCTTTCTGCGGCTCAAATGTTTGCTCACTGAAGCAGAAACATTCTGTTTTTTTCAGAAACTGAGTGGCCCAGCCTGGCGCTATACTGGGAATGGC
>JBEBBO010000159.1:0-35129 GCA_041158345.1 Pseudomonadota bacterium | reverse complement strand
TAAGACAATCCGGCCAGCATGCCTGCTGCGGGAGGCAGGTCCAGGAAGTTCTCAAAGCAGACCGCCGTCAGGATGGTCAGCAAGAAGAGAAACACGATCCCCATGGCGCCCCGACGCATCGGCTTTGCCGCTTCAGGTGCACTGGGCGCTCCCTTCGGAACCCAAAAATGCATAATGCTCGCCGGTAAGACAAAGTTGACGACGGCGGGAATGAAGAGCGCGAAAAAGCTGATAAAGGGAACCACTTCCTTCTGCCAAACCAAAAGGGTCGTAATGTCCCCGAACGGGCTGAAAGAGCCCCCGGCGTTGGTGGCCACGACGATGTTGACGCTAGCCACACTGATGAACTTGTGGTTTTTCCTTCCCATGGCCAGCAGAACGGCGCCCATGAGCAGGGAGGTCGTGAGGTTGTTGAGTACTGAGGACATGAAAAAGGCGAGCGTTCCGGTCACCCAAAAGAGTTTCCGGTAGCCAAAACGCCGTCCCAAAAGCCAAACGCGCAGGTTTTCAAAGACACCCCGCTGTTCCATGGCATTGAGATAGGTCATGGAGACCAGAATAAAAAGGAAAAGCTCCGCGTACCCTTCAAGGCTTGCCCTAAATGCCTGCCCTGAGGCAGCGCCAAGCCCCATGCGGGTGTAAACCGTCGCGATCAGGACCCAAATCAAACTGGCGGCAAAGACCATCGGTTTCGACTTACGCAGCTGCGTGCTTTCTTCCAGCATCGCGAGAACATAGGCCAGGAAAAAGATGGCTAAAGCACCGTAGCCGATCCAGCTTCGTGTCAAATCCAATTTGGGCTCAATCGCCTCGGCAAAACAGAGGCTCGGGGCAACCAGGGGGAATAGAAGGGTAACAATGCGAAGGAAAGATTTCATTGGCTGACTGGCATCTCGTAGGGCTCCTGATCCATTGGGACAGACAAGTTGGGTTGCCGTTCCCTGCTCTCGATCACGACGAAATCATACGCGAGAAGACATCCGTTCGTTAGGGCGAATCGAGGGCTTTAAGCAGAATACGGATTATTGTGGATCGTAAGCGGGTCGTCCCATGCTGTTGGGATTCGTCAGCGGCCAGAAGCCATTATTACCCCAGGGGCCTGAGGGTCCCCATTGGGCCTGTTCGTTCTCACCGATTTCGTGAATCAGTAGTGCCTGGTTGGAGCGCTGCATGTCGACGGCCAGTTTCTGCAGTTTCATCATTTCCTGTTCGCGCCCGACATAAAGGCAGCTGCAGACCACAGGATCCGGATACATGAAGTACGTCGTGCCTCCGAGAGGAAGTCGGCTCACCTTTCCGGGTGGCAGCTTGGTCAGGAGGTCCTGACGCTCCTGAGTATCGGCCAGAAGAATTTTGAATCCAGCCTCGTGAAGTTGAAACTCCATGTTTCGAGCCGAAGATTCAGCAATTTCATGCTTCACACCGGAGCAGCCGGTGAGCATGAGAGATGCCAGCAAATAAAGGACTCGATGATTGACTGAGGGCATTGTCATTGAAGGGTATGGTTTAGCTTTTATAGGGGAGCGTAGCAGTAAAGCCGTGGACTTTGGCTCTGGGTTTGAAGTCGGGTGGCGTCCAGGGCGTGGTTTCTTGTCCTGCCATGAAACGAGCGAGCCACGAGGCCTGCTGCCGAACCGGAAGAACATAGGCGTAGATCTGGCCATCCTGACACTCGACGGCATCGCCAATAGCGAAAATGCGAGGGTCTGAGGTTTGCAACCATGAGTCGACACAGATGCCTCGGTTGGTTTTGAGCCCTGCTTGCTGGGCCAACACAGTTCGTGGCTTGAATCCCGTGGCAAGGACAACGCCAGTGAAGGGGCCAAGCGCCTCATTCTGGATGCCAACTTCAAAGGTCCCCTCATGGCCTTCGATCGTCTTGACGGTCTCATTCAGTCGCAATTCGATCCCTTGCTCGCTCAATACCTGTGCAAGGCGCTCAGCATCCTCATCTTCCAGTTGGCGTTCCATCAGCTGGGGAAGGGCATGGATAAGGGTCACCGCATCGCCGGCGCGTGCCATGTCGGATGCAACCTCGCAACCGATCAGGCCGCCGCCAATGATGGCCCAAGCGGGCCTCTGGCCTTCGGCCACGGCCTTTTCTCTCAGGCGTCGAAGCCCAATGAGATCATCGAGACTGTTGACGAACCGGAGCTTTGGGGCAGCGGGCAGGAAGGGCGGCGGCATGAAGGCTTCGGAGCCGGTTGCAAGAATCAGCTGATCATAGGAAAGCGTTTTTTCCTGGCCTTGGTCCAGCACATGAATCTGGCCTTGATCTGGATCAATGCTACTCACGGTGCATCCGGCATTCACTTCGATACCGATTGCCCTGAGCGTATCAAACGATTTCAGGATGATTTTTTCTTCGATGTCGTCACGGGTGAATCCATGAGAGAGCATCGGGCGAGCGTAATAGCCATGGGTCTCCTGAGTCAGAACGCGGATGGCCCGATCGGGCATCAATTTACGCAGTTCTTCTGCCAGGGTGATGCCACCGAGCCCCGAACCGATAATCAGCGTCTCCATACTTAACTTAACCCAGAGGGCGGATGCCAACGCTATGGCGGATCTTCGCCATCAGGGGGCGTGAGAGCGCTCGGGCCTTTTCCGCGCCCTTTTGGAGCGTTTCCTCGATCTGGTCGGGCGATTCCATCAGCGCGTCGTATCGGTCTCGCGCGTCCTTTAGGTGGTCATTTAGATACTCGAATAGGACACCCTTCATTTCACCCCAGCCGATGCCCTCGGCATAACGGGCCTTGATGGCCTGAACTTCATCAGGCGTTGCAAACGCTTTGTAGATGCTAAAGAGTGTGCAGGTCTCATGATCCTTCGGCTCGCCAGGCTCCAGAGAGTTTGTTTTGATTTTGTTGATGAGTTTCCGGAACGGTTTTTCGGCCATGAAGAGCGGAATGGTATTGTCGTAGCTCTTACTCATCTTGCGACCATCGAGACCCAGCAAAGTCGCAGTGTCCTCACTCACCACCGCTTCGGGAATGCTGAAATGTTCCCCGTAAATGTGGTTGAAGCGTCCGGCAATATCCCGAGCCATCTCAATATGCTGGATCTGATCCTTGCCGACCGGAACTTTGTGGGCGTTGAAAATCAGAATGTCGGCGGCCATGAGAATGGGATAGTTGAAGAGCCCCATCGTGACGCCTTTGTCCGGATCGGCCTCGCCTGCATCCTGATTCGCTTGAACAGAGGCTTTGTAGGCGTGCGCCCGATTCATGAGTCCTTTGGCCGTGACGCAATTGAGCATCCAGGCCAGTTCCGCGATTTCAGGCACATCGGATTGGCGGTAGAACACCGCGTTGTCGGTATCCAGTCCTAAAGCAAGCCATGTTGCAGCAATTTCCAGCGTGGATTGGCGGACGCGCTCCGGCTCTTGGCATTTAATGAGGGCGTGATAGTCAGCCAGAAAATAAAACGGCAGGACATCGGCCCTGTGACTGGCTTCAATGGCAGGCCGAATGGCGCCAACGTAGTTTCCAAGGTGCGGGGTTCCGGTTGTAGTGATACCGGTGAGGACATGTTGTTTTGCGCTCATGATTGCTTCGACTGGCTAAATAGGAGGGGCCGATCCAGGTCCTGATTTTCACGGGGTCGGCACGACGCCGTGAAAGATAGCACAGGAACATGTGCCTGCCTTGGAGAGTCCGAGGGTGGACTGTTTTACAATGTGTAGAGAGAAAACAGGAACCGCCCATGCTGCCCAAGGAAAAAACGGATCCCGAGGAGAACCCACTCTGCTGCGCTTTGACCTATCGCCGTGCGGCGGATGAAGGCTTTGTCAGTGGGGATGGGATCGGCTGGAGCGCCCGCTCGATCCGGTTCCAAGGTGACCATGGGCTTTCGGCAGGGGATGCTGCCGAGGTTCGTCTGGAGGCCGTCAAAGGCCTATTTCCGCCATTGATGGTGTTGGTTGAGGTGAGCGCTTGCCAGACTATCATGGGAGGACGCCATGAAATTACAGGACAGATCAAGGGAATCCTCACCCTTTGAGGATCGCACGGAAACGGACCATGTATTCCATCACTAAGGATATTTATTTCTGCTACGGCCACCGCCTGATGGGCCACCCTGGAAAATGTAAGCATTTGCATGGCCACAGTGTGAAGGCAGCCATCACGATTGTTGCCGAAGCGCTGGACGACCAGGGAATGGTGTGTGACTTCTCCGAGGTCACCAAGGCGGCACAAAGATTCATTGACGAAACCCTGGATCACAATTTTCTGATCCATCGGCAGGACCCTTTGGTTCCCGCCTTGACGGAAGCGAAAGAGCGATTTCTTTTGGTGGATGAACATCCTACCGCCGAATTTTTGGCGCGCTTGATCTACGAGGCGATACAGAAAGAAGGGCTGAACGTCACGCGTGTGACTTTGTGGGAGACAGCCAGTGCATCGGCGACCTATGTCGAGGACCGTTGAGCTCGTTCGATGCCCTCCTTTACCCCGGTAGAAAAATCGCTTTGGCTGCATCGTGTGTGTGAAGCCAATTATCAACGTCTGAATCGCTTGGTTCCTCAACTGGAGGCAATGGCCACGATGGTCACTGCGGTCCCGCAGATCCCAGGAAAGCCGGCCTTGAGATTCAGGCTTCTGGAACGATCACCCTTTACGCTGGTCCTTGAGGTGACCCACGATTTTGAGGGACCGTTTCAGGTCCTTGAGGAGCCGCAGGTCCGGCTTCGGGTGAGTTTGGATGCCAAAACGGTCGAAATGTTGAGTGATCGGGAGCGCCCGGATCTTCATGACGCACTCGGCAAGGAGCCGGCTCCGGGCCACGTTCTGGATTACAAATGGACCTTGAATTACTTCCTCTCACGATGGTTGGACCATTGTCTTGAAGCGGAGTACTGCGTCAGCTGATGTCTTTGGCTCTCAGAATGTTCAAAAAGGCCTCACCGTAGCGTTCCAGCTTCTTCTGTCCAACGCCTGATAGCGCAGCAAACTCTGAAAGGTTGCGCGGCTGCATCCGAATCATCTCATCCAGTACCGCGTCCTGAAAAATCACGTAGGGTGGCACGCCCTGGGTTTCAGCGAATTCTCGACGGAGCATTCTGAGGTCTTCAAAGAGTCGAGTCTCTTTAGGGGTTCTTTCCGGACGGCCTTTGACGGTAGACCCGCCAAAGCTCGATTCGGCATCCTTTCGCAACATCAGTTGCATCTCGCCTTTGAGCAGAGGTCGCGCTCGTGGATCCAATGTGAGACCCCCGTGACCGGCTGGATCCACGGCCAGAAACCCTAAAGTCACTAACTGACGAAAGATCGAAAACCAGCCTTTCTCAGAGATTCCTTTGCCGATACCAAAAGTGGATAGCTGCGCATGGCCCAGACGTTGGATCCGCTCGTTCGGGCGACCCAGAAGCACATCGGTCAAGTGCTGGACGCCAAAGCGTTGCCCCGTTCGGTAAACGCAGGACAGCGCCTTACGGGCCGCTTCGGTGGCATCCCAGCTGTCCGGAGGGGAGAGACAGTTGTCGCAGTTTCCGCAAGGTTTTTCCGGCTGCTCGCCAAAATAGCGAAGGAGGACTTGCCGGCGGCAGTGCGTGGTTTCGCAAAGCCCTAGCATGGCCTCAAGTCTCTGTCGTTCCAGCATCTTCCGATGTTCGTCGGCCTCGGACTCATCCAGCATCTGCCGAAGGGCGACAATGTCCTGGATGCCGAACAGCATAAAGGCATTGGCCGGAGCTCCGTCGCGCCCCGCACGCCCCGTTTCTTGGTAGTAGGCCTCGATGCTGCGAGGGAGATCCAGATGAGCGACAAAGCGGACATTGGGTTTGTCGATGCCCATGCCGAAAGCCACTGTCGCGACCATGATGAGACCTTCTTCTACGGCAAACCGGCGTTGATGATGTTGTCGGATTTCAGCGCTGAGTCCAGCATGGTAGGGCAGGGCGCGAAATCCCTCTGCCTTGAGCCACTCGGCCGTGTCTTCGACTTTTCGCCGAGATAAGCAATAAAGAATGCCGCTATCCCCTTGATGGTGGGTTCTCAAAAATTTCAGCAGTTGGGGCTTTGCCGATTGTCGCGGGGCAATGGCATAACGAATGTTCGGCCGATCAAAGCCCTGCGCAAAAACTTGCGCCGCTTCAAGCCCCAGTCGGAGAGTGATTTCCTGACGAGTTCGCTCGTCGGCCGTTGCCGTCAGCGCAATGCGGGGCACTTCGGGATAACGCTGATGCAAGAGGGAGAGTGCGAGATAGTCGGTTCGAAAGTCATGGCCCCACTGAGAGACGCAGTGCGCTTCGTCAATCGCGAAAAGGCTGACGGTGACTTCATCGAGAAGTGCCAGAAATCGATCCGTGTTGAGGCGTTCCGGCGCGACATAAAGGAGCCGCAATCGGCCATTTCTCAGCGCGCTTTCGACATCGCGCTGGGTCTCGAAGTCCAGCATGGAATTGAGATAGGCCGCCTGAACGCCGAGTTGTCGCAGGGCTTCGACCTGATCCTGCATCAATGCAATCAGTGGTGAAATGACAACAGCTGTCCCGCTCCGGCACAGCGCGGGGACTTGATAGCAGAGGGATTTCCCCCCGCCGGTAGGCATCAGGACCAGCGCATCCCCGCCCTGAATGACATGGTCGACCACATCCCCTTGGAGGCCCCGAAAATCCTCAAATCCAAAGATGGTGCGAAGGATGTGGCGTGGGGCATTCATCCCCCCATTCTAACGGAGCCGGCGGGTCCGGATGGGTTCACATCTTGGTGCGTTTTCTGGCAAAACCGCACAAATTAGGTGCGCGTTGTTGCAAAACAACAATCAGTGTTGCTTATTTTTCAACACTTTAGCTTTTGGCACAACTCCTGCAGTAATAAAAGTGACATATTTACTGGAGGTATCCCATGCGACTTCGCACTCGTTCCATTTTCAGGACCGCTGCACTCAGTTCGGCCCTGATTCTTGCACTCAATCCGCTTGGCGCGCAGGCCGAAAACATTGAAGACACGACCGGTCTGGTGGACTATGCGTTGGGTAGCAAGAACCATCAGCCCCTGTCCGACTACGGTGTGACCTGGGGTGGATGGACGGATTTCGGTGTCACGGCGAATGCCAATGCGCCGGCCGACAAGTTCAATGGTCCGGTGACCTTCGGTGACCGTTCAGGTGAGCTACAGATGAATCAGTTCTATGGCTACCTTCAGCGTGCGATCACGGTGGGCAGCGATGATTTTGATATCGGCGGTCGCGTTGATGTCATGTATGGTACCGATGCTATCTTTACTCAGGCGTATGGCGCGACTGCGCTTAGCCCAAGAGGCATCCCCGAAAATCGCGGTAACTACGATTTGCACCTCACTAGCTGGAGCCAGCGTTTCTATGGTCTTGCGCTTCCGCAGGCCTACGTCGAAATGAACCTGCCGGTAGGTAATGGTCTTTCCGTCAAGGCAGGTCACTTCTATACCCCGGTCGGCTATGAAGTGGTTACCGCTCCGGACAACTTCTTCTACACCCACGCCTACACCATGCAATACGGCGAGCCCTTCACGCACACGGGTATCCTTGGAAGTTATGCGATTGACGATAACTGGTCGGCGATCCTGGGTACGGTTACGGGAAGCGCAACTGGTGGTTGGGACGGTAACTTTAATACCAACCTGACTGCATGGGATTTCATTGGTGGCGGTACCTGGACCAGCGATGAAAAGGATTACTCGCTGAATATCACTTCGACTGCTGGCCCCACGGGCGGTAACGATAACAGCACCTGGGCGCTCTACAGCATCGTGGGTAAAGGCAACTGGCTGGACAACACTTTGCATTATGTCATTCAGCATGACCATGGTTTTGCAAATGATGTGTTGACGCCAACGGGTTACCAGAACACCCAGTGGTATGGCATCAATCAGTACTTGACCTACGATATTCAGGACAATCTGGGCGTTGGTCTCCGTGCCGAGTGGTTTAGGGACCAAGATGGTTTCCGAATTGCAGGTCCGGCCCGCTGCGGCGCCTCTTACAATCTGCGGACGCCGGGTGATGCCTCCTCAGGTTATTCATACGCCTGTAATGGCTCAAATTGGGCCTCCTACGAGCTGGGCGGCGCAAGCTACTACGGCTTGACTGCCGGTGTGAATTACAAGCCGCTGAAGTGGGTTACGGTTCGTCCGAACGCACGTTATGATTTTGCGACTTCCAATGTGTTCATGAACTCTCAGGGACAGATGCTGGACTACCAGTTCACCTTCTCAACTGACATGGTCGTTGTCTTTTAAGGCGCTGCCTGAAGCCACTGATACCTGATTCGAACTGAACATAGAGAGAAATGATATGAAGATCTCAACGAAATTGACCCAGCTCCTTTTGGTTCTCTTGAGTGCGCTGGCGGTTGGCTGTGCAGCTAAAAAGGCACCGGAAGCCACACCGATCCAGAAGACGCTGGAACAGGCTGAAAAGGATGCACGTTCTGGCAATGAAGAGAAGGCGATCAAGGAAATTGATGCCGCAGAAAAGGCGCTGATTCAGGAAGACAAGAAGGCGCCGGTCCCGCAGAGCTTTAGAAGTTCCCAGGGCAACGACACCAAAGCCAAGGCAGAAGCCGATGCGCTAAAGGAGTTAGAGCATGCCAAGAAGGATGCCAAGGGCAAGCTGGCTGGCGATGCGGCGGATGAAGTCAAGAAGGCGCTGAAGGATGTCGAGGTCAAGGAAAAGAAGTAACGCTTCCCGATCTTGATTCGATAAAGAAAACCCGCCCTCGGCGGGTTTTCTTGTTTCTGGGAAGTGCTAACTCGAATCGACGATTCCGGGATGGATCTGTAGAGTAGGGGCCCCGGAATGGAGGCCCCTATGACCTATTGTCTTGCTATACAGTGCCAGGATGGATTTGTGCTGGCATCCGATTCGAGGACGCATGCCGGAATTGACCAGGCCAGTGTCTACGGCAAGATGTATCGCTTTCAAGCCGGAACCGACCGAATTCTGGTGCTTTTGGCGGCGGGGAGTCTCGCGACGACCCAGGCGCTGATCCACCGCATCGAGCAGGCAATGGCGCACGATGAGCCGGGGCGGAGCGTGATGCGTTCAATGACGGTCTTCGATGCCGCGCAGGTCATCGGGCAGATGAGTGTCGAAATCCAAAGCCAGCACTGGGATGCTTTACAACGTTCTGGCTTTTCCCCGGAAGCCACCTTTATTCTTGCGGGCCAGATGTCGGGACAAAACCCGGAGATTTTTCTGATTTACCCGCAGGGCAATTGCATCAAGCCGCCTCCGGATACCCCGTTTCTTCAAATCGGTGAATCCAAATACGGAAAGCCGATCTTGAGTCGGGTGGTTCACCCCGAAATGTCTCTCGAGGATGCCGCGCGCTGCGCTCTGGTCTCTCTCGATTCCACCATGCGCAGCAATCTGACCGTGGGTCCCCCGATCGATCTCATGCTCTATCGGCGAGACCGTTTCCTCCCGGATCGGGAGCTTCGGCTGGATTTACAGTCGCCGTACTATGGTCAAATTCAGCGGGCTTGGTCGCAAGGACTCAGGACCGCATTTGATGGTTTGCCGCGGTTCGATTGGGAGACTTGATTGAGGTCAGCGCTCAAATCCGTGCAGGTTCAAGATGATCGCCCCAAGTTGGGGCGATATTCTGGTGCACAACGGGGGCGAATCGACCGCCTTCTTCTCTGATTCCCCGAAAAGGCCGGATTACGCGCCGTTTTTTCGCTGAATCTTGTTTGCTTCTCCTCTTGGCATGACTTCTGCTTTTAAGGGTTTGTCCCACAAACAAACTCTCTGCGAGTAGGAGAACAACCTCGATGAAACTCATCACTGCCATTCTCAAACCCTTCAAGCTGGATGATGTCCGGGAGGCGCTCTCTGAGGCCGGCATCACGGGCATTACGGTGACCGAAGTCAAAGGCTTTGGCCGTCAGAAGGGCCATACCGAGCTCTATCGTGGGGCTGAGTACGTGGTTGACTTCCTGCCCAAGATCAAGCTCGAAGTCGCCATCAGCGACGAACTTCTTGAAACGGCGCTCGATGCCATCGCTTCAACGGCAAATACCGGCAAGATTGGCGACGGCAAGATTTTCGTTACCAACCTCGAACAAGCGATTCGTATTCGTACCGGTGAAACCGGTTCGTCAGCGCTCTAAGGCTCTTGAGAGAGAAAATGCCATGAGAAAGTTATTCCAATCCCTGATGACTCTCGTCCTGACGGTCGCTCCGTTCGGGCTTGTTTTGGCTGAAGAGGCCGTTCCGGTTCCCGACAAAGGCGATACCGCCTGGTTGATTGTCGCCACCATCCTGGTGACCCTGATGGTGCTGCCGGGTCTTGCGCTATTCTACGGCGGCATGGTGCGCAGCAAGAACATGCTGTCGATTCTGATGCAGGTCTTCGTGATCTTCTCGCTGATGGCGGTATTGTGGGCGCTTTACGGCTACAGTGTGGCCTTTACCGAGGGGAATGCCTTCTTTGGCGGTCTCAGCAAGGCATTCCTGAGTGGCGTCAAGCCTGAATCGGTGGCGGCAACCTTTAGCAAGGGTGTCGTGATTCCTGAATACCTCTACGTGGCCTTCCAGTTGACCTTCGCGGGGATCACGCCGGCCCTGATCGTGGGAGCGTTCGCAGAGCGTGTGAAATTCTCGGCGATCCTGTCCTTCATCATTTTCTGGTTTACCTTTGCCTATCTGCCGATGGCGCACATGGTGTGGTATTGGGCAGGTCCCGATGCCTACACCAGCCCTGAAGCGGGTGCGGCTGCAGGCGCAACGGCAGGCTTTTTGTTCCAGAAGGGTGCGCTTGATTTTGCCGGTGGCACCGTGGTTCACATCAATGCGGGAATCGCTGGCTTGGTGGGCTGCCTCATGGTGGGCCGTCGAGTTGGGTACGGCAAAGAGTCCATGGCACCGCATAGCGTTGTCATGACCATGATTGGTGCATCGCTCCTGTGGGTGGGCTGGTTCGGATTCAATGCGGGATCCAATCTTGAAGCCAACGGGACGACCGGTCTTGTCTTCCTGAATACCATGCTGGCAACAGCCGCTGCAACGCTGGCCTGGGTCGGCGCTGAATGGCTGAGCCGCGGTAAGCCGAGCATGCTGGGTGGCGCTTCCGGTGCGGTGGCAGGTCTGGTGGCCATTACCCCGGCCTGCGGTTGGGCGGGTCCCATGGGTTCGATTGCTCTGGGGCTTGTGGCCGGTGCCGTGTGCTTCTGGTCGGTCACGACCTTGAAGAAGTCACTCGGCTATGACGACTCGCTGGATGTCTTTGGCGTCCATGGCATCGGCGGGATCATTGGTGCGCTTGGAACGGCAGTGGTTGCCTCTCCGGCCTTGGGCGGAACCGGCGTTTATGACTATGTTGCGAACGCGGTCGCCGAGTACGACCTCAAGACCCAGTTCATTAGCCAGTCTTGGGGCGTGGGTGTCGCGCTGGTCTGGTCTGGCCTCGTCTCAGTGGTCGGCTTCAAGTTGGTTGATCTGGTGATCGGACTGCGGGTGAGTGAGGAAGTCGAGCGCGAAGGTCTCGATATCACCGAGCACGGCGAAACCGCTTATCACCACTAATTATTTCTTGTGTGGCTCTCCCCTCGGGCGTCTTCGGACGCCCTTCTTTTTGCCCGGAATGTGGCGCGACAGTCAGAGTGGGTCAATCCCGACGATGGGGTAGCGCCTTAGGCGCGGTTCCATTCAAGGATTCGACGAACAGATTGGCTCGGCTGATGGAGCGTTCCATGGCCCCAATGAGACCAGAGACCCCCTGGGTCATGGTATGAAGTTCGCCTTCCAAAGAGTCAATGGCGCGGGCATTGAGGTTGTGCTTCAAAAACAGGACCTGATCCTGGAACACCCGGAGTACGGGGTCGATTTTTCCCTCGGCCTTTCGCATGGCCGTAATCAGCTGCAGATAATGTTGCTGGGTGAGCCTGAGTTTCTGCCGACTGCTGCTTCGGAGTGATCGGTTGCTGTATTGATCGAGTTCATCTTCCCATTCCCTGAAAAGGGCCCTTGCGACCGTTTCAACGGCGCTAATTCTCTCCTGAACCAACTGAGCCCGTGATTGGCTGTAGTCGAACTCGACTTTCAGTTGACGATAGACGGTCTCAAGGTTTCCACCATCGAATTGCGTCAGTTGGCTGAATTTCTCGAGCGCCGTCTGGAACTGGGTTTTTGCTTCCTCCAGACTGTCGCGAGCCTGTTCTACTCGGGTCACTAAAATGTCGCGCTTATGGTGTCCGGCCTGCTCCACCGTCCGAAAATAGACGCGCTGAAGCCTCGCGCCCAGAGCGCGGAAGAGGGCGTCGACAAGGGATTCGAACGAGAGAGGTGGGCCAGAGTTTCGCATGACGGGTCAGAGCGTCTTAGGGGCAGGGAAACCCGGGGATTTTAGCGCGTTCTTTCGCTCGCTGTAGGGCAGAGTTTGACGGGGAACAAAAACCTAGTAAAACAGTCTGAAAAGAGTTTCCAGAAGATTCCCAAAAAGAGTAGAATTCGCGGTCATCAAACCATGTGACACTCCGGCAGGATCCTCGTTTTTCAGGGGGTTCCTTACTTGGAGACTCAGCGAGGACAGGCAATCACCCATGAAACATGACGACTGGGATAGTAAGGAAGTCGAGGCCATTATCCAGGCCCTTAAGGACAAGCCTGGGGCGCTACTCCCCATACTTCACGCCATCCAGGATCAACTGGGGTACGTCCCTCCGGAGGGCGTTCCGACGATTGCCGATGCCTTGAACCTGACCCGTGCAGAGGTGCATGGGGTGATTACGTTCTATCACTATTTCCGTCAGACGCCTCCGGGTCGAAAGACCATTCATGTCTGCCGCGCCGAATCCTGCCAGTCCATGGGTTCTGATCTGCTCGAGGCACACGCCAAAGCCCGTCTCGGTATTGATTACCATGAAAATACCGCGGATGGAGAATTCTCCCTCGAGCCGGTTTACTGTCTTGGGAACTGTGCTTGCTCACCGGCCATCATGATCGACAAGGAAGTTTTCGGTCGTGTCACGCCCGAGCGATTTGATGAAATTGTTGAGGAAGTCAGGGGGAGTCATGGTTAAGGTTTATGTACCCTGCGATTCCTGCGCCTTGAGTCTGGGCGCCGAGGCTGTCGCCCAAGCAGTGACCCGGATTGCAGGCCAGCGTGGTGCTGAGGTCAGTCTGGTGCGCAATGGCTCCCGTGGACTCTACTGGCTTGAGCCCATGGTGGAGGTCGAGACACCGAAAGGGCGAGTCGCTTATGGGCCGGTCACAGCCAAGGATGTCGAATCGCTCTTTGATGGCGATTTTCTGTCGGGGGGACAGCATGCTTTGTTCCTGGGGCTGACCGAGGAAATTCCTTTTCTCAAGAACCAAGAAAGGCTGACGTTTGCTCGAGTCGGCATCACCGATCCGGTGAGTCTTGAAGACTACCTGGCCCATGAGGGGTATGTGGGTCTTCGCAATGCGCTGGCTATGGCGCCCGCCAAGATTGTCGATGAGGTCACGGAGTCGGGTCTTCGAGGTCGCGGCGGCGCTGCATTTCCGACCGGTATCAAATGGCGGACCGTTCTCGGCGCTGAAGGGGATCAAAAGTACATCGTCTGTAACGCGGATGAAGGTGACTCGGGGACCTTCTCCGATCGAATGATTATGGAAGGGGATCCCTTCGTCTTGATTGAGGGGATGACCATTGCCGGGCTGGCAGTCGGTGCGACACAGGGTTACATCTACCTTCGTTTCGAGTACCCCTACGCAGAAAAGAATCTTAACGCTGCGATCAAAGCGGCCGAAGCCGGTGGGTTCCTGGGCGACAACATCCAAGGTTCAGGGAAGTCATTCCGCCTTGAAGTGCGTCTGGGTGCTGGAGCCTATGTTTGCGGTGAGGAAACCTCGCTGCTCGAGAGCCTTGAGGGCCGACGGGGCTTGGTCCGGTTCAAGCCGCCACTCCCTGCAATCAAGGGGCTTTTTGGAAAGCCTACGGTCATCAATAACGTGATCTCTTTGGCATCAGTCCCGATCATCCTGGCCAAGGGTGGAAGTTTCTACAAGGACTTTGGCATGGGACGCTCCAGAGGCACATTGCCGATCCAGCTGGCGGGCAATTTGAAGCAGACCGGCCTGGTCGAGCGAGCCTTTGGTGTAACCCTGCGTGAGATTCTTTTCGACTACGGTGGCGGGTCCAAATCAGGACGCCCCATCAAGGCGGTCCAGGTGGGTGGACCTCTGGGTGCCTATGTGCCGGAATCCCAATTTGACACGCCCCTCGACTACGAGGCCTTTGCCGCGCTGTGGGCCGTTCTGGGTCATGGTGGCGTTGTGGCTTTCGACGATACGGTCGATATGTCCAAGATGGCCCGGTATGGTATGGAGTTCTGCGCTGCAGAGTCCTGCGGCAAGTGTACGCCCTGCCGAATCGGTTCTACCCGTGGGGTTGAAGTCATTGACCATATTCGAGAGGGCAAGAATGTCACCGAGAATCTGGCGTTGCTGCGTGATCTGAGTGACACCATGCTGGCCGGCTCGTTGTGCGCTTTGGGCGGCATGACGCCATACCCCGTATTAAGCGCCTTGAATCATTTCCCTGAAGATTTTGGCGCACCCGCCGAGAAGGCATCAGCTTAGCAAACGGAAACAGCCCGCCCGAACCTCTGGATTCGGCGCTCTGGCGATTGAGGAGGCAGACAATGGCCCATAGAGATTGTGACTACGGGACCCCAGAAAGTGGGTCTGACAAGCTGGTAGAGCTTGAGATTGATGGTTTCAAGGTTCAGGTTCCCGAGGGGACCTCGATCATGCGGGCTGCGGCGACCGCGGGCATTCAGATCCCCAAGTTGTGTGCGACCGACAGTCTGGACCCCTTTGGTTCGTGCCGACTGTGTTTGGTCCAAATTGAAGGTGGCCGTGGTCTGCCCGCCTCCTGTACCACGCCCGTCGCGGAGGGCATGAAGGTGTGTACCCAGAATGAACGTCTGGGTCAGGTTCGTCGTGGGGTCATGGAACTCTACATTTCAGACCATCCTCTGGACTGTCTGATGTGCTCTGCGAACGGCAACTGCGAGCTTCAGGATATGGCGGGCGCTGTGGGCCTACGCGAGGTTCGTTACGGCTATGAGGGTGAAAATCACCTCGATGCCGAAGAAGACAAGAGCAACCCGTATTTTCAGTTTGATCCGTCGAAGTGCATTGTGTGCTCACGCTGTGTTCGGGCCTGCGAAGAGGTTCAAGGCACCTTTGCCTTAACCATCCAAGGTCGTGGCTTCGAATCCAAAGTTTCACCGGGCCAAAATGAAGCTTTCATGGATTCCGAATGCGTCTCGTGCGGTGCCTGTGTCCAGGCATGTCCCACGGCGACTTTGATGGAAAAATCGGTCATTGAAATGGGGCAACCCGAACACAGCATCGTGACCACCTGTGCCTACTGCGGTGTGGGCTGCTCCTTCAGGGCTGAAATGAAGGGTGCTGAAGTAGTCCGAATGGTTCCCAACAAGGATGGTCACGCCAATCATGGTCATTCCTGTGTCAAGGGCCGCTTTGCCTTCGGCTATGCAACGCACAAGGATCGCATTACCAAGCCGATGATCCGCAAACAGATCACGGATCCTTGGCAGGAAGTATCTTGGGAAGAGGCGATCAACTACGCGGCGTCTGAGTTCAAGCGAATTCAGGCGAAGTACGGCAAAGACTCTGTGGGTGGTTTGACCTCGAGCCGCTGCACCAACGAAGAAACCTACGTCGTTCAGAAGCTGATTCGGGCGGCCTTTGGTAACAATAATGTCGATACGTGTGCCCGCGTCTGTCATTCCCCGACGGGCTATGGTCTCAAGCAGACCCTCGGAGAGTCAGCGGGTACCCAGACCTTTGATTCGGTCCGAAAGTCCGATGTGATCCTCGTGATTGGTGCGAACCCGACGGACGGCCATCCCGTGTTTGGCTCCGCGATGAAGCGCCGAATCCGCCAGGGGGCCAAGTTGATCGTGGCGGATCCTAGAGATATCGACCTGGTTCGCACCCCGCATGTCGAGGCGGATTACCATCTCAAACTGAAGCCGGGGACCAACGTGGCGTTGGTGACCGCTCTGGCCCACGTCATTGTCCGTGAGGGCCTTTCGAACGATGCCTTTGCGCTGGCGCGTTGCGAGCCTGATTCCTATGAGAAGTGGAAGAATTTCGTCTCCGAAGATCGAAACTCACCGGAAGCCATGGAAGCGGTCACCGGTGTGCCCGCCGATCTGGTTCGAGGTGCGGCTCGGCTCTATGCCACCGGCGGCAACGCAGCGATCTACTACGGTTTGGGCGTTACCGAGCACAGTCAAGGTTCAACGACCGTCATCGGTATCGCTAACCTCGCCATGGCGACCGGCAATGTAGGCCGTGAAGGGGTCGGTGTGAACCCGTTGCGTGGACAGAACAATGTTCAGGGTTCCTGCGACATGGGGTCCTTCCCGCATGAACTCCCCGGGTACCGCCACGTTTCTGATACCACTACGCGCAGTCAGTTTGAGGCCGCATGGGGTGTTCCGCTCAGTGCAGAGCCGGGGTTAAGAATCCCGAATATGTTCTCGGCTGCAATGGACGGCAGTTTCATGGGGCTTTATTGCGAAGGTGAAGATATCGCGCAGTCAGATCCTGATACCCAGCACGTCCTTGCTGCGCTTCGCGCGATGGAGTGCGTTGTTGTTCAGGATATCTTCCTCAATGAAACCGCCAAGTTCGCGCATGTGTTCCTGCCGGGCGCTTCATTCCTTGAAAAAAGCGGCACGTTCACGAATGCGGAGCGTCGAATCTCTCCGGTGCGCAGGGTCATGCCGCCTTTGGCTGGCTATGAGGATTGGGAAGTCACGCAGTTGCTGTCCAATGCCTTGGGTTATCCCATGCATTACAACAGTGCAAAAGAAATTCTGGATGAGATCGCCAGCCTTGTTCCGACGTTCTCAGGCGTCAGCTGGAATAAGCTCGAGGAGTTGGGTAGCGTTCAGTGGCCTTGCAACGATGAGGCGCCAGAAGGCACGCCGACGATGCACATTGGCACGTTTGTCCGCGGCAAAGGGAAGTTCCTCCTCACCGAGTATGTGGCGACACCTGAAAAGACGACCAGTCGCTTCCCGTTGATTCTGACCACGGGAAGAATTCTCTCCCAGTACAACGTGGGTGCTCAGACGCGGCGAACCGCCAACTCCATGTGGCATCCGGAGGATCTCTTGGAGATCCATCCGCATGATGCTGAAAATCGCGGCATCATTGATGGCTGCTGGGTGGGTATTAAGAGTCGGGCAGGTGAAACGGTGCTCCGTGCTAAAGTCACGGAACGAGTCCAGCCGGGCGTCGTTTATACGACATTCCATTTCCCCGAATCGGGTGCCAATGTCATCACCACGG
This sequence comes from Pseudomonadota bacterium, assembly GCA_041158345.1. Taxonomy (GTDB): domain Bacteria; phylum Pseudomonadota; class Gammaproteobacteria; order Methylococcales; family Methylococcaceae; genus UBA6136. The sequence continues at coordinate 17,828 of JBEBBO010000159.1, read as the reverse complement.
ATAACTCGGACTGGGCGACCAACTGCCCTGAGTACAAGGTGACGGCAGTGCAGGTGACGAAAGTGAACGCGCCATCGGAATGGCAGCGGGACTACGAGGCTTTCACGGAACAGCAGCTCGGTTTCCTGGAGAACCGGACAGCCGGCGTCGAATAGGGCATGGATTCACCGGGCGATCTTGGATGGCCCAGCTATCGCGTCCGGCGGGTCGACCGCTGGCGCGATGGCGTTGGTGAGACGGTCGATGATTGTGTCGCTGAAGAAGCCCCCATCGCCCTGGTTTACAACGGTGAGCCCCATGTGGTCATGCTGGCAACCCCTCTTGATCTTGAGGATTTTGCACTGGGCTTCAGCTTGACTGAGGCTATCATCTCATCCCCCAGCGAAGTGGAATCCATTCGGGTGTACGAAAGGTCGAATGGGATCGAGGTGCGCCTTCGCATTCCCGAAGCGCGTTGCGAGTCGGCTCGGGATAAGGGGCGGAATCTGACCGGAAGAACCGGCTGTGGGTTGTGCGGTGCTCGGACCCTCGAGCAGGCCGTTCGGGTCCCTGGTCTCGTCAGGTCGCCGCTCGAAGTCACTGCATCGGATTTGGCCCAGGCCCTTCTCGGGATCAAGGAATTTCAACGGATCAACCAGCTGACCGGCGCGGTTCATGCCGCGGCCTTTGTGCAGCCGGGGCAGGGCATTCTTGCTGTGCGTGAGGATGTGGGTCGGCACAATGCGCTCGACAAACTCATTGGGGCGCTGGCTCGACAGTCGGTGAACTTTGGCAATGGCTTTATTGTCGTGACCAGTCGAGCCAGTTTTGAGATGGTTCAAAAGTGTGCGGCGGTGGGTGTAGGGCTTATGGCGGCGATCTCTGCACCGACTGGGCTTGCCATCCGTTTGGCGACTCAAACTGGCCTGACGCTGGTCGGATTTGCGCGGGATCAGGGCCACGTGGTCTATACTCACCCCCAACGGCTGGTGCACACAGGGGCTGACCCTGTTGGCGTGCCGGTCGGCTTAAGTTCTTAGGAAATGTCCCTTTATGGAAACTGAAAATCTTGTTCGCATGGCCAACAATATTGCGGCCTTCTTTAATGCCGATCCCGACCGTGAGGCCGCGGTAGCTGGGGTCGCTGATCACATCAAGAAGTTTTGGGAGCCCCGAATGAAGACGGCCATTCTCGCTTATGACGCGAAGGGTGGTGAAGACCTTCATGAGTTGGTTCGCAAAGCACTGGCCAAGCTCAGTCGAGAAGCCAAGTAGTGGCGCGAGCCGGTTTCTAGCTCAATTCAATACCTACGGCCGATGCTTTCCGTTTTCTGTGCACCATCTCGGTACGTTCAAGGCCGAAATGCAACACGGCAATTGCCTTCGGAGCTTGTCCGTTTGGGAATCGGTGGGCGTTGTCTGATCGTCGCCAGTCCTTCGGCTTACGGCCTGCTTGAGGGGCTGTGGCGAGAAACCTTTAAACATGCCGGAATTGGGCTCGACGTGGTTCTCTTCCAGGGGGAGTGCTCGAGGAATGAGATCGAAAGGCTCGCCGCCGAGGCGCGACATCTCGGTGCGGAAACGCTGATTGGGGCTGGCGGCGGCAAGGTTCTCGATACGGCACGGGCGGTTGCTGCAATGCTGGGTAAGCCGGTGGCCTGTTGCCCGACAACGGCGGCGAGTGACGCGCCTTGCAGTGCCTTATCCGTGGTCTACACCCCTGAGGGCACTTTTGAGGAGTGCCTTTTCTATGCGCGAAATCCCGAACTGGTCTTGGTGGATACCACCGTCATTGCCAAGGCGCCGGTTAGGCAGCTGATTTCCGGCATGGGTGATGCCTTGGCGACCCGCTTTGAGGCAGAGGCTTCGCGCCAGGCCTTCCGCCCCAATGTTGTTGGCGGGTTGAGCACGATGGCCGCAGCCGCGATTGCCGACCTTTGCTACCGCACCCTGCTTGCCGACGGTGAGGCGGCAATTGAAGCCGTTCGCGTAGGGGTCGTGACGCCTGCGCTGGAACGAATTGTCGAAGCCAACACGTTGTTGTCAGGTTTGGGGTTCGAGTCGGGCGGCTTGGCGTTGGCGCATTCGATTCATAACGGCCTGACCGTGGCTGAAGAGACCCATGGTTGTTTGCATGGCGAAAAAGTCGCCTTTGGCACATTGGTGCAGTTGGTTCTCGAGGGGCGTGATCTTCTGGAGATCCACGAAGTACTCGATTTTTGTATCCGGGTGGGTCTACCCGTGACGCTGGCTCAGTTGGGTCTGGATCCCTTAACCCGACCGCTATCCCTGGCGATTGCTGAGCGAGCGCTGGCTGAAGGGGAAACCTCGCATAATGTGGCCTTTCCTTTAACGACCGAGAGTGTCGCAGAGGCTCTTTTTGCGGCTGATGCCTTGGGCCGAGCCCGTCGCGACCGGCTCTCCGCTTAATCGAGAAGCGGGATTAGTGCCCGCTTTGCGAACTCCAAGCCGTTGGGGTCTTCGCTCCTCAATTCCAGCCTGAAGACTTCCTTTCTCAGCCAGGTCATTTGGCGTTTCGCAAACTGTCGGGTCGCCGTAATTCCCTTGATTTTCATGGTTTCGAACGAATCGATCCCTTCAAGATAGTCCCACACCTGTCGATAGCCGACGGCCCTCATGGCGGGAAGGTCAGGGTGAAGGTCATGGCGTTCTCTGAGCCCCCGAACCTCCTCAACCAGGCCGGATGCCAGCATGTTCTCGAACCGCACTCGAATCCGTTCAGCCAGCTGTTCGCGGTTTTGAGGGCTAATCAGGATCGGGATTAGATCGAAATCCTGAGGTGGCGGTGGGTTATCGGCAATGACCTCGGTCATTGAGCGGCCCGTTAAGTGGTAAATCTCAAGGGCCCTTTGAATCCGTTGCGGGTCATTGGGGTGAATGCGATGGGCGGCCACGGGATCAATGGTCTGGAGTCTTTGATGCAACGCCTCCCAGCTCTGCTGTTGAGCCTCGGCATCGAGTGCGGCGCGAACCATAGGATCCGCCGGGGGCAGCTTTGAGATTCCATGGAGGAGGCCGTGAAAGTAGAGCATGGTGCCACCGGCCAGGATGGGGATGTTGCCTCTCTGAGCAATGGTATGGACGCATTCGACGGCGTCTTTTTGAAATTGGCCGGTGGAATAACGCTCCGATGGGTCAAGGATGTCTATGAGGTGATGTGGAATCCCCGCGCGCTCAGAGGCATCGGGCTTGGCCGTTCCAATGTCCATCCCACGATAGACCAGCGCAGAATCCACGCTGATAACCTCACCCCCCAGGGTCTCCGCCAGTTCAATGGCCAGTCGTGTCTTGCCTGAGGCGGTGGGGCCCATGATCAAGAGAGCCTTGGGTCTTTGAGCAGCTGCATTCATCGGGGATTCATCGGCGATCTATCTATTGCTGTCGATTGTATAGCTGACTATAATATCCGGCTTTATTCGCTCTTGAGGAAATGACCGATGGCTCGACGTCCCCTGGTGGTCGGAAACTGGAAGATGAATGGCACGCGTGCCAGTGCCCTGCAGCTGACCCAAGACCTGATCCAGGGACTCCCGGCGGATGCCAAGGCTGATGTCGGCATCTGTCCGCCCGCGATCTTCATTCCTGAAGTTGCTGAGGCGCTCAAGGGCAAGTCCATTCGCCTCGGCGCCCAGAATGTGGCCAATCAGGATTCCGGTGCGTTCACCGGTGAAATCTCTGCGCCGATGCTCAAAGAGTTTGGCGTTTCTTTAGCGCTGGTCGGACACTCGGAGCGTCGTGCGATTTACGGCGAATCAGACAATCTGATTGCAGTGCGTTATGCCAAGGCGATTGAGCATGGTGTGACCCCGATCCTCTGCGTTGGTGAAACGCTGGATGAGCGTGAATCCAACAAGACCTTCTCGGTCATTGACGAACAGCTGGTGGCCATTCTGTCACTGAGCGGTGTTGAATCACTGAAGAAGGCGGTCATTGCTTATGAGCCGGTGTGGGCGATTGGTACGGGTTTGACTGCAAGCCCCGAACAGGCGCAGGAAGTGCATGCCTACATTCGGAGCAAGATCGCATCCCTGGATGCGTCAGTGGCCGAGGGTCTCCAGATTCTTTACGGTGGTAGCGTCAAGGCAGACAATGCCGCGGCATTGTTCGGCCTGCCGGACGTGGACGGTGGCCTGATTGGTGGCGCCGCACTCGACGCCAAGTCCTTCCTTTCCATTGCTCTGGCTGTCTGACGGAAACACCCAATGTACCAGTTCATCCTGATCGTTCATGTGCTGATCGCCGTTGCGATCGTGGGTCTGGTTATGCTCCAGCAGGGCCGCGGTGCCGATGCGGGTGCTGGCTTCGGTGCAGGTGGATCGAGCTCAGTTTTCGGTGCGCGCGGCGCGGCGTCATTCCTGTCTCGGACCACAGCCATTCTGGCTTCTGTGTTCTTCGTCACCAGTCTCAGTCTTGCCTATCTGGCCAGCAACAGGGATAATAAGGGACAAGACATCATGGATGTCCCCGGTGTGGCGCAGCCCGCAAAGGCTGACCTTCCGCCTCCGGCGACTCAAGCTCCGGCAAAGGCTGACGTGCCTAAGCCTGCTGAAAAGGCTGATGTGCCCAAGCCGACTAAGTCTCAGGACAAGAAGAAATAGTCCTCGGACGCTCTCCCCGAATCGGGGAAAAGTTTAAAACGCGGATGTGGTGAAATTGGTAGACACGCTATCTTGAGGGGGTAGTGACGCAAGTCGTGTCGGTTCAAGTCCGACCATCCGCACCAAATGCCAGCTACGCGCTGACCCTTCGGCCCGCTTGAAATTCAAGCGGGCCGTTTTGGTTTTAGGGAGTTCCAAAAATGCAGTTCAGAACCATGGGGATCGATGGGGTTGCCCGAAGAGGCGAGCTTGCCTTCGCGCGAGGCAATGTTCAGACCCCCGCCTTCATGCCGGTGGGGACCTATGGGACCGTCAAGGCAATGACACCGGAGGAGCTGAAGGCGATCGGGGCCGAGATCATTCTCGGGAATACCTTTCATCTGATGCTCCGTCCTGGAACCGCGACGATCCAAAAGCATGGCGATCTTCATGATTTCATGCACTGGGACCGACCCATCCTGACGGACTCGGGTGGTTTTCAGGTCTTCAGTTTGGGGGCGATGCGAAAGATCACGGAGGAGGGCGTCCGATTCCAGTCTCCGATTGATGGCGATACCGTATTTTTGGGGCCAGAAGAGTCCATGCAGGTCCAAAGAGCACTTGGCTCTGACATCGTCATGATCTTTGATGAGTGCACGCCTTACCCTGCGACATGGGAAGAGGCCAAGGCCTCGATGGAGTTATCGCTGCGCTGGGCTGCGCGCAGTAAGGCGGCCCATGGGGACAGTCCCTCTGCGCTGTTTGCGATCGTGCAAGGCGGGGTATATGAGGATCTTCGCATCGCATCGCTCGAAGGCTTGCTTGACATTGGATTTGATGGCTATGCCATCGGTGGCCTTTCTGTGGGGGAACCCAAAGAGGATCGCCGTCGTGTTCTTGAAACCGTTCTTCCGAGATTGCCCCAAGATAAGCCGCGATATCTGATGGGGGTCGGAACGCCGGAGGACATTGTGGAGGCGGTCTCACTGGGGATCGACATGTTTGATTGCGTGATGCCGACCCGCAATGCCCGAAATGGACACATCTTTACCCGAAATGGCATTTTAAGACTTCGAAATGCGGCGCATCAGGATGACACTGGCCCGATTGACCCTGAATGCGGCTGCTACACCTGCCAAAATTACAGCCGGTCTTATCTACGCCATCTCGATAAATGCAGTGAGATCCTGGGTGCGCGTCTGAACACGATTCATAACCTCTTCTACTATCAGGAATTGATGCAGGGGCTTCGTGCTGCAATCGCTTCCGGGCAGCTTGAGGCCTTCATCGAAGACTTTTGGCGCCGGCGCGGCGAGGATTCTGTGGCATAATTGCGGTTTTGATTCCCCCGTCCCGAGGAGAACACACATGAGTTTTTTTATTTCGGAAGCATGGGCTGAAGCCGCTCCGGCTGCCGCACAGGATCCCGGTTTTGTTGGTCTCATCCTGCCCTTGGGCATCATGACCGCCTTTTATTTCCTTTTCATCATGCCGCAGCAGCGCAAGGTCAAGGAGCATAAGAAGATGGTCGAAGCCCTGGTCAAGGGAAGCGAAGTCGTGACCAACGGTGGGCTCATCGGCCGTGTGGTTGAACTCGATGACAACTTCGTTGAGCTTGAGCTCTCCGATAATGTTCACGTGCACGTTCAGCGCAGCGCCATCACCTCGATGCTCCCGAAGGGGACCTTCAAGGTCAGAAAGAAGTCAGAAAAGGCCTAAGGGTCTCCATCGCCTCTCGGTTGCCCGACCGACCTGTTCACTAGGCAGAAATCATGCGTAATTATTTTCCAATCTGGAAAAACAGCCTCATCATCCTCATCCTGACTTTGGCGGTCATCTATGCGCTGCCCAATTTCTTCGGCGAGGATCCCTCGGTCCAGTTGTCACCGAATCGTGGGGCAGTTCTTGACCAAAGCCTGGTGGATCAGGCGCAAAAGTCACTGACCGCTCAGGGTCTTAAGCCCAAAGCCGTTGAGTTGAGTGACAAGCGCCTTCTGGTTCGCTTTGAGGATACCGATCTTCAGTTACGGGCCGCAGATACCTTGAAGGGCATCTACGGGGATCGCTACACCGTGGCTCTGAACCTTGCACCGGCAACGCCGGGTTGGCTCAGGTCCATTGGTGCGGCGCCCATGTATCTGGGTCTTGACCTTCGCGGTGGTGTTCACTTCCTGATGCAGGTGGATATGGACGCTGCCGTTCGTCAGGCCGAAGAGCGTTATGCCGAGGACATCCGCACACTGCTGCGAGATAACAAAATCCGCTACGGTGCGGTTGATCGGAGCAATCACGTCATCCAGGTCAAGTTTCAAGATACGACCGCACTGGGTCAGGCAGAAAATACCCTGCGCCGGGAAATGCGGGGTTTGACCTTTAGCGATGAGGGCACGATCCTGAGCGCACGCGTTTCCGATAACGAAATTCGTGAAGTGCGCCGCTTGGCTGTCGCGCAGAATGTCACAACTTTGCGCAATCGCGTCAATGAATTGGGCGTAGCCGAGCCGGTGATTCAACAACAAGGCGAAGATCGAATTGTTGTTCAGTTGCCTGGTGTTCAGGACACCGCGCGGGCCAAGGAGATTCTGGGTGCGACCGCGACCCTCGAATTCCGTATGGTCGATACCGATCATCCGACGCCTACCGACGATACCAAGACCCCGATCGGGTCCAAGCTTTATAAGGATCGCAAGGGAACGCCCGTTCTGTTGCAGCGCAAGATCATCGTCACAGGCGATCAGATCATCGATGCGTCTTCAGGGATTGAGCAGCAATCCGGTTCAGCGGCCGTATTCATCACCTTGAATGGCCCGGGTGCCCACAAGATGGCGGATACCACCCGTGAAAACATCAATAAACCGATGGCGGTGGTCTATATCGAAAACAAGACCGAGACCAAAGAAATCAATGGTCAGCGCGTCAGCACCAAGCGAACCGTGGAAGAGGTCATCAATATCGCAACGATTCGTGATCGGTTTAGCAAGCGATTCCAGATCAGCGGTCTGGATGGCAGTGACGAAGCCCGTAATCTCTCGTTGTTACTCCGTTCGGGTGCCCTTGCTGCCCCGGTTGATATCGTCGAAGAGCGCACCGTGGGCCCAAGCCTGGGTAAAGACAACATTGCACAGGGCGTCCGATCCTTTGAAATCGGCTTCGCGCTGGTGGCGCTGGTTGTGCTGTTCTACTACAAGGTCTTCGGTATCGTTGCGAACGTAACGCTGCTGTTCAACGTGGCCTTGATTCTTGCCATTCTCTCGGCCATGCAGGCGACGCTGACGCTACCCGGTATCGCAGGGATTACCCTGACCGTCGGTATGGCGGTTGACGCCAACGTTCTGATCTATGAGCGCATCAAGGAAGAAATTCGTAATGGTGCGTCACCCCAAGCCGCGATTTACGCCGGCTTTGATCGGGCGTTTGCGACCATTTGGGACTCTCATATCACCAACCTGATTGCCGCCATCATGCTGTTTGGTATTGGCTCCGGTCCGGTCAAGGGATTTGCCGTCACATTGACGATCGGCATCATCACCTCGCTCTTCACTGCGGTGAGCTGCACGCGAATGATGGTGAACTTCATTTATGGGCAACGCCGTCAGGCCAAGCTGTCGATCTAATGGCCTTCCCCGAGATCCAAGCGCCCGACCGAATTTTCAGGAGTAGTTAGTTTTGTCTACATCTACCATTAACCCAAAGCACGCAGCCATCGATTTCATGAAGTGGCGCGGTTTTGCCGTCATCGCTTCGTTGGTCCTCAGTACCATTGCCATGGGGTCCCTTGGGGTCAAGGGTCTCAATTTTGCCGTCGATTTCACCGGCGGGACCGTGATTGAAGCGGGGTACAAGAACCCGGTCGATCTGGGCCTGATTCGTGGTGAGCTGGAAGCGGCCGGTTTTGAGAATCCCACGGTCCAGAATTTCGGCACGATCCGTGATGTTCTGATTCGTCTTGCGCCACTGAAGCAAGGTGAAGATGGCAATGCGCTTCGCGCCAAGGTCATGGATGCCTTGAACAAGAATCCGGAAGATCGTCCCGAAATTCGTCGCGTCGACTTCGTGGGGCCTCAGGTCGGTGATGATCTGGTCGAAGGCAGTCTGATCGCGCTGATTGCATCGGCTTTTTTCATCCTGGTGTATGTCGCATGGCGATTTGAGTACCGTTTTGCTTTGGGCGCGATTCTCGCAACCTTGCACGACATCACCATGATTCTGGGGTTCTTCTCCATCCTTCAGCTCGACTTCGATCTGACGGTGCTTGCGGCCGTGTTGACCATCATGGGTTACTCCCTGAATGACACCATCGTCGTTTTTGACCGGATTCGTGAAAACTTCAGAAAAATTCGTCGGGCCGACACGCTGGAAATCATCAATCTTTCGATCAATGAAACCTTGAGCCGAACGTTGATGACCTCCTTCCTGACCTTCTTGTCCGCGGTCGCGATGGCCGTATGGGGCGGGGAAGTCCTGCGCAATTTTGGTCTGGCCCTGGTCGTCGGTATCTTCGTGGGAACCTACTCCTCGATCTACGTGGCATCCGCATTGGCCTATCGCCTCGGCATTAGCCGCGCTGACCTTCTGGTTCCAGAAAAAGAGGGGTCCGGCGACGATCGTCCCTAACGGACGGCGTTTCATACTCACTCTAGGAATAAGGCCGCGCGAGTGGCCTTTTTCTTGTCCCGCTTCCCACCTTCAAGTGGTTACCTGATGGATATCATTGATCGCATTGCCGAGGAACTCGGCGTCAAGCCGTCCCAAGTTTTGGCCGCTGTTAAGCTTCTGGATGATGGCGCGACCGTGCCTTTTATTGCCCGCTATCGCAAGGAGGCCACGGGCAGCCTGGACGATACCCAGTTAAGGCTCTTGGAGAGCCGTCTGATTTATCTTCGGGAGCTTGAAGCCCGCCGGGAAACGATTCTTGCCAGTATTCGAGAACAGGACAAGCTGACGCCTGAGCTGGAGGCAGCCATTCTGGCGGCTGAAACCAAGACCCTGCTTGAGGATCTTTATCTTCCCTACAAACCCAAACGGCGCACCAAAGCGCAAATCGCGCGTGAGGCTGGACTCGAACCTCTGGCGATGGGTCTTTTGGCCGATCCCACCTTGGATCCCTTGACGGAAGCGGCTGCATACCTCAATCCCGAACATTCGATTCATGCCAGTCAGGATGCGCTGGATGGGGCCCGCCAGATTTTGATGGAGCTGTTTGCCGAAAACCCGCAAACGGTGACATCCCTCAGAGAGCGGTTGTGGAATGATGGCATTCTATTGGCGCGCGTCATTACCGGTAAGGAAAGTGATGGCGCAAAATTCAGAGATTATTTTGAGTACGATGAACCCTTGGCAAAAATTCCCTCACATCGGGCTCTGGCCCTTTTCAGGGCGCGTAATGAGGACATTCTTGACCTGACCCTGCTGCCAGGCAAAGATCCCGAGTCCTCGCATGAGATGGCCAAGGGGCTGATCGGTCGCGATCAGGGCCTTGAGGCAAAAGGCCGCCCGGCCGATGGCTGGTTGCAGGAATGCGTCCACTTTGCCTGGAAGATCAAGCTCTTTCCCAAGATTGACTTGGATCTCAAGCAACGCCTCAGGGAGTTGGCCGAAGAAGAGGCGATTCGCGTCTTTGCCCATAATCTCAAGGATCTTCTTTTGGCCGCCCCTGCAGGCCAACGCGCCACGCTCGGGCTGGATCCGGGACTTCGGACGGGCGTTAAGGTGGCTGTCATTGCGGGAACGGGTAAGCTCTTGGAGACCGCGACCATTTACCCACATGTGCCCCGGAATGATTGGGAGGGTTCGTTGAAGGTCTTGGGTGAGCTGGTTCAACGGCATGGCGTGGAGTTGGTTGCTATCGGAAATGGCACGGCCTCGCGCGAGACCGATCAGTTGGCCGAAGAGCTCATTCGCCGTCATCCGGACACGCGACTGACCAAGGTGGTGGTTTCCGAAGCGGGGGCCTCGGTCTATTCGGCCTCTGAACTTGCGGCCCGAGAATTTCCGGCCTTGGATGTTTCGCTGCGGGGGGCTGTCTCCATTGCGCGTCGGCTTCAGGATCCTCTGGCGGAACTGGTCAAGATTGAGCCCAAAGCGATCGGTGTGGGTCAGTACCAGCATGACGTGAATCAGACACACCTCGCACGAAGCCTCGATGCGGTGGTCGAGGATTGTGTGAACGCTGTGGGTGTCGACGTCAATACCGCCTCTGTGTCGCTGCTGAGCTATATCTCCGGCCTGAGTCCTTCCCTGAGCCAAAATATCGTCGATTTCCGCGATCAGCATGGTCCTTTCAGCAGCCGTGAGGAACTCCGAAAGGTGCCGCGGTTTGGGGAGCGAACCTTTGAACAGGCCGCGGGATTCTTAAGGGTCATGAATGGCAGCGATCCCTTAGATGCTTCAGCCGTTCATCCGGAAACCTATCCCGTCGTCAATCGCCTGATCGCCAAAACTGGCCAGGATATTCGGGGGCTGATTGGCAATGCAGCCTTGCTAAGAAGCGTGAATGCCGAGACGCTGACCGACGATCGCTTTGGGCTTCCGACAGTGCAGGATATCCTCAAAGAACTGGAGAAGCCCGGACGAGATCCTCGTCCTGAATTCAAGACAGCCACATTCCGAGAGGATGTGTCCACGCTTCAGGACCTCAAGCCAGGCATGGTTCTCGAAGGGGTGGTGACCAACGTTGCGAATTTTGGCGCTTTTGTGGATGTGGGCGTGCACCAGGATGGCTTGATTCACGTGTCACACCTCGCGGATCAATTTGTGAGCGACCCCCGTCAGGTCGTGAAAGCCGGACAGGTCGTCAAGGTGCGTGTCTTGGAGGTTGATATTCCGAGAAAACGAATTGCGCTCAGCATGCGTTCCGATGTTCCGGCGCAAGGTCAAAAGCCCGCACAGGATGCCGGGCGCAAGGATCATCAGGCGGAAGCCCAACGAAACCCTCGTGGGAAGGAGCGGGGGCCTGCGCCAAAACCGCAGGGTGCGATGGCGGATGCATGGGCAAAAGCCATCCGGAAGTGAGAAGATTTGACCCGAATTAGTCCATCGATAGGGATGCTGCAGTGAATCAGACACATAAGCCTCAGAAGGGATTGATGATTGCGGCGTTGGGCGTCGTCTTCGGGGACATTGGAACCAGTCCGCTCTATACCCTGAAGGAGTGTTTTGGTGGTGAACATGCCTTGCCACCCACCCCAGACAATGTCCTCGGCGTGGTGTCCTTGATCTTCTGGTCGGTACTGATCGTGATCTCCCTCAAATATGTCACCTTCATTATGCGAGCGGACAACAAGGGTGAGGGCGGGATCATGGCGCTCATGTCGCTGGTTGCCCAAAGGGTTCAGATTAGCCCGTCGCTCCAGCGCGTATTGATGATGCTGGGGCTGATTGGTGCGGCGCTTTTTTACGGGGATGGGGTCATCACGCCGGCGATCTCGGTTTTGAGTGCCGTGGAGGGACTTGAAGTTCTGAAGCCTGAATTGCACAACTTCATTTTGCCCATCGCATTAACCGTCCTGATCATTCTGTTCCAGTCGCAGAAACACGGCACCAGCAAGGTCGGCGGACTTTTTGGACCGGTGATGTTTGTCTGGTTCCTTTGTCTTGCGATTTTTGGGGTGAATAGCATTCTGGAGTCCCCCGAAGTCCTTGAAGCGGCGAATCCGCTCCGGGCGATCGGTTTCTTCACAGCCAACGGGTTACGTGGAACGTTGACGTTGGGTGCAGTCGTTCTCGCGGTCACGGGGGGTGAGGCCCTTTATGCCGATATGGGCCATTTCGGAAGAAAGCCCATTCGAAAGGCCTGGTTCCTGATTGCGATGCCCGCACTCCTCATGAACTATTTTGGGCAAGCGGCGCTTTTGATTCGAGATCCCTCAGCCGTCACGAATCCCTTTTATCTCAACGTTGGCCCCGCTTGGCTTTCCTTCATGATCATCTTGGCGACCCTCGCGACCGTGATCGCATCCCAAGCTGTGATTTCAGGCGCCTTTTCGCTTACGGTTCAGGCGATTCAGCTGGGATACTGTCCCCGACTCTCCGTGAAATACACATCAGAGGATGAGATGGGCCAAGTCTTTGTGCCGGCAATTAACCTCATGCTGATGCTTGGCGTCATCCTGTTGATCGTCGGTCTTCAGTCGTCTTCGGAATTGGCATCGGCCTACGGCATAGCCGTTACGGGCACGATGGCGATCGATACCGTGTTGACGCTGGTGGTGGTGCTCTCGTTATGGAAATGGAACCCGGTGATGGTCCTCTTGGCGGGTCTGGGTTTCTTGTCGGTGGATCTTGCGTTTTTTGGTGCCAATGTGCCGAAGATTCCCGATGGTGGCTGGTTCCCCGTGGTGATTGGTCTGATCGTATTCACCATCATGAGTACCTGGAAACTGGGGCGAAAGCATCTCCAGGAGCGGCTTCAGGAACGGTCCATGCCGGTGGAAGAGTTTTTGACCTCTCTCGAAGAGAACCCGCCGGTTCGGGTCGAAGGCACTGCCGTGTACATGACCTTGAGCCAGCAGGGCATTCCCTTGTCATTGCTTTTCAATTTGCGTCACAACAAAGCCTTGCACAAGACGGTTGTGATCATGAGTGTGGTCACGGAACCGACGCCACGGGTCAATCCAGAGAAGCGCCGAAAAATTCAAAAGCTCGGGGAGTCACTCTTTCGCGTGACCCTGCATTACGGCTTTGCCGAATCCCCGAATATTCCCAAGGCGCTGCGTTCCTGCAGTCGTGAGATCCACGTGGATCCGGCATCGACCTATTTCTTCATGAGTCGCGAGACGCTGATTGCTGGGGGCGAGTCTGGACTATCTCGTTGGCGGGCACGGCTGTTTATTACCATGGCCCGAAATGCGGGCTCTGCGGCACGCTACTTCCAGATCCCCCTCGAACGCGTCATCGAGTTGGGCACACAGGTCACGATTTAAACCCTGGGATTAGCGAGATCGCCCGAGTGGTTTTGGCCGAGAAAAGCGATCCAGCGTCGGGGCAGCAAAGTTCATGACCAGCACGGCAAATGCGAGTCCGTCCGGATAAGCGCCGAATCGCCGGATCAAAATGACCCAAAGCCCAATGCCTGCGGCGTAAAGCCAACGACCTTTGGGTGTTGAAGCGGCCGATACGGGATCTGTCGCAATAAAGAAGGCGCCCAGCATGGTGGAGCCGAGGAGGAGGCTTGACCAGGCTGAAGGGGCTTGGGGATCAGAAAAGCCATCGATCAGGAGAATGCCCAAAACCATGGCGCCGAGGTAGCCCAGGGGGATTCTTGGATCGAGCGTTTTCCTCATGGCCAGCCAAACGCCACCCAGAAGGTAGGCACCGTTGAGAAGGATCCATCCCCAGAAGGGTGTATCCGGCTTGAGGGCGCTTGCATCTGGATGCTTCAAGCTCTCACCCCACAAGGTGAGAGGGGTGGCCCGGGTGATGCTGTCGGCAATGGCGATATCCCCGCCAAATAGCGCCCTCAGCGTCGGCTCGATGTCCAAGGCTCCGGTGGGTAGCTCATATCGCATTCCGGGCCACAGGGTCATCCAGCGAGGGAAGGCCAACATCAGAAGGGCAAATCCCAGCATGGCGGGGTTAAAGGGATTCTGCCCAAGTCCCCCATAGACGTGCTTTCCGATCACAATGCCGAGAAAGGCGCCGGTGGTCACGATCCACCAGGGTCCCAGTGGGGGAATCGAAATCGCGAGCAGCGTTCCGGTGAGAACCGCGCTCAGGTCCTTGAGGTTTTCAGGGATGGGCCGCTTTCTCAGCGAAAGCGCCAGAACTTCCGCTCCAACAGCACCCAGAATGCCCAGACTGATCTGAAACAGTATGGCGCTGCCATAGAGGAGCAACAGCACCGTGATGCCGGGTATAAGTGCGAGGAGCACATCCTGCATCAATTGTGGGACGGCCCGCTCCGGGCGAATGAAGGGTCCGCGCCGGGGAGGGGATAACCGCGAGCTCAAATCGGATTAAACGGTTTGATAGGGGCCATTAAAACCCGCCTTCATTGTCTTTGAAATATTGAACCATTTCCTGCACCAGTCGCCAGGCCGAGAACAGCATCACGCCGTAGATCGCCCACTCTTCGATCGAGACGTGCGCATGGTCTTGATCCAGAATCGACATTCCCAAAGCCCCGATGATGACGAGGGCGGCATAATTCAACATGGCCATGGCGGGTTTTTCTCCAAATTAGAAAGCTCTATGGGCCCTTCTCAGGGTGTTACCCTTGAGACAACAAAATCAATCGAAAGTTAGCTCACGGGGCTGAAGTTGTTGCATCGGGCCCTGGGGCGGGTGTCCAGACCCAGCGCCCCTGAGGGCCCAATTCAAGTCGGGCGGCGGTTGGATCCGTGGCATCCTGCATCTGCTCAAATCGAATGACCGTAATGTTGCGGCGCTCAAGGCAGGCGATCACGTGCCTCAGGACGTCAGCATCCAATGCGCTACCCAGCCGCTCCATCAGGACAAAAATGGGCTCAGCAAGAAGGACGCGGGCGATAACAATCAATTGTTGCTCTGCCAAAGACAATTCACTCTGCCAGTCGTGGGCCATTTCGCTATCTTCAATGCGCTCCATCAAATCCCCAAGGCCAATCTCCTTGAGCACCTCGCGAATTAGAGATTCTGGGGTGTCGAAGGCCGCAAGGATCGGTGCCTCAACCTCTCCAATCGCTTCGGGATAAGGTCGAACAAAGAGTTCCTGGAGGGAACAGGTCGGAAGATAAGGACGTTCGGTGACAAAGAGGCACAAATTGAGAGGCGGGCGGAGCACTCGGCCCGCGTTAACCACAGGCCAGACGCCGGCGATGGCGCGAAGAAGGGTGGAGGGGGTCGTGGCTTCACTGGAACAGACCAAGGTCCTTTGCCCCTTGGCGAAGGTCACGTTGAGATCCTCAATTACATTGTGGTGATTGTTGGCGGCTCCAAGCGTCAGATGCTCAATTTGGATGCCTGGCAGATGATCCCAGCCATCAATCGTCTCTTCCTTGATCTTGCTGATTCGCTCTCTTTCATTGAGCACACTTTGCGTCATGCCGGAAAGCCGTTTGATCACGGCAACAAAGGATGAAATGGACTGGAATTGGGTGATGATCAGGGAAAAGGCCCCCATTAGCTGGGTGAAGGCCACAGCCGACTGACTGATGACACCGAATTCAACATCCCCATCGATGAACAGGGGCGCCACGATCAAGGCCGGAATCAGCTGGATCATCCAGTTATAGCCGGTGGTGAAAAACCCAACATTCCGATTGACGTGAATGATCTCGGTGAAATTGGAGGCAAGATCCGCAAGGCGATCCCAGGTCCGTCCGACCCAAAGATCTTTGCGTCGGGCGAGGGTGATGAGATCCCCATTCTCGCGCATATGAATCAACGCCGCCCGAAAGGCCGCCTCTTTGTCGAGCTGATTGTAGTTGAGCTTGATGAGCGGCTTGCCGAGATGGATGGTGAGCCATGTACCGATTGATGCGTAACCAATCGCCACGCCGAAGAGGAGCGGGCTGATTGAGATGAGAACGCCAGAGAACGCGATCACCGTCAAAATGGCATTCGACAGCATCAAGATGAAGGAAATGGTCGTGGTGGTGAAGTTACGAACATCTTCGGCAATGCGCTGATCCGGATTCTCAACGCTACCCGTCTGATCGAGTCTTAGGAAGACCTGATGATCGGCATAAAGCTCAAACAGGCGCCATGTCATCCATTTGCGCCAGAGAAGTCCCATCGACTCTTCGCAAAACCGAGACATCACTGAAGCGAAGGTCAGCAAGGCGAACACGCCGATCAGCCGCAGTGCTTCTTTGGTGAAACCGGACCGATCATGATCAGCAATGGCGGTCATGAAATCGCGGCCGACATAGCTGTTGATTACGTTTAGCCCATTGATCGCGAGCATCAGGCTGACCAGTCCGATAATCAGTAGACGGGCTCTGGATCCCATCCGGGGATCCACGGCCACGTGCCGAATCATGATTCGAAGATGGCCGACAGCTTCACGAAGTTCAGCGATAGAGGCGTGAGTCATGGCTGTCGGATCCTCTGATGGACTTGGGTACGGCAATTCGGAGACCTATCTTCAGTCCAGCGGCTGACTTTTGCAATCTCTCAGATGCAGGTCCCTGTGATCAGGATATCCAGAGCCCGTGGAATAGAGATAATGCGGATTTCCCGTCAACGGAGATTGGCTATTGGACATTTTATTGACAGGAGTTCCACCGCTGCTTCGGCAACTCGGTCTGACGCTCGGTATGGGGTTGTTACTGGGCTTGGGTCTTCGCGAGTACTACCTTTCGAGTCCCCCGGCGATGCGCGTAGGATCCACCCGAACCGTGATCCTTGCCGCGATCGCAGGGTTTTCGCTTTGGGTCCTGGAGCCTGCAGGGATGGCTTATGCTGCGGGGCTGGTGATTCTTGGGTTTTGGCTCGGCCTGTTCTATCAGAATAAATTGGCCCATCAGGGGCAGGGCAGTGGCGTTTTAGGCATGCTCTTTATTTTGTTGGGCTATACCTTAGGACCTTTGGCTCAGATCACACCCGCTTGGTTTGTGGTGGCCATCGGCATTTCCGCTCTCTTCGTCCTCAACTCCCGAGACAAACTGGCCTACCTCAGTGAGCACATGGCGAGCCAAGAAGTGGTCACTTTGGCCAAGTTTCTGGTGCTCTCCGCGGTCATTCTCCCCTTGACGCCCCGAGGACAGATCTCTGGTGCCTTGCCCGTCTCGTTGCATCAGACTTGGCTGGCCGTGGTGGTCATCAGCAGTATTTCTTACGTGAGCTATTTGGCGCAGCGGTATTTCTTTCGAGGTAAAGGGATCCTTCTGACCGGTGCGATTGGCGGCCTCTATTCGAGCACGGCAACCAGTCTGGTGATTGCGCGGCAATCATCACAAGCCAAAACCGACTCCTGTTCCTACGCTGCGGCCATCATTCTGGCGACAGGCATGATGTATCTCAGGCTTTTATTACTGGTCGGGATTTTTGATTTTGAGGTCGGGATACTTTTACTTCTTCCCTGCCTTTTGCTGTTTTGCGTGATCATTGGCGCGGCGGTTTGGATTCATCGGCAGGGAGAACGGCGGCTTGAGACGGTCTCGTCACTGGAGAGCCACGGCAATCCACTGGAGTTTGATGCGGCTGCCCTCTTTGCGGCCTCATTCCTTTTGATGACAGGCCTGACGCACTACCTTCTGAATGTTTTTCCTTCGCATGGCCTTCAAGGTATGGCTTTGCTATCCGGCCTGACGGATATCGATCCATTTGTCA